>NZ_JASGES010000041.1:0-33280 GCF_047606205.1 Propionicimonas sp. | reverse complement strand
GCCGACCGAGGACTACCAGCTGGTGCGCTCGAGTGTCCCGGTGAAGCTGCCCGAGGACGATCTGTTCGCCGGGGTCCGCGACCAGCCGGACGACTACTCAATCTAGGGGGCTGCTGAACAATGCTGTTCCGAGCGAGGACGTGCCGGGCGGGATGAGCTGCAAGGCCACATCTTGTGGGCGATAGTGGCCCTATGCCCCAAGGTGTGGCCGCCGCAGATCGCCCGATCCGGCGCGCCGCAGCCGGGACATGATTGCTCAGCAGTCTCCTGGGCGTGCGCACGACTCTCGCCCGGTTCGTCCACGACGATGCCCCGCGCGGGGCGCTAGCCTTGGCTGCATGGTCCCCCTGATGCTGGTGACGCCCGCCTGGCTGCCGCTCGCGATGGTCGGCGTGCTGATCCTGCTGCTGGCGTTCCTCTACTGGAGCATGCACCGCAACATCAACCGGATCGACATCGAGGACGAGCCCGCACCGGAGTCCCCGGTCTCGCCGCTGGACTGACCTCGCGTCCCGCTGCCTTCGCCGCGGTCGGGGAGCCCGACGCGGCTGACCTATGCTGACGGGCGTGAATCGCCTGGCCGAGGCCACCTCCCCGTACCTGCGGATGCACGCCGACAACCCGATCGAGTGGTGGGAGTGGGGGCCGGAGGCACTGGCCCACGCGCAGGCCTCCCAGCGTCCGATCCTGTTGTCGGTGGGCTACGCCGCCTGCCACTGGTGCCACGTGATGGCCCACGAGTCGTTCTCCGACGCTGCGGTCGCGGCGATCGTGAACCCCAACTTCGTCGCGATCAAGGTCGACCGCGAGGAGCGTCCGGACATCGACGCGCTCTACCTGAAGGCGACCCAGGCGCTGACCGGTTCCGGCGGCTGGCCGAACACGGTCTTCCTCACCCCGGACGGGCGTCCGTTCTTCGCCGGCACCTACTACCCACCGGTGCCGAGTGGCGGCATGCCGTCGTTCACCCAGGTGCTGGAGGCGATCGACGCCGCGTGGAAGGAGCGCCGTGAGGAGGCGGACGCCAGCGCGTCCGCCATCACCGAGCACCTGGCCGGCGCGTTCGCCCCGCCGGTGGCGCAGGGTGGCCGGCTCGACGTGTGGGCGGTGCTGGACGAGGTGAGCCGGGAGTTCGATCCGATCCACGGCGGTTTCGGGACCGCCCCCAAGTTCCCGGCACCGCTGCTGGTGGACGCCCTGCTGGTCAAGGGCGAGCCCGGCTCGCTGGATGTCGCCCAGCGAACGCTCGACGCGATGGCCCGCGGCGGCATCCACGACCAGGTCGGCGGCGGCTTCGCCCGGTACAGCGTCGACGCCGGCTGGGTGGTTCCGCACTTCGAGAAGATGCTCTACGACAATGCGCTGCTGCTCGGCGCCTACACCCGGGGGTGGCGGCGCGTCCCCGACCACGACCCGCTCCTGCGCGCCCAGTTCGAGCGGGCGGTGCGGGGCATCGTGGGCTGGCTGGAGCGTGAGTTGCGGCTGCCGTCCGGGGGGTTCTCCGCCTCGCTGGACGCCGACAGCCTCGATGCGCACGGCAGGCAGCACGAGGGCATCTACTACTGCTGGAGCCCCGAACTCCTGGCCGATGCGCTCGGGGAGGAGGACGGCGCCTGGGCCGCCGAGGTCTTCCACGTGACGACGGCCGGCACCTTCGAACACGGCCTCTCGACGCTGCAGCTGCGCGGCAACCCGGATCCGGAGCGGCTCGCGTCCATCTCGGGCCGGCTCCTGGCCGAGCGCCGGCAGCGGTTCGCCCCGGCCAGGGACGACAAGGTGGTCGCGGCGTGGAACGGCTGGGCGATCGACTCCCTGGTCTGGGCGGCGGAGGTGTTCGGCGAACCGGCCTGGCTCGAGCTCGCCCGTGACGCGTCGGAGTGCCTGTGGCGCGACCACTGGGACGGACGGCTGCACCGCTCGTCGCTGGCCGGCGTGGCGTCGCCGGTGGTCGGCTTCGCCGAGGACTACGGCGCGGTCGCGCTCGGTTTCGCCCGGCTGGCCGGCGCCCTGGGCGACGCGGAGTGGTTGCGGCGCGCCGAGCAGCTCCTCGACCAGGCGCGGGAGCTCTTCGACGCGGACGACGGCGGTTTCCACGACGCGGCCACCGACGCCGAGCAGTTGTGGGCACGGGCCAGGGACGTCAGCGACAACCCGACCCCGTCCGGCACGAGCGCGCTGATTGCCGCGCTGCGGCTGGTGGCGCTGCTCGCCGAGCGTCCGGAGCTCGACGCGCGGGCGAGCGCCGCAGCGGAGAGCCTGGTGGGCATCCTCGAGCAGGCGCCTCGCTTCGCCGGATCGGCGCTGGTGGACGCCCTGGTCTCCGACGAGGCGCGGACGGGCCTGCGTCCGGCGGTCGCGGTGGTGGTGGACGACGACCCGATCGGGGAGCGGGCCAGGGCAACCTGGCGGATGGCCCCGATCGGCACGGCCATCCTCACCGGCGCCGCGGGGACGCAGGGCTTCGCGCACCACTTCGACGACCGTCCGGGCCCGGACGTCTACGTCTGCCGCGGGACGACCTGCTTCGCGCCCACGTCCGACCTGGCCGAGCTCCGCGCCGCTCTCTGGAGCCGCGTCTGACCCGGCCACCCGGACGTCCTGGCCCGGGGGCGTCGCCACGGTCGCCCGCGACCTCGCCCCGTTGTCGGAATCCCAGCCGGCCATGGGCGGCCCGGATCCTGACGGCTCGGCGGGAGCGGACGATCAGCCGGCGTCCGGGATCCGGGTGCGGTGGAAGTTGAGGTAGGAGCGGCTGGCGGTCGGACCGCGCTGGCCGAGGTAGCGCGAGCCGTACGCGCTGGACCCGTAGGGATGTTCGGCGGGGGACGACAGCCGGAAGAAGCACAGCTGGCCGATCTTCATGCCGGGCCACAGCTTGATCGGAAGCGTGGCGACGTTCGACAGCTCCAGGGTGACGTGGCCGGAGAAGCCGGGGTCGACGAAGCCGGCGGTGGAGTGGGTGAGCAGGCCGAGGCGTCCCAGGGACGACTTGCCCTCGAGCCGGGCGGCGATGTCGTCGGGCAGCGTGACCACCTCGTAGGTGCTGGCCAGCACGAACTCGCCGGGATGCAGCACGAACGGCTCGTCGGTGGCGACCTCGACGAGGTGGGTGAGGTCGGGCTGTTCCTGCGCGGGGTCGATCACCGCGTACTTGTGGTTGTCGAACAGCCGGAACAGCCGGTCGATCCGCACGTCGACGCTGGACGGCTGGACCATCGCGTCGTCGAAGGGGTCGAGCACGACGCGTCCCGCTGCCAGTTCGGCGCGGATGTCACGGTCGGAGAGCAGCACGGCCCGAGAATACGCACATCCGGCGGGCCGGGCGGGGTGTCCCGGCAAGGACGCGTCCCCCGGGCCGGCGAGGAGGCGTGTCGACTCCTCGGTCGCGGGCCGCGGGAGGAGGGCCGGTCAGCCGAAGATCGCCACGGCGATGGCGGCGAAGTGGCAGGCGGCCGCGGCGATCGTGCAGGCGTGGAACACCTCGTGGAAGCCGAACCAGGTCGGGGACGGGTCGGGACGCCGGCGTCCGTAGACGACCGCGCCGAGGGTGTAGACCAGCCCGCCGAGCAGGATCAGGATCACGACGGCCGGGCCGCCGGAGGTCCAGAACGCCGGCATCCAGCCGACGCCGGCCCAGCCGAGCAGCAGGTAGCAGGCGACGTCGATCCAGCGCGGCGCGTTCTGCCAGAACACCCGGACCAGAACACCCACGACGGCCACCGACCAGATCAGCGTGAGCAGGGCGCTCGCGGCCGCGGGAGTGAGCAGGGCGAGGGCGATCGGGGTGTAGGTGGCGGCGATGAACACGAAGATGTTCGCGTGGTCCCAGCGGCGGAGCGCGGCCTTCACGCCGGGTCGCCAGCCGCCGAGGTGGTAGGTGGCGCTGGTGCCGAACAGCAGCAGCGAGCCGCCCAGCCAGACCGCGCTGCCCAGCTTCGTCGCCAGCGTCGGGGAGAGCACGATCAGCAGGATGCCGCCGACCAGCACCAGCGGCGTCATGCCGAGGTGGAGCCAGCCGCGCAGGCGTGGCCGCGGCAGTACGGGGGCGAGCGGTGCGGTCATCGGGGCGTCCTAAGCTACGGTGAGGTAACTTACGCAAGCGTAGGTTGAGGGGTCCGCACTTTCAAGCGCGGCGCGCCCACCGGTCGCCGGCGCTGATGATGCGGCCTGGACGCGTGGGCTCCCGGCTCGGCCGGACCTCGGGCGGGGTCCGGCGGCCCGCCACCCGGCCGCCCAACCCGACCGGCATCGCCTGTCGCGGGGTGCGCGACGCTAGGCTGGCAGTCATGTCGCTCGGGCTGCGGATTCGCGAAGCGGTGAACCGCCTGCAGCCGCTGGGCTTCCTCTACTCCGCCTACGAGACGCAGGTGCTGGCCCAGCTCGACCGGTCGGCTCTGCCGCGCCATGTCGCGGTGCTGGCGGACGGCAACCGCCGCTGGGCCCGCGCCAACGCCCCCGAGCAGCCGCTGGTGGTCGGCTACCAGGCCGGCGCCGACAAGCTGCGTGAGTTCGTCGACTGGTGCGCGGATCTCGGCATCGGCGTGGTCACCCTGTGGGTGCTGTCGACGGAGAACCTCACCCGCTCGGGTGCGGACGAGGTCGGCCCGCTGCTGCAGGTGATCGAGCGGCTGGTCGCCGACCTCTCCCACACCTACAACGTCCAGGTGGTCGGCGACGTGAGCCTGCTGCCGCAGGAGATGGCCACCCACCTGTCGGACGCGCAGCAGGCCTCTGGCGTCCACGACGGGATCCACGTGAACGTCGCCATCGCGTACGGCGGACGGCACGAGTTGCGCGACGCCGTCCGGTCGCTGCTGGCCAGCGAGGCGGAGAAGGGGACCAGCCTCGACGAACTCGCCGGCACCCTCGAGATCGACCACATCGCCGAGCACCTCTACACCGCCGGCCAGCCCGACCCCGACCTGATCATCCGGACCTCCGGCGAGCAGCGCATGTCCGGCTTCCTGATCTGGCAGTCCGCGCACTCGGAGTACTACTTCTGCGAGGCCCTGTGGCCCGACTTCCGCAAGGTCGACTTCATTCGGGCGCTGCGCTCCTACGCCCAGCGCGAGCGGCGCTACGGACGGTGAGTGATGGCCCTGCGCATCGAGCACGAGCAGCCCCCCGGTGCCGTCGTGCGTCGATCGCCTGGTGCGGCAGGGGACCGTCCCGTGGCCGCGCGCGCCGTGTTCGTCGGCGCTGCCCCGAACGGTCCCCCGTGAGCCCCGCGGGGTGACCGACGGTGCCCAGCCCGCTCCGCTCAGGCGTCGGCCAGGAGCAGTTCCAGCAGTGCGGACGACAGCGAGGGCGGCAGGTCCATCGCCTGGAGGGCTGCGATGCGGCGCGCGGGCGTGGTCTCCTGCTCGATGACGCGCCAGATCGCGCCCTTGGTCTCGTACTCCACCTGGGCCGCCGACAGGAGCCCGAAGACGAGCGACTCCACCTGGTTCGCGACCCTTGGCCCGTCCACAACGACACGGGCGCCGTCGGCCGTGGCCACGGTGACCTCGACGGGGTCCGCCTGCAGGCCGCGGACGAGGATCCGGTAGCGCCGCTGCGCGGGGAGCAGGTCGAGCGCGCCTTCGGCCGGCTCGATCCTCAGCGCCCGGTCGGCCTGGGACCAGCGGAACCGGGTGGTCACGGTCCTGGGCTCGGCCGCGTCGTCGTCCTCGTACAGGGTGAAGTCTCCGTCCGCGCCGGCGAACAGGTGCAGCTCGATCGCCTCGGGGTTGCCGGTGCCGAACTCGTCCGGCCAGGTCAGCGGCACGATCGCCCCCGCCCTGGCGAGAACGGGGTAGCCGGACAGTGGGCGGTGCAGCTGGACGGTGCGTCCGCCCGTGTACCGCACGCCGGTGAAGAAGTCGACCCACTCCCCGGCCGGCAGCCACGTGCTGACCTGTCCGAGCAGGGTCTGCCGGTCGGCAGGCGTGGTGATCGGCGCCACCAGCAGCTCGCTGCCGAAGCCGAAGGAGGTGCGCGCGGCCAGGGCCTCCGGTCGTGGGTCCAGCCAGTACAGCGGGCGCACCAGCGGCTCACCCAGCCGGTGCGCGCGCTCGGCCATCGTGTACAGGTAGGGCACCATCCGGTGTCGCAGTTGCAGCGCGTCGCCCATCGCGGTGCGCGCGTCCGCGGAGTACTTCCACGGCTCCTTCCCCGCGAACAGGTCGTCGGTGGAGTGCAGCCGGTTGATCGGGGAGAAGGCGCCGAGCTGGAACCAGCGGGCCACCATCTCGTCGTCCCGGTAGCCGAAGCAGTGGCCGCCGATGTCGTGGCTCCACCAGCCGTAGCCGATGTTCGCCGCGGTCGCGGTGAAGTACGGCTGGAAGTCCAGGCTCGCCCAGGTCGAGATCGTGTCGCCGGAGAAGCCGACCGGGTAGCGGTGCGAGCCCGGCCCGGCGTAGCGGGAGAAGGTGATCGGACGCTTCCCGTCCCTGCCCGAGTCGAGGAAGTGGAAATGGTTGAGCATCCACAGCGGGTCCAGGCCGGGAATCCTCGTGTGGGAGCCCTGCTGCCAGTCCAGCCACCAGAAGTCGACGCCCTCGTCCTCCAGGGGATGGAGTACTTCATTGAAGTACGCGACGAGGAAGTCGGGATCGGTGATGTCGAAGTTCACGGCCTCGCCCGTCTCGGCGTCGACCCCGAGCCGCCGGGCCAGGGCGGCGTAGCGGTCCTCGTAGGCGCGGACGCCGTCGGCGGGATGCAGGTTCAGCGACGTCCGCAGCCCGTGGGAGTGCAGCCATGCGAGGAACGCCGGCGGGTCGGGGAAGAGGTCGGTGTTCCAGGAGAACCCCGTCCAGCCGTGGCCGAAACGCGGATCGACGTCCACCCAGTGCCAGTCCATGTCGACGACCGCGACGCTGAACGGCAGCCGTTCCGCCTCGAACCGCTCGACCAACTCCTGGTACTCGGAGGCCGAGTAGGCGTAGTAGCGGCTCCACCAGTTGCCCAGCGCCCAGCGGGGCAGCAGCGGCTGCGGGCCGGTGAGCCGGTAGAAGTCGCGCACGGCGGCGGGGGCGTCCTTGCCGTAGCCGAAGTAGTAGAGGTCGGTGTTGCCCTCGATCCTGGGCGCCACCCAGCCGTCGACCAGCGGCAGCGTGGTGTCCTCCAGGACGGCGTAGCCGGTGGTCGAGACCAGGCCGTCCTCCAGCGGCAGCGGCCCGTCGACACCGTCCAGCGTCCGCGCGGTGCCGCCGAGATTGCCCTGCTGCCACTTGTCGGCCTGGAACCGGACGCCGTACCGCCAGTCGCTGTGATAGCCCAGGCCGCCGGCTTGGCGCACGAGCAGGCCGGACGCCGAGAACGGGCCCTCGTCGTAGTCCACGACCAGTGCTCCGGTGAACAGATGCAGGCCGGCCGCGTCCCTGGTCACCCGGAGGTCGACGGGACCGAGGTCGCGGTGCAGCGCGAACGGGGTGGCGCGGTCCTCGAACCGTCCGGTCGGTGAGTACTCCAGGCGCAACATGCGGGGGGTGAGGACGGTGATCCGGTAGTGGTCCCCGACGACCTGGTTGGCTACCGGTGCGACCGGCGAGGTCTCGATTGTCAGGTACTCGGGAAGGTCGGCCATGGGCGCGAGTCTAGGTGGGGCGCGCCGCCCGCCGCGCAGACGGCGTGCGTACTTGTGCCCGCGTCCCGGTGGCGCCCGTCCGCGAGAGGCGGGACCGGCGCGCCTCCCGACGCCACCCGTCCCTGAACGGGATAGGGGACAGACCCGTGAATGGGAAGGGAACCGTCCCCTGTCCGTTCAGGGGACGGTTCTTTTCCCGTTCGCTGGTCTGTCCCCAATTCCGTTCGCGATCGTTGCCCGGGGCGGGGACGGATGGGCATGTGACAGCTGGGTGAACTCCCACCCCGCGGACGGCGTGTCGGGGGAGCGGGCCCGGCGGCCGCGCCTACTCTCGGACCACGGACGGGTGCCCATCCGTCCGACGAGAGGCATCGCATGCGTCGTCCTGCTCGAGAGAGCGTGACCCGCGGGCCCGCGCCCGGGCCCCTGCCCTTCGGCTGACCACTTCGGTAGAGCCGGACGGGTGGCGATCCGGCTCGGACAAGGATCGATATGCCGTCGACCAGGACCGCCTTCACCGGCACCCGCGAGTCCGCGCTGGCGCTGAAGACCTACGTCATCGACACCTCCGTGCTGCTGAGCGACCCGAACGCCCTGCGCAACTTCGCCGAGCACGGCGTCGTCGTGCCGGTGGTGGTGATCACCGAACTGGAGGCCAAACGGCACCACCCCGAACTGGGCTACTTCGCGCGCACGGCGCTGCGCTACCTGGACGACCTGCGGGTGCGCTACGGCCGCCTCGACGCGCCCGTCCCCGTGAACGAGGTGGAGGGCACGCTGCGGGTCGAGCTGAACCACACCGACCCCGAGCTGCTGCCGCCGGGCTTCCGGCTGGGCGACAACGACTCCCGCATCCTCGCCGTCGCGCTGAACTACCGCGCCGAGGGTCATGACGTCGTGCTGGTCAGCAAGGACCTGCCGATGCGCGTGAAGGCGTCCGCGGTCGGGCTCGCCGCGGAGGAGTACCGCCACGAGCTCACCCCGGACTCCGGCTGGACCGGAATGGCCGAGGTGGACGTTCCCGCGGCCACGATCGAACGGCTCTACGCCGACGGCTCGGCCGTTGTTCCGGAGGCGATCGACCTGCCCGTCCACACCGGTGTCGTCCTGCACGGCACCAGTTCCTCCGCGCTCGGACGGGTGGTCGCCGACGGCTCGGTGCGGCGGGTGCTGGAGCGGGAGGCCTTCGGCATCCGCGGACGCTCCGCGGAACAGCGGGTGGCTCTCGACCTGCTGCTCGACCCGGAGGTCGGCATCGTCTCCCTCGGCGGGCGCGCCGGCACCGGGAAGTCGGCCCTCGCGCTCTGTGCGGGCCTGGAAGCGGTCCTGGAGCGCCGGTTGCACTCGAAGGTGATCGTGTTCCGCCCCTTGTACGCGGTCGGAGGGCAGGAACTCGGCTACCTGCCCGGCAGCGAGAGCGAGAAGATGTCGCCCTGGGGCCAGGCCGTCTTCGACACGCTCGGCTCGGTCGCGAGCCGGAACGTCGTGGACGAGGTGATCGCGCAGGACATGCTCGAGGTGCTCCCGCTCACCCACATCCGCGGACGCTCGTTGCACGACGCGTTCGTGATCGTCGACGAGGCGCAGTCGCTGGAACGCAACGTCCTGCTCACCGTGCTCAGCCGGATCGGGCAGAACTCCAGGGTCGTGCTCACCCACGATGTCGCGCAGCGCGACAACCTGCGGGTCGGCCGGCACGACGGGGTGGTCGCCGTCGTCGAGCGGCTCAAGGGCCACCCGCTGTTCGCGCACATCACGCTCACCCGGTCCGAGCGCTCGCCGATCGCGGCGCTGGTGACCGAGATGCTGGAGGACGTCGGGATCTGAGCCTCGCGGGAGGATCCCGCAAGCGTCGACCGCGACGCCTTCGGGACAGTCTGCTCGGTGACCGGGTCAGTCGGTGCGGGGGCCGGCGCCCACGAGGACCTTGGGCGCGGCCTCGACCGGGACGGCCCCGGGTGCGGGGCGAAGGCCGGGGACGGGTGCCGGACGCGGCCGGCGCGGGCGCGGGCCACCCCGCAGGGGCGAGGTCTCGTGCAGGAACAGCGCCACCGGGAAGCGGGAACGCGCGCAGGCGAGCAGCGCGACGACCGCGGACGCCCCGACCAGCCAGCCGCGGGCGCTGATCGTCGCCTCGTTGAGCAGGCGCCACGGGGTGTAGGCGGGCAGGTTCCAGGTCACCGAGGCCAGGACCAGGAAGTGCCAGCTCCAGTACAGGGCCACGTCCACCACGACCACGCTGAGCGTGACCCAGGTCCGGAACCCGACCAGCACCAGCAGCGGCAGGATCCAGAGTGTGTACTGGGGTGAGAACACCTTGTTCAGCAGCAGGTAGGCGGCCAGCAGTGCCAGCGAGCTGCCCAGGAGCGGGAACTCTCCGAGCCGTCGGGAGAGCCGTCCGGCGACGGCGAGAACCGCGGCCAGGCCGGCAGCCGTGGCGAGGGTGGCGAGCGTCATCAACGTCCGTTGCGGGAGGTCCACCCAGGTCGACAGGAAGTACCAGATCGACATCGTGTCCTGGGTGATCGTGCGGGACGCCTGGTAGGTCAGCGGGGCCAGCCAGCCCTCGGGGCTGGCGAGGGCGACGGGCAGGTTCACCGCCACCAGCAGCGCCACGGCGGCTGCCACCGCCTCCAGGCTGCGCCGGAGCCGCTGCCGGAACGGCGTCTGGCGGGGGCCGGGGCGTCCGACGACCAGCCAGACCACCAACGCAGGTCCGAGGACAAGGGGGAACAGCTTCAGCGCCCCGCCCAGGGCCAGCAGGAGCGCCGCGCCGAGGTAGCGGGGCCGCGACACCGTCCGCGGGTCTTGGCCGACGACGAGCGCGAGGGCCCCGACCATGCACACCACCGGCGGCAGGTCGACGTTGTAGGTGAGGTAGAAGACGAGGGCGGGAGCGGCCACCCATGCCCACGCCCGTGGGCCGGCGAAGCGGTACAGGACGACGGTCAGCACGCAGGCCAGCGCGCCCATTGCCACGGCGGTCATCGCGACGAAGCCGGCGAAGCTGGTCGCGGGAAGACTCAGCACCCACATCAGCAGGCCGGTCAGGACGGGGTACTCGACGGTCACCGGTGAGGAGTCCACGCTCGGCAGCAGGTTCAGGTACGGCAGGACGTGTTCCCTCAGCCCGCGCTCGAACCACATCACCTGGAGGTCGCTGTCGCAGCCGCGCGCCGCGGAGAAGCTGAGGGCCTTGCTGTAGCCGCCGAAGCACGGCGAGCGCAGCTCGTAGCTCAGCCATGCGGCCAGGACGGTCACGGCGACCATCGCCACCAACTGCCACGACAAGAGGCGGGGTCTCGGACTGCGGGGAGGTTCGGACATCTCCTGTGCAAGCTAGCGCGTCGACGTGTGCGCCCGGCGGGAGCCGTCTGTGCGCGGCCTGTCAGCGCCGGCCGTGATCCGAGGTCGAGACAGGGATGATGTGGACTTCCGACCTGGACCGAGTCGGGGACGGTTCCTTACTCGGTCCACGCCCCGGGGGCTCCACCGAGGTGGACCGAGTGGAGAACCGTCCCCGACTCGGTCCACCTCGGCTGGTTGAGCTTGTCGAAACCACCTGTCGTCGGTCCCGGAGGGCGACAGTCGGCGCTTCCCCAGCGCGGGATCAGAGCAGCGAGGCGGCCTCGGTCAGGACGCCGCGCAGGGTGGCGGTGATCTCGGCGAACTCGGGCTCGCCGATCGTCAGCGGCGGGGCGAGCTGGATCACCGGGTCGCCCCGGTCGTCGGCGCGGCAGTAGAGGCCCGCGTCGAAGAGCGCCCTCGACAGGAACCCGCGCAGCAGCCGCTCCGACTCTGCCTCGTTGAACGTCTGCCTGGTCGCCTTGTCCTTCACGAGTTCGATGCCGTAGAAGTAGCCGGCACCACGGACGTCACCGACGATCGGCAGGTCGAGCAGGGTTTCCAGGGACGCCTTGAAGGCCGGCGCGAGCGTGGCGACCCGGTCGTTGAGGCCCTCGGCCTCCATCAGGTCCAGGTTGGCCAGCGCGACCGCGGCGGACACCGGGTGCCCGCCGAAGGTGTACCCGTGGGAGAAGGTCGTGGTGCCGGTCCGGAACGGCTCGAACAGCCGGTCGGACGCGATCATCGCCCCGATCGGGGAGTAGCCGGAGCTCATGCCCTTGGCGCAGGTGATGATGTCGGGGACGTAGTCGAAGTCGGTGCACGCGAACATCGAGCCGATCCGTCCGAAGGCGCAGATCGTCTCGTCCGAGACCAGCAGGACGTCGTAGGCGTCGCAGATCTCACGAACCCGCTGGAAGTAGCCGGGCGGCGGCGGGAAGCAGCCGCCGGAGTTCTGGACGGGCTCCAGGAACACCGCGGCGACCGTGTCCGGCCCCTCGAATTCGATCGCCTCGGCGATCCGGTCCGCCGCCCACTGCCCGAACGCGAACTCGTCGTCGCGCAGATGCTCGGGCGCGCGGTAGAAGTCGGTGTTGGGCACCTTCAGCGCACCCGGCACGAGCGGCTCGTAGGGCGCCTTGGCCGAGGGGATGCCGGTGATCGACAGCGCGCCGTGCGGGGTGCCGTGGTAGGCGATCGACCGCGAGATGACCTTGGTCTTCGTCGGCGACCCGGTCAGCTTGAAGAACTGTTTGGCCAGCTTCCAGGCCGACTCCACGGCCTCGCCGCCGCCGGTGGTGAAGAAGACGCGGTTCAGGTCGCCCGGCGCGTAGCCGGCGAGCCGCTCGGCCAGTTCGACCGCGTTGGGATGCGCGTAGCTCCACAGCGGGAAGTAGGCGAGCTTCGCCGCCTGCTCGGCCGCGGCCTGCGCGAGCTCGGTGCGGCCGTGCCCGACCTGGACGGTGAACAGCCCGGCCAGACCGTCGAAGTACTCCCGGCCCGCGTCGTCCCAGATCCGGTGGCCCTGGCCACGGACGATGATCGGCACTGTCGCGCCGAGCCCGCCGGCCTCGGCCGGCTCGTACACGGATTGGCGGGTGAAGTGCCCCCACAGGTGGCTGCGGGCAGCGTCGGCGAGCGGTGTTCCGCCGCGCGTCGTCTCGGTCATCTGGTTCCCCAGTCGTAGTGCTGTTTGTTGAGTTTGAGGTAGACGAAGGTCTCGGTGTCGGTGACGCCGGGAATGGTGCGGATCGAGGTCATCAGGACGTCCAGCAGCTCCTGGTCGCCCTCGCAGACGAGTTCGACCAGCAGGTCGAAGCTGCCGGCGGTGGTCACGACGTAGTCGACCTGCGGGATCGCGCACAGCGCGTCCGCGATCGGCCCCACGTCGCCCCGGGTGCGGATTCCGATCATGGCCTGCCGGGTGAAGCCGACGACCATCGGGTCGGTGACCGCGACGATCTGCATGACCCCGGACTCGATCAGCTTCTGGACGCGCTGGCGCACCGCCCCCTCGGACAGCCCGACCTCAGCGGCGATGCTGACGAATGGCTTGCGGCCGTCGGTCTGGAGCAGCTCGATGATCCGCTTGCCGGTCTCGTCCAGCAGCGCGGCGGCGCGGGACGGGGCCGGCGGGGCTCCGGCCGACCCGGTCTGCGGTTGTGCCATGGAACAGATCCTGCCCTGCGATAGTCGGAGTTGGCAAACGTTACAGATACGATTTTCGTTGTAACTCTGTCGAAACGATTGCGGATTAGGGTGCTGGGCACCAAGATGCTCATCCATCGGCCGCGGGATCGGAGGGACGGATGGCGGACGTGACCCGGTCACGGGCCGTCCTCGGCCCTGCCCGCGTCACGTGTCCGGGTCCAGACGGGTACGGGCACCGCGGCCACGGAATGCGCACAGTGGCGCACGGCAATTCGTGAGGCCAGTCCACGACCAAGGAGGCGACATGCCGGAACGACCGGACCCCCTGCTCACATCGTTCGCCAGGGCGGCGATCTCGCGCCGCTCGGCGCTGGCCGGCATCGCGGGGGTTGCGGCCGCCGGGTTGCTGAGCGCCTGCGGCTCTCCGGGGCGCAATGCGACGGCGTCCGGCTCGGGATCCGCCAGCCCCACCCCGCGGGAGGCGACGGACCTGTCCGACACCGAGAAGGTCGTGAACTGGTCGAACTGGCCGGAGTACATCGACATCGGCGCCAAGGGCAACCACCCCAGCATCGACGCCTTCACCAAGCAGAGCGGGATCACGGTCAACTACAACGAGGACTACAACGACAACGACGAGTTCTTCGCCAAGGTCCGTCCGCTGCTGGAAGCCGGCCAGGACACCGGCCGCGACACCTGGGTCAGCACCGACTGGATGGTCGCCCGGCTGATCCGGCTGGGCTACGTCCTGCCGCTGAACAAGGACAACATCCCGAACTTCGCCAACCTCGAGCCGACGCTGTCGAACGTGGAGTTCGACCCGGGACGGACCTACTCCCTGCCCTGGCAGAGCGGCTTCACCGGGATCGCGTACAACCCGAAGGCGACCGACGGCAAGCAGGTCACGAGCATGGACCAGTTGCTCCACGACACCTCGCTGAAGGGCAAGGTGACCCTGCTCACGGAGATGCGCGACACCGTCGGCCTCGTGCTGCTCGAGCAGGGTGTGAGCCTGGACAGCGTCACCGCGGACCAGTTCAGCGCCGCGATCGAGGTGATCCAGCAGGCGAAGGACGCCGGTCAGATCAAGGGTTTCACCGGCAACGAGTACACCAAGCCGCTGGCCTCCGGCGACACGGCGGCGTGCGTGGCCTGGACCGGTGACGTCGTGCAATTGCGCGCCGACAACCCTTCCCTGGGCTACACGCTGCCGGAGAAGGGCTTCCCGATGTTCTCCGACAACTTCGTGATCCCCGCGATGGCCCAGCACAAGACCAACGCGGAGAAGCTGATCAACTACTACTACGACCCGACCGTGATGGCCCTGGTCACCGAGTACGTCAACTACATCTCGCCGGTCGCGGGCGTCAAGGACATCCTGGTCAAGAAGGACCCGGACACCGCGAACAACCAGCTGATCTTCCCCAACGAGGAGACCCTGGCCAGGGCGCAGGTGTTCCGTTCGCTGAGCTCGGAGGAGGAGACCTCCTTCAACCGGCAGTTCCAGTCGGTGGTGACCGGCTAGCCATGGCGTCCGCATCCACGCCGCGGAAGGCGTCCGGCGAGCTCAGGCTCACCGAACTGGTCCGGAAGTTCGACGATTTCGTCGCGGTCGCGGGGATCGACCTCGTGGTCCCGGCCGGGTCGTTCTTCGCGCTGCTCGGGCCGTCCGGCTGCGGCAAGACCACCACCCTGAGGATGGTCGCGGGGCTGGAGGAGCCCACGGCCGGACGGATCTTCCTCGGTACCGAGGACATCACCCACACCCGCGCGTTCCAGCGGCGCGTCAACACCGTCTTCCAGAGCTACGCGCTGTTCCCGCACCTGAACATCGTCGACAACGTCGGCTTCGGGCTGCGCCAGCTCAAGGTGCAGAACTGGAAGCGGAAGGCGATGGAGGCGCTCGAACTGGTCAAGCTCGCCGACCGGGCCACGCAGCGTCCCCGACAGCTGTCCGGCGGCATGCAGCAGCGTGTCGCGCTCGCCCGCGCGATCGTCAACGAACCGGAGGTGCTGCTGCTGGACGAGCCGCTGGGCGCGCTGGACCTGAAACTGCGCCGCGAGATGCAGCTCGAACTCAAGCGGATCCAGTCCGAGGTGGGGATCACGTTCATCCACGTCACCCACGACCAGGAGGAGGCCATGACGATGGCCGACACGGTCGCGGTGATGAATGCCGGCCACCTCGAACAGGTGGGGGCGCCGGCGGACCTGTACGACCACCCGGCCACCACCTTCGTCGCCAACTTCCTCGGCCAGTCGAACCTCCTCCCGCTGGAAGGGTTCACCGACCCGGGCGGCGAGTTCGTCACCGCGCACGCGCACGGCACCGGACTCGTCGTCGAGCGGGCGCAGCTGCCCGACGGGGTGGTGCCGGCTCCCGGCGACGTGCCCTCCGGCGGCGCCGGCGTGCAGCTCGGGATCCGTCCGGAGAAGCTGCGGATCCTCGGTGCGTCCGACGCGCCCAGCGCGAACCGGCTGGGCGGCACGGTGACCGACGCGTCCTTCACCGGCGTGGCCACGACCTACCTGGTCGCGATGCCGTGGGGCCAGGAGCTCACCGTGACCCGGCCCAACGACGGCTCGACGCCGGCTCGCCCCGGCGAACAGGTCACGCTCGGCTGGGACCCGCACCAGGCGTTCCTCGTCCCGGCGGCCGGCTGATGGCGTTCGCGACCCCGCTGGGCGGCACGGCACCGAGGCGGACGGCGCGGCGCCGCGGGTACTTCGTCCCGATCGTGCTGCTGACCCCCGCCATGCTGTGGCTGACGGTCTTCTTCATCGTGCCGACGATCTCGCTGGCCTCCCAGTCGCTGCAGACCGGTGACATCGACAACGGCTACACGCTGACCTGGAACTTCGCGATCTACGGCGACGTGCTCAGCCGGTACTGGACGCAGTTCGTCCGCTCGATCCTGTACGCCGCGATCGCCACGCTCGGCACCCTCCTGCTCGGCTACCCGCTGGCGTGGTTCATCGCGCACCGGTCGGGCCGGTGGAAGGGCATGCTGCTGGTGCTGGTGGTGGCGCCGTTCTTCACGAACTTCCTGATCCGCACCCTCGCCTGGCAGATCATCCTGACCGACGAGGGCTGGGTGGCCGGGTTCTTCCGCGCCACCGGGCTCACCCACGTGCTGCAGTGGCTGCAGCTGACCAGCAACGACTCGCTGCTGTTCTCGCCGTTCGCGGTGGTCTGCGGCCTGGTCTACAACTTCCTTCCGTTCATGGTGCTGCCGCTGTACACCTCGCTGGACCGGCTCGACACCCGGCTCCTGGACGCGGCCGGCGATCTGTACGCGAACGGCTGGAACACGTTCTGGAAGGTGATCTGGCCGCTCTCGCTGCCGGGGGTGGTGTCCGGCACGCTGCTGACCTTCATCCCCGCCGCGGGCGACTACATCAACTCCAAGCTGCTGGGCAACACCCAGACCGTGATGATCGGCCAGGTCATCGACTCCCAGTTCCTGCGGGTGCTCGACTACCCGGCCGCCGCCGCGCTGTCGTTCATCCTGATGGCGACGATCATCATCCTGGTCGCGGTCTACGTCCGCGCCGCCGGAACCGAGGAGCTCGTCTGATGGACTGGCTGCGACGCAATCTGGTGGTGATCGCCGGGGTGCTGGTGATGGTGTACATCCTCGTCCCCAACCTGGTGGTGATGATCTTCTCGTTCAACAAGCCCGGCGGGCGCTACAACTACCAGTGGACCGAGTTCTCCCTCGATGCCTGGCTGCACCCGTGCGCGAGCGCCGGCATGTGCGACGCGCTCGGGCTGAGCCTGTGGGTGGCGGTCGCCTCGGCGCTGGTCTCGACCGTGATCGGGACGGCGGCGGCGTTCGCGCTGGGCCGCTACCGGTTCCGCGGACGCGCGGCCACCAACCTGCTGGTCTTCTTCCCGATGGCCACGCCCGAGGTGGTGATGGGCTCCTCGCTGCTGACCCTGTTCGTCGCGATGGGCGTCCCGACCGGCCAGACCACGATCCTGATCGCACACATCCTGTTCACCCTCTCGTTCGTGATCACGACGGTGAAGGCGCGGGTGGCCTCGCTCGACCCGGCCCTCGAACAGGCCGCCGCCGACCTGTACGCCACGCCTGCGCAGGCCTTCTGGAAGGTCACCTTCCCGCTGGTGGCGCCCGGCATCGGTGCGGGGGCTCTGCTCGCCTTCGCCCTGAGCTTCGACGACTACATCGTGACGAACTTCAACGCGGGGGCCACCACGGTCACGTTCCCGATGTACGTGTGGGGCGCGTCGCAGCGCGGGGCCCCCGTCCAGGTCAACGTGGTCGGGACGGTCATGTTCGTGGGTGCCATCGCGATCGTCGGCATCGCGCAGGCGATCGGCGCCCGGAGGAGGAAGGTGGCGCAGTAGTGCGCATTCTGGTGGTGGGATCCGGGGGTGTCGGCGACGCAGTGGCGCGGATCGCGGCCCGGCGAGGGTTCTTCGAGCGGATGGTCGTCGCGGACTTCGACCCGGCCAGGGCGCGGGCGAGTGTCGCCGCCGCGGTGGCCGCGGGAGGAGGGGAGCGGTTCGTCGCCGCCAGCGTGGACGCGTCCGACCCGGCGTCCGTGGCGGCCCTGGCCAGGGAACACGGGATCACCCACGTCCTCAACGCCGTCGACCCGCGGTTCGTGATGAGCGTGTTCACCGGCGCCTTCGACGCGGGTGCCGACTACCTCGACATGGCGATGAGCCTGTCGCACCCGCACCCCGAGCGCCCCTACGCCGAGGTCGGGGTGAAGCTCGGCGACGAGCAGTTCGCCCTGGCGGCGGAGTGGGAGGCCGCGGGCCGGCTGGCCCTGGTCGGGATGGGGGTCGAGCCGGGCCTGTCGGACGTGTTCGCGAGGTACGCGTCCGACCACCTGTTCAGCGAGATCGACGAACTGGGGACGCGGGACGGCGCGAACCTCGTGGTGCGCAACGAGGCCGGCGAGGAGATCTTCGCCCCGTCCTTCTCGATCTGGACCACGATCGAGGAGTGCCTGAACCCGCCGGTCATCCACGAGGCGGGCCGCGGCTGGTACACCACGCCGCCGTTCAGCGAGCCCGAGGTGTTCGACTTCCCCGAGGGCATCGGCCCGGTGGAGTGCGTGAACGTCGAGCACGAGGAGGTGCTGCTGATGCCGAGGTGGCTCAAAGCGGGTCGGGTGACGTTCAAGTACGGCCTCGGCGAGGAGTTCATCGGCGTCCTGAAGACCCTGCACGCGCTCGGCCTGGATCGCACCAGGCCGGTGCGCGTCAAGGGCGTCGAGGTGTCGCCACGGGACGTCGTCGCCGCCGTCCTGCCCGACCCGGCGACGATCGGGCCGCGGATGACCGGCAAGACCTGCGCGGGCTTGTACGTCACCGGCACCGGCACCGACGGGCAGCAGCGGCGGGTGTACCTGTACCACGTCGTCGACAACCAGACCACGATGGCCGACTACGGTGCACAGTGCGTGGTGTGGCAGACCGCGATCAACCCGGTGGTGGCGCTGGAGCTGCTGGCCACCGGGACCTGGTCGGGGAAGGGAGTGCTCGGGCCGGAGGCTTTCGATGCGGTCCCGTTCCTCGAGCTGCTGGCCGCGCCGGCACCGTCCGGGTACGGCTCGGGGTGGGGAATGGAGGAGCGATGAGTGTGGTCCAGCGAGAGCGGACGCTCCGCACTGCGCTGCCGGGGCCGGCCTCGCAGGCGCTGGCCGGCCGGAGGCGGGCGGCGGTGTCGTCCGCGGTGAGCGTGGGCAACGACATCTACATCGACCACGGCGACGGCGCGATCCTCGTCGACGTCGACGGCAACCAGCTGATCGACTTCGGCTCGGGCATCGCGGTGGCGTCCGTCGGACATGCGGCGCCCGCGGTGGTGGCCGCGGTGAGCGAGCAGGCGGCGAGGTTCACCCACACCTGCTTCATGGTGAACCCGTACCCCGGCTACGTCGAGGTCTGCGAGAAGCTCAACGAGCACACCCCCGGCGGCCACGAGAAGCGCTCCGCCCTGTTCAACTCCGGCGCCGAAGCCGTCGAGAACGCGGTGAAGATCGCCCGCGCGGCCACCGGCCGACAGGCCGTGATCGCGTTCGACCACGCCTACCACGGGCGGACGAACCTCACGATGGCACTCACCGCCAAGGTGCAGCCGTACAAGGACGGCTTCGGGCCGTTCGCGCCCGAGGTGTACCGGATGGGCATGGCCTATCCGTACCGCTGGCCCGGGGGAGCGGAGCGGTGCGCGGAGGAGGCGTTCGCGGAGTTCACCTCCCGCGTCCACGTGCAGGTGGGCGAGGACCATGTGGCGGCCGTCCTGCTCGAGCCGATCCAGGGTGAGGGCGGCTTCATCGTGCCGGCGCCAGGCTTCGTGAGCATGCTGTCCCAGTGGTGCGCCGCCCACGGTGCGGTGTTCATCGCCGACGAGGTGCAGACCGGCTTCTGTCGCACCGGAGACTGGTTCGCGTCCGAGTTCGAAGGGGTCGTGCCCGATCTGGTCGCCACGGCCAAGGCGATGGGCGGAGGGCTGCCGCTGGCGGCGGTGACCGGCCGGGCCGAGATCATGGACGCGCCCGTGGCCGGCGGGCTGGGCGGCACCTTCGGCGGGAACCCGATCTCCTGTGCGGCTGCGCTGGCGGCGATCGGGATGATGGAGGCCGACGACCTCGCCGGCCGTGCCCAGCGGATCGGTGAGCGGATCACCGGCCGGCTCGGGGAGTTGGCGGCGGTCCACCCGCAGATCGGGGAGATCCGGGGCCGGGGCGCCATGCAGGCCGTCGAGGTGGTGGTTCCGGACGGCACGAAGACCCCGGACGCCGCGCTGACCAAGGCGGTCCTGGCCGGCTGTGCGCGGCGCGGCGTGGTGATGCTCGGCTGCGGCACGTTCGGGAACGTGATCCGGATGCTGCCGCCGCTGGTGATCGGCGACGCCCTCGTCGAGGACGCGATGGACGTGCTCGCCGAGTCGTTCGCCGAGGCCCTCGCCTGACCGTCCCGCCGGCGCCGTCCTGGGGTTCCGTCCCTGCCGCCCCGATCGCGGGACCGCCGGGCTCGGCCGACCGACCGCCCGGGGACGGTTCTTTTCCCGTTCGCTGGTGCGTCCCCTTTTCCGTTCACAGAACGACGCCCCCGACGAGCTGAACGGGATAAGGGACGGTTCCCTGAAGGGGAAAGGAACCGTCCCCTGAACGGGAAAGGGGGACGGTTCCCTGAAGGGGAAAGGAACCGTCCCCTGAACGGGATAAGGGACGGTTCCCTGAAGGGGAAAGGAACCGTCCCCTGAACGGGAAAGGGGACGGTTCCTTCGTGCCGGGTCAGGCGAGGGCGAGGTCGGCGGCCTCCCCCGACGGGGTGGTCGCCCGGCGGCGCAGGAGGAACAGGCCGATCGCGATCACGAAGCATGCCACCTCCGAGACCGTGATCGCCCAGATCGTCCCGGTCAGGCCGAACCATGCGTGCGCGCCGAACAGGACCGGGACGAACAGCACGCCCTGGGTGACCGAGAGGATCGTCGCGGGCCCGGCCTGCCCACTCGCCTGGAACCAGGTGATCGCCAACCCCGTGAAGCCGTTGAACAACGCCGAGACCAGCAGCGCGGTCAGGACGGTCGCGCCGAGGGAGAGAACCGCCGGGTCGGAGCTGAAGAAGCCGAGAGTGTCGGCGCCGAAGACGAACAGCGGCACGGCGAACACCGCGACGATCACCGCCACCCAGACCGCGCTGTGGGCGAGTGCCGCGTAGGAACGCCGGGCGAGACCGGCACCGAAGGTGGTGGCCAGCAGCGGCATCGCGCCGAGGGCGACGCCCATCGCCAGCGACTCGGGCAGCTGGACGATCCGCTGGGCGACGCCGAACGCGGCCAGGAGCGAGTCGCCGTACGACATCGCCACGTTGTTGAACACCAGCGAGCTCACGATGAGGAAGCCGCTCATCAGCAACTCCGAGACCCCCACCCCGAACACCTCCTTCGCGGTGGCCAGGTTGGGACGGAACCAGCGCAGCCCGATCCGCAGCTCAGGGCTCCTCCTGCGCAGGTACCACGCCAGATAGCCGACGGTGACCACGTTGGAGAGCACGATCGCCAGCCCGGCGCCGGTCACATCCCAGTGCAGCACGAGGATCAGCAGGACATCGAGGACGAGGTTCGCGACGGTCGAGGCGATGATCGCGATCATGGACGCCCTGGCGGCACCCTCCGAGCGGACGAGCTGCTCGATCGCGAACGCGACCGTCAGCACCGGCGTTCCGGCGAGAAGGACCCCGACATAGGCGGCGGTGGGCCCGACGGTGTCACCGGAGGCGCCGAGCAGGGCGACCAGGGGGTGCAGGAACACCAGGCCCAGCACGGCCACGACGGCCCCGGCCAGCGCCGCCCCCCAGACGGTGAAGGCCGAGTAGGAACGGACCCGGGAGCGGAGCGTCGCTGCGGCCTCGGGCGTGGTGTTCTCGAGTTCGCCGAGGTAGCGGGAGACCGCCGAACTGCCGCCGGTGCCGAACACCCCGCCGACGGCCATCACCAGGGCGGTGAGTGGCAGCCCGAAGGTGATCGCCGCGAGCAGCGGAGTGGAGCCGAGCGATCCGATGAAGCCGGCGTTGATGATGCTGTAGACCATGCCGGCGGCCACGGCCGCCATCATCGGCACGGCGAGGTGGACGAGCGCCCTGGTGAGCGGTGCGTCCAGCAGGTAGTAGCGATCGTCCCTTGTCGGGACCAGGTTCTCGGTTGTCATATCGGTTCGCCTTTCGGGAGTTCGCGGGCACGGCGACAGGGCGCCGCGGCGGCGCGGGAGTGGAGGAGTTCAGGTCAGTCGGCCAGTTCCTGGTCGAGTTTGGCCAGCAGCCGGCGCAAGTCGTCGGCCTCGGCGTCGGTGAAGCTGTCGAGGTGGAGGCCCGCGCCGGCCCAGATGTCGGACTCGAAGCGCCGCACCCGGGCCCGCCCCTTCGGGGTGGTGTACAGGCTCTTGCGCCGGGAGTCGGACGGGTCGGTGCGGCGTTCGATCCAGCCGTCACGTTCGAGCACCTGCAGCAGGCTCGAGACGCTCGCGGCGCGGCTTCCCATCACATCGGCGATGTCACGCTGGATCACGCCGCGTTCCTCGTTCGCCTCGATCCACCCCAGGATGCGCGCCTGGTGCGGGGTCAGCCCTTCGAGTTCGACCTGGTCCATCGCGGTGGCCATGTTCTGGCGTGAGCGCATGGCGATCCGTCCGATCAGTTCGGCGATCTGCGCTGCGTGCTCGTTCGTGGCCACACCAGAAGACTAGATCGTTAGAACTCGAATAGTCAAGTACCTAACTATTGTGCCGGGTCGCGCGATAGAGGACGTAGTCGAAGCGCCGCGCGCCGCGGGCTACGGGGACGGTGATCGCCTCCACGGTGCCGAAGATGTCCGCCAGCACGGTGGCGAGGTCGGGGCTGGCGCCCTCGCACCACACGACGAGGTGCCCGCGTTGCGCGAGGGCGTCCCGGCACCGGCGGAGGAACCCGACGCGGTAGAGGTCCGCATTGTGGTCGTGGATCAGGAAGGTCGGCCCGTTGTCGACGTCCAGCACGATCGCGTCCCAGCCGCATGGCCGTTCATC
Source organism: Propionicimonas sp. (assembly GCF_047606205.1). Taxonomy (GTDB): domain Bacteria; phylum Actinomycetota; class Actinomycetes; order Propionibacteriales; family Propionibacteriaceae; genus Propionicimonas. Next base: position 10,671 of record NZ_JASGES010000041.1, on the reverse strand, counting down.
GCGGGAGCGACACGGGATCGACCCGTTCGTGTGGCTGATGTGGCCGTCATCCCGGGCTCGAGGAGGGATCGTGTCGTCTGCCGCGGCGCCGACCGCGTCCGCGATGTCGCCGACCCGCAGGTCCACGCGGGGGTCGGACGCGAGCGCGCCGAGCTGCGGCGTCGCTCCGGAGCGGGCCGCGTCGACCAGTGCCGCGGAGAGCTCGACCACCCGTACGTGCCCGGCTCCACCGTCCAGCAGGCGCGCCACGGTGTAGCCCAGGCCCAGGCCGCCGACCAGGACCCGTCGCGCCCCCGCGACGGCGTCGGCGAGCGCGAGTTCCGAGCTGACCTCTGCGGAGTCCATGGCGAAGACGCCGTTGACGATCAGCTCGGTGACCCCGTCCCGGCTGCGCAGCACGATGTCGTCGTCCACCCGACCATCGTGCCAAGCCGGCGGCGCTGACGCGATCCCGCCCCTCTGCGCGTCCCAGCCATCCCAACCGTCACGATCCCGCCGTTGAGTGGCGGGATCGCGTCAGAGTCACCGGTGGCACGGGGCACTTCGGACGCCGGAAAGGGGGTTCCCGCGCGCGGGGTCGCGGCCTAGGCTCGCGGCGTCACCTATCGATGGAGGATGCATGGACGACGCTGTCTATCCCGATCCCGCGGTCTACGGGACGGAGGACTTGGCCCTGCGCGAGGCGGCCGCGGCAGACCCGGTCGGATTCTGGGCGGACCGGGCCGCCGAACTCGAGTGGTACCGGCCCTGGGACACCGTGCTGGACGACTCGAACCCGCCGTTCTACACCTGGTTCCAGGGCGGGAAGACGAACATCGTCCACAACTGCATCGACCGGCACCTCGCCGGGCCCTACAAGAACAAGCTCGCCCTGATCTGGGTGGGGGAGAACGGCACCGACTACCAGACCTTCAGCTACTTCAGCCTGAACCGCGAAGTCACCAGGATGGCCAACATCTTCAAGGCGATGGGCATCGGCAAGGGCGACAAGGTCACGATCTACCTGCCGCGCATCCCGGAGGTCGTGTTCGCGATGCTGGCCTGCGCGAAGCTCGGCGCCGTGCACTCGGTGATCTTCGCGGGCTTCTCCGCCGACGCGCTGGCCAGCCGCATCGACGACTCCGAGTCCAAGCTCGTGGTCACCGCGGACGGCTCCTGGGTCAACGGCGGCATCTTCAAGCTCAAGGACATCGTGGACGAGGCCGTCCGCTTCTCCCCGTCCGTCGAGAACGTGATCGTGGTGAAGCGGACCGGCCACGAGGTGAACATGGACGCGCTGCGCGACCACTGGTACCACGACCTCACCGCGCTCCCGATCGCGAACGGCCCCTGCCCGACCGAGCAGCTGGATGCGGAGGACCCGCTGTTCATCCTCTACACCTCCGGCTCGACCGGGAAGCCGAAGGCCATCCTGCACACGCACGGCGGGTACATGGTCGGGACCTACACGACGCTGAAGTACACCTTCGACATCCGCGACGAGGACCGCTGGTGGTGCACCGCCGACCCGGGCTGGATCACCGGCCACTCCTACCTGGTCTACGGCCCGCTGCTGACCGGCGCGACGACCTTCATGTTCGAGGGCGGCCCCACCTACCCGTATCCGAACCGCTGGTGGCAGCTGATCGAGTACTACGGCATCACGACCTTCTACACCGCGCCCACCGCGATCCGCTCGCTGATGCGGTTCGGGGAGGCGTGGCCGAACCGGCACGACCTGTCCTCGCTGCGGCTGCTCGGCTCGGTCGGTGAGCCGATCAACCCGGAGGCGTGGCACTGGTTCCACCGGGTGATCGGCAAGGAGCGCTGCCCGATCATGGACACCTGGTGGCAGACCGAGACCGGCATGTTCCAGATCTGCCCGACCCCGTCCATGCCGCTCAAGCCGGGCTCGGCGGGCAAGCCGTTCTACGGCCAGGTGGCGGAGATCGTGAACGAGGCCGGCGAACCGGTCGCCGACGGGGAGGAGGGCTTCCTCGTCCTGACCAAGCCGTGGCCGGCGATGCTGCGCACGCTCTACAACGACGACGAGCGGTACGTGAACACCTACTGGTCGAAGTACCCGGGCAAGTACCTGGCCGGCGACTCCGCCCGCAGGGACGCGGACGGCTACTACTGGGTGATCGGGCGTACCGACGACGTGATCAAGGTGTCCGGGCACCGGCTCGGCACGGCCGAGGTCGAGTCGGCGCTGGTCTCGCACCCTGCGGTCGCGGAGGCCGCCGCGATCGGGCTGCCGCACGAGGTGAAGGGCAACGCGATCCACGCCTTCGTCGTGCTCCGGATGGGCTACGAGGGCAGCCAGGAACTGGCCGAGGAGCTGCGCAGGCACGTCTCGGTGCACCTGTCGCCGATCGCCAAGCCCGACGGGATCGACTTCGCCGACAAGCTGCCCAAGACCCGCTCCGGCAAGATCATGCGCCGCGTCCTCAAGGCCAGGGCGCTCGGGCAGGACGAGGGGGACCTCACCACGCTGGAGGAGTGAGCAGCCGCAACGCGCGCCTGTGGACGCGGACCCGCGGCGGATGAGGCCGTCCACCGGGTGTTCGGTTGGCGATCTCAGCCCCGGGCACCACGGCGGCCGGCCGGTACGGTGGTCCGGAGCCAGGCCACCCCAGGAGAGGACGCACCATGTCCGGACCGCCGAAGCCCGCGGAGGGCAGCACCCCGGCGTCCCGGGCCGCGCGGATCGCCCGGGCGATCCTGCTGGTGACCCTCGCGGCGTCGATCGGGTACGCAGCCCTCCGGCTCGCGAACGCGCCGGCGGAGTCCACCGACCCGTCGGTGCGCGTGCAGAGCGACTACGTGCTGATGCTGATCCAGTGCGCGGGCGGCATCATCGTGATGTTCCTGCCCGCCTTCGTCGACCGCCGGTTCGGCATCCGGGTGCCGGGTGGCATGCAGGTGGCCTACTTCGCCTTCCTCTACGGGGCGATCTACCTCGGGGAGGTGCGCGGCTTCTACTACCGCTTCCCGAACTGGGACACGGTGCTGCACTTCTTCAGCGGCGCGATGCTGGGCGCCCTCGGCTTCCTCCTGGTTCGCCTGCTCAACGACGCCGACAACCGGCACGTCCGGCTCAGCCCGGAGTTCGTCGCCTTCTTCGCGTTCTGTTTCGCCGTCGCCTGCGGTGTGGTCTGGGAGATCTACGAGTGGACGGTGGACGGCCTGGCCGGGACCAACATGCAGAAGGTCGTCACCGACACCGGGGAGGTTCTGGTCGGCAGGGCGGCACTGGCCGACACGATGGAGGACCTGATCGTCGACACCCTGGCGGCCCTGACCGTGACCCTGGTCGGCTACCTGGACCTGCGCAGAAGATCGGCACGGACGCCCCCCGCCGTCGAGGCCCAGGACAGGGACACCGGCATCGACGCCAACGCGGACGCCGCGCGCTGACCGCGCGCAGGCTGGTGCCGGCTCCCTGGCCCGACCAGAATGCCGGCATGGCCGAACTCACCCAGCCCGTGTCCCTGACCCTCGCGGACGGCAGCCTGAACCCCGACGCCGTCGGGTGGGCGCGCCGTCCGCTCGTCGACACATCGGGGATCGGCGGTCGCCACGGCTGGGGACGCAACAAGCGCTGGGAGTACTGGAGCGTGGTGAGCCCCACCCACGTGCTCACGCTGACCGTCTCCTCGATCGACTACGCGGCCGTCCACTCGGTGTGGGTGTTCGACCGCGCCATGCGTCGGCCCAGGGCCGGCGAGGCCACCGTGCTGCCGTCGCGGGGGGTCCGGCTCGCACCGTCGCACGGAGCGGGGCCGGCCTACGCCCGCGCGCACGACCTGGCGATCGCCGTCGAGCCGGAAGGGACCAGCACCCGGCTGCGCGCGAGAATCCCGGGGGCGGAGTTCGACGTGGTCGTCACCCGGCCGCCGGACCGGGACTGCCTGGCGGTCGTCGTCCCGTGGACCGACCGCACGTTCCAGTACACGGTCAAGGACATCGGGCTGCCGGCCGCCGGTTCGGCGAGGATCGACGGGGTCCGCCACGAGGTGCCGGCGGGGGAGTCGTGGGCCGTGCTCGACCACGGTCGCGGCCGCTGGCCCTACCGCGTCCGCTGGAACTGGGGTGCGGGCTGGGGGATCAGCGGTGGCCACGAGATCGGCGTCCAGGTCGGCGGCAGCTGGACGGTCGGCACCGGCGCCACCGAGAACGGGATCCTCATCGACGGGGTGCTGCACAAGATCGACGTCGAGCTGGACTGGAGCTACGACCTCGCTGACTGGCGGCGGCCGTGGCGCGTCGTGGGCGGCGGGCTGGACGCGACGTTCACTCCGGACTACGACCGGAAGGCGTCGACCAACCTCGGCGTGGTCGCCTCGCGCACCGACCAGTGCTTCGGCCACTGGTCGGGCGCTTTCGGTGACCTGTCCTTCGACGGGCTCTACGGCTGGGCGGAGGACGTCACCAACCGCTGGTGAGTCGCCGGTCGCGCCTGCCTGTGCCGGGTGGCGCGACCTGGCCATTCGAGACGGCCCGTCCGTCCCACGCGTCACAGCGACGGCGACGAGTGGCGAATCCAGGCCGCCGCCATCGAAGCGGACCACGACCGGGCCTGACGCGATCCGGCCGCCATGGCTCGCGCATGTGACGGGCTGCCATGCGACGGACCACAGGACTGGCCAGATCGCGCCGCCGGCCGATCAGGGCGGCGGCCCGGACTCCTCACTTCACGTTGGTGGTCTTCCCCTCCTCGACCCCCACGAAGTAGTCCTCGGTGAGGCCGTAGTCCTGCAGGATCTTCAGCAGGGTGCCGTCGGTCTTCATCTCGTTGAGCACCGTGTTGAACTCGGTCAGGAACGCCTCGTCGGAGAACCGCACGGCCGAGCCGATCTGGCCGGACGCCTCCGGGGTGTAGGGGGAGAGCAGCTTGAGGTTCAGCGTGCTGTCCTGGGCCAGGGTGTAGCCGGCGACGATGCCGTCGGTGACGACGGCGTCCACCTTGCCGAGGTTCACGGCGGTCATCAGGTTGGCCTGGTTGTCGTAGGACGCCACGTCGCCGACCTCGCCGGCCTTCTTCCATGCCTCCGCGGTCTCGTAGAAGGCGGTGCCGGGCTGGGCGCCGATGGTCTTGCCCTTCAGGTCGGCCTTGCTGGCGATCGTGGAATCGGTCGGGATCACCACCGCCTCGCCCTCCTGGTACCACTTGTCGCTGAACGCGGCCACCTCCAGGCGTTCGTCCTTGACGTACATGGCGTCCACCACCATGTCGATGTTGCCGTTGTTCAACTCGACCAGCAGGTTGGAGAAGTCGATCACCTTGAGCTCGATGTCGGGGATGCCGAGGCGCTTGTCGACCTCCTTGAGGATCTCGATGTCGATGCCGGACACCTCCTTGGTCTTCTCGTCGATGTAGGAGAACGGGGCGTCGTTGGAAGATCCGATCACGATCTTCCCGCGGGCCTTGATGGTGGTCAGCAGCGCGGACTCGGCGGCGCTGCTCGCCGAGCCGGCAGCCGGAGTCGCGGCGTTGGACGTGACGGTACAGGCGGCGAGCATGCTCATGGCCGTGGCTGCGAGGACGGACGCGACGGCGAGCCGCCTGGGTCGGGTTAGCATCATGTTTCTTCTTCCTTCTGTGATTTCGCCGCGGGCGATGGGTGGGGTCGCGCTCAGCGGGACTGGCTGAGACGTCGTTCGAGGAGCTTGGCGACCTGGGACAGCGGAATGCTGATGGCCAGATAGACCAGGGCGAGGATGGTGTAGGCCTCGACGGTGAGGAAGGTCTGGGACGCGAAGGTCCTGGTCCGCAGCAGGAGCTCCTGGACCGAGATCATGGCCAGCAGGGAGGTGTCCTTGATCATCATGACCAGGTAGTTGCCGAACACCGGGACGGAGTTGCGCAGCGCCGGCGGGATGACGAACCGGAACAGCACCTGCGACTCGCCGAATCCCAGGGCGAGGCCCGCCTCGCGTTGCCCGGGGTCGATGGCGAGGATGGCCGCCCGGATCACCTCGGACAGATAGCAGCCGTAGTTGATCGCGAAGCCGATGATCCCGCAGGTCGACGCCGCGATCTGCACGGTGATGCCGATCCCGAACAGGCCGGCGATGCCGCTGATCAGCATGGGCACCACGTAGTAGAGGTAGAAGAACTGGACCAGGAGCGGGGTGCCGCGGATGACCTCGATGACGGTGATCAGCACGCCGTTCAGGATCCGGCTGCGGGACAGCCGCCCGATCGCGAGGACGAGGGCGACGACCAGCGAGCTGAGGAAGCCCGCGATCGTGATGTAGACGACGATGCCGACGCCGTCCAGCAGGCTGGGGCCGAGCTCCGCGAGCGCGGTTCCGAAGTCGAGTTCCATGCTCAGCCTCACAGGATGCGGGCCAGGAAGGCCCTGGTGCGGGGGTTGCGGGGATTGCTGAAGATCTCCTCGGGCGTGGCCTCCTCGACGACGAGGCCGTCGTCCATGAAGACCACCCGGTCGGCGACCTCCCTGGCGAACCCCATCTCGTGGGTGACGACGACCATGGTCATGCCGTCGGTGGCGAGCGTCTTCATCACGGCGAGGACGTCTCCGACGAGTTCGGGGTCGAGGGCGGAGGTGGGTTCGTCGAAGAGCAGGACGTCGGGTCGCATCGCCAGCGCCCGCGCGATCGCCACGCGCTGCTGCTGGCCGCCGGACAGGGTGTGCGGGTACGCGTCCGCCTTGCTCTCCAGACCGACCTTGCGGAGCAGTTCCAGCGCCTCCTCGCGGGCGGCGAGCCGGGGGAGCCGGAGCAATTTCAGCGGGCCGTAGGTGACGTTCTCCAGGACGGTCTTGAGCGGGAACAGGTTGAACCGCTGGAAGACCATGCCCACCTTGCGGCGATACTCCGGTGCCTCCCGGCCCAGGCGCGAGACGTCCTCACCCTGGTAGCGGACCTCCCCGCTGGTCGGCCGTTCGAGCAGGTTGATGCAGCGCAGCATCGTGCTCTTGCCCGAGCCGGACGGGCCGATCACCACGACGACCTCCCCGCGCGCGACCCGGAGGTTCACGTCGCGCAACACCTCGAGGTCGCCGAAGGACTTCGACAGCTTGCTCACCTCCAGCAGGGTCATCTGCGCGCCTCCTCTCGCCTGAAATGCGCAACGGTGCCCCTCCGGGAAGGAGGGGGCACCGTTGCTCCCGTATCCGTGTATGAGGCCGTGCCGGCCTGTTTGTCCGCCGGCTCAGCCGAGACCGAACCGGGCCCTGATGATGAACTCCAGGGCCGCGCACGTCCCCTCGACCCCGAGCAGGCTGGAGTCGAGCATGAGGTGCTTGTGCTCCTTGTTCGACATCGAGTAGCCGCAGTAGTGCCGCTGGTAGGACTCGCGGGCCTTGTCGACCGCGGAGATGAGGTGTTTCGCCTCGGCCACGTCCAGGTGCAGCTGCTCCACGCAGTTGCGCAACCGCGCGGCGTAGGGCGCGTAGATGAAGACCTTCATCACGTCGGGCCGCTCGCCCAGGACGTGGTCGGCGCAGCGGCCGACGATGATGCACGGCGCCCGGTCGGCCAGATCGAGGATGATCCGGCGCTGGGCGTTGAAGATCTCGTCCTGGATCAGCGTCGTTCCGGCGCCGAGCGGCTCGCTCATGCCGAAGAGCGTCGAGCGGGCGCTCTCCTCCACGGTGCTGATGGTCGAGACCGGAAGGCCGAGTCTCTGCGCGGCCAGCTCGACGATGTCGCGGTCGTAGTACTCCACGCCGATGGCTTCGCTCACCGTCCGGGCGATCGGTCGGCCCAGGCTTCCGAACTGCCGGGCGATCGTGACGACGAAGGGTGTGGTCATGCCCGCCCTCCTCCCGGCCGTGGTTCTGCGAAGTGCCTCGAACCTAAGCCGCAAGTGGTACTGCTACCTATGTCCCGGTGCGCCAAACTTCCCGGTCAGCGGCTGTACGTCGCGTACAGCGGTTCGGGCTGCGCAGCGTGGACGGCCAGCGCGGCCTCGAGGATGTCGAGCCCCGCGGCCAGTTGCGCGTCCGTGATCACGAGCGGGGCCAGGAAGCGTATGACATTGCCGTAGGTGCCCGCGCTCTCGATGATCAGGCCGCGCGCGGCGCACTCCGCGACCAGCGCGGCGACGAGGTCGGGATGGGGCTGCTTGGTGGTGCGGTCCCTGACCAGTTCGAGGCCGACCATGGCGCCCAGCCCCCGGATGTCGCCGATCACGTCGAAGCGCTCCGCCCACTCGCGGTAGCGGGCGGTGACGGTCGCGCCGATCTCCACGGCCCGGTCGGCCAGTCGCTCCCGCTCCATCACCTCGATCACAGCAAGGCCCGCTGCGCAGGCCAGGGCGTTGCCGCCGAAGGTGCCGCCGATCACCCCGCCCGGCACGGCGGCCATGATCTCCTCCCGGGCCACGATCGCGCTCAGCGGGAGCCCGGCCGCGATCGACTTGGCCGCGGTGAGGATGTCAGGACGGACGCCGGCCTCGGCCCAGTACTCGCTGGCGAAGAACCGTCCGGTGCGGCAGTAGCCGGTCTGGACCTCGTCGACCACCAGCAGGATGCCGTGTTCGTCGCACAGCCGGCGGACGGCGGTGATCCAGGCGAGCGGGACGGGGATGAAGCCGCCCTCGCCCTGCACCGGTTCGACAACGATCGCCGCCACCTGCTCCGGCGGGGAGGCCTGCTCGAACACGTCGTGGAGCCTGCCCAGGTACCAGGAGATCGCCGCCTCGCCCTCCAGTCCTGCGGGCGCCCGGTAGAGGTAGGGGAAGTCGGCGCGATACACCCCGTCGGGGAACGGGCCCATGCCGCGGGCGTAGGCCTTCTTCGAGGTCATCGCCATGGTGAGCAGGGTGCGGCCGTGGAAGGCGCCGGAGAAGACGACGATGTTCGGTCTTCCGGTGAACGCGCGGGCGAGCTTGACGGCATTCTCGTCGGCCTCCGCCCCGCTGTTGGCGAAGAAGCTGAGCGCGCGGTTCCCGGCCACCGGCGCCCGGGACGCGAGCGCCTCGGCCAGGGCGACGTAGCCCTCGTGGGTGATGATGTTGGCCATCGCGTGGAAGTAGCGACCGGCCTGCTCGCGGACCGCGGCGACGACCTCCGGACGGCTGTAGCCGAGGTTCAGCACGCCGACGCCGCCGACCCAGTCGACGAACCGGTTGCCGTCCACGTCCGCGACCATCGCACCCTCGCCGCGCTCGATGACCAGCGGGTAGCCGCAGCGGATCGCCGCGGGGACGGCGCCCTCCCTGCGCGCGATCACGGCGGCGGCGCGGGGGCCGGGCAGGGTGTTCGTTACGATCTGAGGAAGTTCTTCCCCGAGCATGCTTGTCAGCTCCTGGAGTCGGGTAGTTTCGCCGCACGACGCGACGGCCGCTGCCAGTATTCCGGCGCCGGTCACGAACCGGCACGGTGTGGGGCCGACAAGGTTTCCTGATCGCTTTGTGGCCGGTGCACAAACAGCGTGGATCAGCAGGTGGGCAGGGGCGTGGAGACGCAGGTCAGCGTTCTGTACGAATGCGCCAGGGAGAAGTACGCGGTCGACCTGTGCGCCGGGGCGGACGGCCTCGCGAACGCCACGACGTGGGTCTACCTCGCCGAGGACATCAACAACGCCTCCTTCCTCAAGGGAGGCGAGCTGGTGATCACCACGGGGCTGTTCACCCGCGAAGGGGTCAGCCTGCTGGACTTCGTCCGGATGCTGGCGATGCGCGACTGCAGTGGCGTCCTGGTCAACGTGGGGCCCTATCTCGGCGTGGACGACCTGACCGGAGCGGTACGGGAGTTCTGCGACGCCAACCACCTGCCGCTGTTCACGATGCCGTGGGAGGTCCACCTCGTCGACATCATGCAGGAGTTCTCGATGCTGCTGCTGGAGGAGCGGCAGCGGCTGGGGAGCATCAACGCCGCCTTCGAGGCGGCCCTGTACCAGACCCCGGTGCCGGAGCGGGCGCTGCGCGGACTGCACCAGGCCGGCTTCGACGCCGGGCTGCCGTACCGGGTGGCGGTGATCCACAATCTGGCGATCCCGGGCAAGCTGTCCTCGCCGCTGAACCGTCGTGGGGTGCGTTACCACCTGTTCCGGCACGAGAACCTGCACGTCCTGGTCTACCAGCGCCGCGACGGCGGCCTGAGCGACGAGCAGTTGGTCGACCTGATCTGCTACTGCGACGGCGTGGCGCTGGGGATGAGCGGGGTGATCCCCGACCTCGCCGAGCTCGGCAGCGCCTACCGGCGCGCGCTCTTCTCGCTGGCCGTCGCGGAGCTCTGGCAGCGCCCTTACGTCGGCTTCGACGAGCTCGGCATGCTGCAGCTGCTGTTCTGCGTCTCCGACCAGCGGCTGCTGGAGGACCTGCACGACACCTATCTCGGCGCGTTGGAGGACTACGACCGCCAGCACGACACCGAGCTGGTGCACACCTTGAAGGTGTACCTGCTGGCCGACGGCAACCTCCTCGAGGCGGCGGCCCGGCTGCCGGCACACCGCAACACGGTCGTCTATCGGCTGCGGCGGGTGAAGGAGATCCTCGAGGTGAACCTCGAACAGGCCACGGTGAAGTTCAACCTGCTGCTCGCGCTGTACATCCGCGAGTACCTGTCGATGTAGGGCCCGCGTCGGGATCCGTGGGGTGGGTGACCGGCGCTCGGCCCCGACGGCCCGGCCACGACGCCGGCCGGGAGCCGGGCCTGCGCCTCGCGACCGGCCGGGTCGAGCTCACCCGGGGTCCGCCGCCTCATCGAGGCGGCG
>NZ_JASGES010000040.1:0-8449 GCF_047606205.1 Propionicimonas sp. | reverse complement strand
GGGCCAGACCGGCCGCGATCCCGTGGCGCAGCCGCGCGGCCGCCGCCGCGGATGGACGCAGCCGGCGCGGCCAGTACAGGTAGAGGGCCATCGGGACGAGGTAGGCGAACCAGCCGACCACCTGGATCAGGCGCGGGTCCTGCGGGATCCCGAGGACGCCGGTGAACAGTGCCCCGCGAATCGACCCGGTCGGGGCGAGCCAGGTCAGGTCGACGGTGCGCTGCTGGCCGGCGTCCAGCCAGCCCGCCTCGTGCGCGGTCCCGAGGGTGCTGACCACCAGGCCGGCGGCGACGAGGACGAGGAAGGCGCCGGTGATCTGGAAGAACCGGCCGAGGTTCAGCTTCACGCTCCCGCGGTAGAGCCCGTAGCCGATCGCGACCGCTGCGACGAGGCCGAACGCCGCGCCGAGGGCGGCGGCGCCCGCGTCCGTGGAGGCGGAGAAGGTGGCGAGCAGGAACACGGAGGTCTCGAAGCCCTCCTTCAGCACGGCGAGGAAGGCCATCAGCGCGAGCGCCCGAGTGGAGCCGTTGCCGAGGGCCTCGCCGGCCTCCGCCTCCAGCTCCTTCTTCATGCCGCGGGAGTGGGTGCTCATCCACAGCACCATGCCGGTGACGAACACGATGGCGACGGTGCCGATGATCGTCTCCATGCCCTCCTGGGCGGCCTGGGGCAGCTCGCGTTCGACGAGGTGGAGGCCCACTCCGACACCGAGGCTGAGCAGGACGGCCGCGAGCACACCGACCACCATCGGGGTGAGCGAGCGCCCGTTGCGCCTGAGGAAGGCGGCGATGATGCCGACGATCAGCGCGGCCTCGAGGCCCTCGCGCAGGCCGATCACGAAGGTGGCAAGCACGCTCTTCTCCGCAGGTCGTCAGATCGTCGGGCCATGGTCCGGCGGGTTAGGTTTGCCTAACCTCAGCTCAGGCTAGACCTGCCGGACGCGCGGGCGCGAGGATTTCCGCAAAATGGGACGCGCGGAATTCGGTGCGCCCGCCGGCCCGGTGCCGGACGTGCCGCAGGGGGCCGGTGGGCACGGTCAGCGGCGGCGACGGGACGGGTCGGAGTGACCGCAGCAGTACCAGTCGACGTCCAGGGCGGCGAGGCGGGCGACGTCCGAGCGGCCCTGGCGGACGCTGGTCTGCAGGAACGCGGGCGGCGGCACCGGGCGCCCGTCCCGCAGCTGGAAGGAGTCGCCGACGAACAGGACGTCGCCCGCGCGGAACGAGTGGTGACCCGGCGTGTGCCCGGGGGTGTGCAGGCCGACCAGGCCGGGCCACAGCTCCACGTCGCCCTCGATGAGGTGCAACCTGCCGGGCAGTTCGGGACGGCCGAGGACGGCCATGCCCTGGCGGAACGGCGTCCCGGGAACGGGGGCGGCGCCGGTGAGGATCGCCGCGTCCTCGCTGCCGAGCCAGGTGCGGGCTCCGGTCCGGCGCTGCCAGGCCGCCGCGGCCGCCGCGTGGTCGGGGTCGTAGTGGGTGAGCAGGATGTCGGTGACCTCGTACGGTGAGCGTCCCGCGGCGCGGAGTTCGCGGGCCACGCGATTGAGGCCCGCCGTCATGCCGGGGTCGATGATCGCGACCCGCTCACCGGCATCCAGCCAGTAGCAGTGGGCACCGATCGCCGAGGTGAGCCAGTGGGTGGTGCGGGTGAGTTGTCTCATGTGTCCTTCCGGCGGCGTCCGAGGGTGAGCCCGACGATGCGGGACACCGCGACCGCGAGGTACAGCATGCCCGCGATCTGCTGGACCATCACCACCGATCGGGCGACCGGCTTGACGGGCACCACGTCGGACAGGCCGGTACTGCTCATGGTCGTGGTGGACAGGAACAGCAGTTCCATCCACGAGCGCTGGCCGGCCGGGTCGACGGCGGCGGTGAACGAGCCGGGGACGAGGGTCTGGACGACGGAGTAGGCGTAGGCCCACAGCCAGATCGCGACGGTGAAGGTGGCGCCGATGGCCCAGATCTCGTCGTTGGTCACGGTCTCGTCGGCGAACATGTAGCGCAACAGGCCGACCAGTGTGTAGCCGTAGAACCCGACGTGGACGATGTCGGAGGCGAGGTGCCAGCCGGTGCTGCCGCCGGCCGCCCAGTCGATCACCGTGAGCACGACCGCGGGGATGCCGATCAGGACACCCAGCCAGGTGTAGGTCGGGGTGGCCCGGACGACGCCGAGGGCGAGCACCACGACCAGCATTCCGAAGAGGGTGAGCGTGAGCCGGCCGAGCGAGTTGGCGGGGCTGTCGTCGACGAACGCGTAGAGCAGGATCCCCAGCAGTTGCACGGCGAGCAGGGCCGCGGACGGGTTCGTCCGCACGAACAGCCAGGCTCGGCGCGCCATGCGCACACCATAACGGCCGTCCTCCTGTGGTGAGCGCGCGGACCGGTTCCGGTGTGCGGAGCGGAGGGCGGACGTGTGCGCGGGGCGGACAGGCGCCTGCCGGGAGTCATTTCACGATATTGTGAAACCGTGAAACCCGCCGAGGAGCCGCTCTACGAGATCAAGGCCAACTTGTTCCGGGCTCTCGCGCATCCGATCCGGATCCGGGTGCTGGAGCTGCTGGTGGCCGAGGAGACCGCTCGGCCGGGAGCGGGCGAGGTGACGGTGGCCGAGCTCCTGTCGGACATCGACGCCTCGCCGTCCCACCTGTCCGGCCACCTCGGCGTGCTGCGCCAGTACGGCGTCGTCGGTTCGCGGCGGGTCGGCTCGCACGTCTACTACCGGACGGCCCATCCCGCGGTCGTCGACCTGCTGACCAGCGCGCGCCGCTTTCTGCTCGACTCGCTCGAGGCCAGCGGTGACCGGCTCGCCGCCGCGTCCGCACTGCCTCCGTTGCGCTGACCCGCCATCCGCTCCTCCACCCGAACGGCCCCATGCCCGATACCGCCACACCGCGCCCCGGCGTGATCCCCGCGCACGTCCGCAGCCACCTGGTCGGCCTGCTGCCCGGCCCCGCGGACCTCGCCCCGCTGCGCACCAGCTGGCGCCGCGACCTGGTCGCGGGCGTCACCGTCGGCGTCGTCGCCCTCCCGCTCGCGCTCGCCTTCGGGGTGAGCTCGGGGATGGGCGCCGCCGCGGGGCTGGTCACGGCGATCGTCGCCGGCCTGGTCGCGGCGGTGTTCGGCGGCTCGAACGTTCAGGTGTCCGGCCCGACCGGTGCGATGGCGGTCGTCCTCGCCCCGATCGTCGCCCAGTACGGGACGCAGGCCGTCGTGGCGGTCGCGGTGATCGCGGGGGTGATCCTGGTGGCCGCCGGAGCGCTGCGACTGGGTCGCGTGGTGGTCTACATCCCGTGGCCGGTGATCGAGGGGTTCACCGCCGGGATCGCGCTGATCATCGCCCTGCAGCAGGTGCCGCTCGCGCTCGACGCCGCTTCCACACCGGGGGAGAAGACCCTTCCCGCCGCCATCGACGCCGTGCGCACCGCCGACTGGACGCAGGCGTGGGTGCCGCTGCTGGTCACGCTCGGCGTGGTGCTGCTGATCGAGGCGCTGCGGCGCCTGCCGGGTTCGGTTCCCGGCGCGCTGATCGCCGTCGTCCTGGCGACGGCCGTCGCGGAGTTCGCCGGGCTCGACGTCAGCAGGATCGGCGCGCTGCCGTCCCAGCTGCCGCTGCCCAGCATCCCTGCGATCGATCTCGGCATCCTGCACGAGTTGACCGGACCCGCGCTCGCGGTCGCGGCCCTCGCCGCCATCGAGTCGCTGCTGTCCGCCAGGGTCGCGGCCGGCATGGCGCCCACCGGACGCGTCCTGCCCGATCGTGAGGTCTTCGGCCAGGGGCTGGCGTCCATCGCGTCCGGTCTGTTCGGCGGCATGCCGGCCACCGGCGCGATCGCGCGGACGGCCGTCAACGTCCGCGCCGGGGCGCGGTCCCGGCTGGCCGCCGTCGCCCACTCGCTCCTGCTGGCGGGCGTGGTCGCCGTCGGGGCGGGGCTCGCCTCACGGATCCCGTTGTCGGCGCTCGCCGGTGTCCTGATCGCCACCACGGTGCACATGGTGGACGTGCGCGAGGTCCGTGCCCTGGTGAAGGTGGGACGCAGCACGGCGGCCACCTTCGTGGCGACCATCGCCTGCACGGTGCTGCTCGACCTGATCACCGCCGTGGAGATCGGTGTCGTTCTCGCGGCGTTCTTCGCGCTGCGGGCGCTGGCCAACACCACGCACGTCGACCGTGAGAACCTGCCCGGCTGGCCGGCGCCGGGGGACGAGCACATCGCCGTCCTGCGCGTGAACGGGTCGGTGTTCTTCGGTGCCGCCGACCGGATCATGGACGACATCGCCGACATCGACGCGTGGGTGGTCGTGCTGCGGCTGTCGAAGGTGGAGCTGCTCGACCCGACCGGTGCCCATCGCCTGGCCGAGGTCGTCCAGCTGCTGGAGGCTCGCGGCGTCACCGTCCTGATCAAGGGCCTGCGGTCCAAGCACGAGCGGATGGCCGCCCGCGCCGGGGTGCTCGAGGCGCTGCGCACCGGCGAGCACCAGTTCGACGACCTCGAGCTCGCGGTCGACCACGCCAGGAGCCATGTCGCCCGGCAGCTCGCCGGCCACCCGGTCCCCAGACGCCGCCGCTGAGCCGCTCCTCCCCGAACCCGATGACTGACGCACCTGGACCGAGTGGGGACGGTTCTCCACTCGGTCCAGGTACGCCCGCCATACGCAGGAACTGCCCGCCCTCTGCGGGTACTCCTGCGTAAGTGGACCGAGTGGGGACGGTTCTCCACTCGGTCCAGATGCGGGGAGCGTCCGGCTCAGGTGATCGTGAGGGTGAGCACCTTCAGGTCGGTCGGCTGGGTGTCGGGGGAGGTGACGAGCTTCGCGGTGGCCACCACCGTGCCGCGGCCGTAGCGCTTCAGCGCCGCCCGGGAGATCGTGACCGACTTCGTCCCGAAGTTCCCCTTGCGCAGGGTGGCCCTCGCCACCACGCGGTTGCCGATGAACACCTTGACCTTGCCGGTGACCCACACCCCGGTGCCGAGCGGCGCCGTCTGGACGCGGAACCTGACCGGACTGCCCTTCTTCACGGTCCTGCTCTCGGCCTTGCCGTAGACCGTGGCCTCGGCCTTGCCGATGGCGACCGGGATCCGCACGACCGTGCCGGAAGGTCTGGCCTTCACGACCACCGCGCCGGTGTTCGGCAGTGTCACCGAGAAGGCGGCCGCACCGTCGGTCACGGTGACGTTGCGCGCAACGGTCTTCCCGCCCACCGTCACGCTCAGCCTCGTGTTGGCCGGCGCTCCGAGAGAGGTCAGGTCGAGCCCGGAGAGCGAGATCGGGTACTCCTCGCCCACCGCCGCGGTGGCCGCGGCCTGCACCTGCACCCCGTGCTTGTCGAAGGACGGCTTCACCGGGGAGTGCTTCGTCAGGTAGGCGATCCAGGCCTGGTAGTCGACCAGCCCGGAGTCCTTCGTGTCCGAGCCGTCGGCGAAGGTGGTGAAGTTGTCCCCACCGGCCAGCAGGAAGCTGAACGACCCGACCCGGTAGGTGGCGTCGTCGGTCACCCGCTTGTTGTTCACCCAGATGCCGGTGATCCGCGAGCCCGCAGCTGCCGAGGAGTCGTAGGTGTAGCGGACGTTCTTCGACAGGCCCAGCTGAAGGTAGGGACGGCTCGCCGATTCGGGCTGCCACTGCTCCTCCAGGACGTCCTTCAACTGCGCACCGGTGAGCGTCGTGGTCCACAGGTTGTTCACGAACGGCAGGACGGAGTTGGCCATCGCGTAGGTGATCACGCCCTTCTTGCGCGTCTCCGTCGTACCGGGCGTGTACAGCAGTTCCGCCCGCAGGCCACCGGGGTTCACCATGGCGATCTGGGCGCCTCCGCTCGCGCCCGGTTTCAGGGTCTTCAGCAGCGCGTCCGCGACGAGGTTCCCCAGGGCGGACTCCTTCGAGCGGTCGTCCCTGGTGCCTCCGGTGTAGACGCCGCCGACGTAGCTCCCCCCGCTGTAGGCGGTCGTGACGTCGGCGCGGAGCCTGCCGATCTTCTTGTTGCCGACCGTGTCCGCGTACGCGAGGGCGGCCGTGACCACGTCCGAGACGCGCTGGGCCCGCGGGTAGGTGCCGGCCAGGTCGTCGGCGGCGTCGGTCGTGCGCGGGATCAAGGACGCGGAGTGGTCGAGCACGTCGCCGGTCGCAGGGTCGACACTGAGCAGGATCTGCCCGACGTTGGCGCTGTACGAACCGGTCTGGAGCACCGGACGCGTGCCGCCGCCGGCGACCGGGGCGTCCCACGCGTAGGTCTGGTGAGTGTGACCGGTGAAGATTGCGTCGACCTTCGCGGAGGTGTCCTCGACGATGTGGGCGAACACCTCGCTCCTGGCGATCTCGGTGTCGAGGTCGACCGAGTCGGATGCGCTGTCCGGCGCGCCCTCGTGGTACTCGGCCACGACCACCTGCGCCTCGCCGTTGGCCGTGTTCCCGTCGGTGAGTTGGGCGGCCACCCGGTTCACCGCCTGGACCGGGTCACCGAAGGTGAGCCCCTTGATGCCGAGGGACGAGACCAGGGAAGGGGTCTCCTGCGTCACCACCCCGATCACTCCGACACTGACGCCGGCAACCGTGTAGACGCCGTACTCGGGCAGTACCGGCGTGGTCGTGCCGGTCTTGTAGACATTCGCGCCGAGATAGTCCCAGGTGGCGTTGGCGCCGCCGTCGATCACCCTGTCGGTGAGGTCGGCGAAGCCCTTGTCGAACTCGTGGTTGCCGACAGCGGACGCCGCCAGGTCGAGCGCGTTCAGCACGTCGATCGTCGGTTGGTCGTCCTGGGTGGCAGAGGCGAACAGCGACGCGCCGATGTTGTCGCCGGCGGACAGCAGCAGGGTGTTGGCCTCGCCGTACTGGGCGCGGGACTTCTCGATCGTGCCGGCGAACTGCACGGTGGTGTCCTTGGCGATGCGGCCGTGGAAGTCGTTGAGGTTGAGCAGGTTGATGGTGACCGGGTCGGCCGCGTGCGCCGCGGGGGCAGCGAGCGGGCCGACGGCCAGGCCTGCGCCGAGGACGGCGGCGAGGAGGAGGCGGGCAGGGCGTGCGGGTGGGATCGACAACGCTTCTCCTTGGTGACGAGGGTGGATGGGGAGAACCGGACCGGGTCCGCGTCGGGGCGGAACCTGTGAACCAAGGTAGCCCACGGGTGGGGCCGGGGTGAATGGTGCATGGCCGCGGCTTGTCGGCGGCGCCGCCTCAGCGCGGCTCTCGGCGCCCCCGCCTGCCGCCTCGGGCGCCGAGAGGGGCGATCGGATGTCCGTCGTCGCCCGGTGCGCGTCCGCCCTGGCAGGCGGGACAGGAGAACAGGACGCGTTCGCGCGCCGGCGGACCGATCGGCGCGACCCGGATCGTGGCGCCGCAGCGCCGGCAGGGGCGTCCGGAGCGGGCGTGCACCCAGGTGCTCTCACCCGGCCTGGTCGAACCGGTGGACGACTGGCGGGCGCTGCCGACGGCGGCGGTCATGAGCCGGCGCGCCCGCTCCACCACCCGCGCGATCACCACCTCCTCGAGCTGCTCGGCCCACGGATTGACCCGCTCGAGGAAGAGCGACTCGGCGGCCCACATGGTGCCGACCCCGGCCAGATTGCGCTGGTCGAGCAGCGCGGCGCCGATGCTGGTTCCACTGGCAGCGAGGTTCGCGACTGCGGTGACCGGGTCGAAGTCCGCGGCCAGGATGTCCGGACCGAGGTGGCCGACCAGCGTGTCCTCCTCGCTGGTGCGGACGAGGTCGAGCCGGCCCAGCCGCAGCCCGATCGCCGTCCACTCCGGCGTGACGAGGATCGCGCGGATGTCGACGCTGCGGGCCCAGGCATCGGCCCCTCGCGCCGGCCGGCTGCGCTCGATGCGCCACTGGCCTTCCATCTTCAGGTGGGAGTGCAGGGTCCAGCCCGAAGCGAGGCGAATCAGGATGTGCTTGCCGCGCGGCACGACGGCGGTGACGGTGGTGCCGGTCAGGTCGGCGGTGGACAGGCCGGGCCAGCGGAGCTCGGCGGCCACCAGGGCGCGCCCGGCGAGCGCCTCGTCCAGACGAGCGCAGGTGCGGAAGACGGTGTCGCCCTCGGGCATGCCCTACCTCCGCAGCCTCAGGCCGCGCGGGGTGAGCCCGAACCCCGCGGCGGAGAGCGCTGCGGCGAGTGCGGAGTCCGAGCCGAGCACCGGCTCGCCGTCCACGCGCTCGACGGTCAGCTTGCCCAGGGCCCCGGCATGGACGGCGGCGGCCAGCGCCGCTGCGGCCGGTTCGAGCTGCGCGGAGTCGTCCGACCACGACAGCAGGGTGCGTCCGCCGCGCTCGACGTAGAGGACGAGCCGGCCGTCGACCAGGACCACCAGGGCGCCGGCCTTGCGTCCCGGCAGGTGGCCGCGTGCCCCCGCCTCGACCCTGGCCGGCCAGGCCAGGGCGGCGCCGTACGGATTCGCCGGGTCGGCGGCGGCCAGCACGAGCGCCGGCCCCCGGACCCCCTCGTCGAGCG
>NZ_JASGES010000039.1:0-57211 GCF_047606205.1 Propionicimonas sp. | reverse complement strand
CGGCAACGGCGAAGGGGGCTGGCAACAGCCTTCGCAGATGGATGATCACCGCCCTTCGGGGCACAGAATCCGGCTTACAGGCCGGCTCGTCCCCATGAGTCGCTCTGACGACGGCGTGCGAAGGTCGTTTCTCGTCCATCGGGAGCCTCACACGGGGCGATCCATGCCCCATCCGCAGGCGTTTCGGTCACTGTCGGGACGCGCAGTCGGCGCACAGGCCGAAGACCTCCACCACATGGCGGGTGACGGTGAACCCGTGGCTGGCGGCTGCGGCCCGGATCCAGTCTTCGCGGACCTCGAGGTCCTCCGCCTTGCCGCAGGACTCGCAGATCAGGTGATGGTGGTGGGCGGTGGTCCTGCAGGTCCTGAACAGCTGACCGTCGGGGCCGTTCACGGTGTCCACGGCGCCGACCTGGGCCAGGGTGTTGAGCTGGCGGTACACCGTCGCCAGCCCCACCGGAGTGCCCGCCTCCTGGAGCAGGCGGTGCACCTGCGGCGCGGAAAGGAACCCGGTCGAAGCATCCAGTGCGCTGCGGATCGCGTCCTTCTGCGCCGTGCGTCGAGTGGCGGGGGCGTGGCTGCCGGGCATGGGTCACCTCCCTCTGGGCGGCTCCGGGTTCACCAGCATAGTCGCCGGCGAGTGGCGCCCGCTGGGGGCGAGCAGGTCCACTAATAAGCATGATTCTGAGAGTCGTTCGCAATAGAGTACGGTGGTTGAAGGCCCGGACGGGCCACACGACGAGCAGACGGGAACCACTGATGGAGACGAGGAGACGCAGCCTGGCCGCACTGGCCGCGCTGGCGGTGACGGCACTGGCCGGATGTGCAGGAACGACGCCGGCAGCGACGCCCGCGACGAGCGCGGCGGGATCGGCGTCCGCCGCCGCGGCGACCATCAATGTGGTGGCTTCGACCAATGTGTGGGGCGACATCGCCGGCCAGATCGGCGGCAGCCAGGTCGCGGTGACCAGCATCATCGACAACCCGGACGCCGACCCGCACGAGTACCAGGCCAGCAGCCGCAACCAGCTGGCGCTGTCCCAGGCGCAGGTCGTGATCGAGAACGGCGGCGGCTACGACGACTTCGTCGACACCATGCTGCAGGCCTCCGGCAACACGTCGGCGACGGTGCTGAACGCGGTGGACATCTCCGGCCACAAGGCCGCGGCCGGCGAGGAGCTGAACGAGCATGTCTGGTACGACTACGCCACCGTCGCGAAAGTGGCCGGCGAGCTGAAGGACGCGTTCTCGGCGGCCAGTCCCTCCGAAGCGAGCACCTTCGAGGCCAACACCAGCACCTTCCTCTCCGGCCTGGACGCCCTGAACGGCACGGTGGCCGACCTGAAGAAGAAGGACGCGGGCAAGGGCGCGGCGATCACCGAGCCGATGCCGGTGTACCTGCTGGAGGCGATGGGACTGGTCAACAAGACCCCCGACGAGTTCAGCGAGGCGATCGAGAACGACACCGACGTGCCGGCGAAGGTGTTGGCCGAGACCCTGGCGCTGTTCAGCGACCATGACGTCGCGGTGCTGGCCTACAACTCGCAGACCACCGGCCCGCAGACCGAAAAGGTGCTGGCCGCCGCGAAGGCGGCCAACGTCCCGGTGGTTCCGGTTCAGGAGACCCTGCCGGCCGGCACGAGCTACCTGGAGTGGCAGGGCGGGATCGTCGACGCACTGGGGCAGGCGCTGGCTCAGTGAGCGACCTCACCTCAACGGTGCTGGCCCTGTCGGGTGCAGCGCTCAGCCTGGGCGGCCGGGTGCTGTGGCGCGACCTCGACCTGGCGATCGGGGCGGGTGAGTTCGTGGCCGTGCTCGGTGCGAACGGTTCGGGCAAGACCAGCCTGTTGCGGGCCGTCCTGGGGGAGTACCGGCTCGACGCCGGGGAGGCCACCTTCCTCGGCGAGCCGCTGCACCGCGGCGATCACCGGATCGGCTACGTGCCGCAGCAGCGGCTCTCCGAGGCGGGGGCGATGCTGCGGGGACGCGACCTGGTCGCGCTCGGCCTGACCGGTCACCAGTGGGGCCCGGGCCTGCCCAGCCGGCGGCGCCGGGCCGCCGTGGACCGCCTGATCGCCGAGGTGGGGGCGTCGGAGTATGCCGACGCCCCGCTCGGCGAGTTGTCCGGAGGAGAGCAGCAGCGGTTGCGGATCGCCCAGGCGATGGCAGGAGAGCCGCGGCTGCTGCTGTGCGACGAGCCACTCGCGTCGCTCGACCTGCGCCGCCAGGCGGAGGTGGTCGACCTGATCGACCAGCAGCGGCGGGGACATGGTTTCGCGGTGCTCTTCGTCACCCATGACGTGAACCCGGTGCTGGAGGTGGTCGATCGCGTGCTGTACCTCGGCAACGAGCGGTTCCGGATCGGCACCCCTGACCAGGTGCTGCGCAGCGAGGTGCTCAGCGACCTCTACCAGGCGCCGGTCGAGGTCGTCCACGCCGCCGGGCGGATCCTGGTCGCCGGCACTCCCGACCAGTCCCACCACGTCGGCGAGCGGCACCACGCAGAGGTGCAGGCGTGATGGACTGGATGACCCGGCTGTTCGACTTCGCCGACTACGGCCAGCTGCTCGCCCTGCTGGCGAACTCCGTGATCGCGGGCGCCGTCCTGGGCCTGGTCGGCGGACTGGTGGCCACCTTCGTGATGCAGCGCGACCTCGCGTTCGCCGTCCACGGGATCAGCGAGCTGTCCTTCGCCGGTGGCGCGGCCGGGCTGCTCTTCGGCATCGGGGTGGTACCCGGCGCACTGCTCGGGTCGGTGTCGGCCGCCGCCCTGATCGGCGTCCTCGGAACGCGCGCGCGCCGGCGCAACTCGGTGATCGGCGTCCTGATGCCGTTCGGCCTGGGCCTCGGCATTCTGTTCCTCTCGCTGTACCCGGGGCGGACGGCGAACAAGTTCGGCCTGCTCACCGGCCAGATCGTGGCGGTCGACGACCCCCAACTGGGCGTGCTAATCGCGATCTGCGCGGTGGTGGTGGTCGGCCTGCTGGCCATCTGGCGTCCGCTCACCTTCGCCAGCCTCGATCCCGACGTCGCCGAGGCCAGGGGGGTGCCCACAGCCGGACTGTCGCTCGCCTTCATGCTGCTGCTCGGGCTCGCCGTCGCGGTCAGTGTCCAGGTCGTCGGCTCGCTGCTGGTGCTGTCGATCCTGATCACTCCCGCGGCTGCGGCGGTGCGGCTGACCCACTCGCCGACCCGGGTGGCCCTGCTGTCCATGGCCTTCGGGTTCCTCGCCATGGTCGGTGGGATCCTGCTCGCCCTGGGCGCCTCGATCCCGATCAGCCCCTACGTGACCACGATCTCGTTCGCCATCTATCTGGTCGCCACCGCCGTCGGCGCGATCCGGCAGCGGTCCGCGCGGCAGAGACGCGCGGTGCGAGCCGCCGACCAGCCGGCTCCCGAGGCGGGCCGGACGCCCGTCGTCGCGAACGAGGTCGGCTGAGCGTCGCCCCGACCGGGGCGCCCACGCCGAACGGCCGACGCCGCGCTGCGGAGGCGGGCACGGCCGAACAGGCAGGTGTGCGCCGAGGGTTACCCGCGTCGCCGAGCGCGCAGCACGACATCGTCGATGTGATGGGTGCTGACCGCCCCCACCGGGCGCGGTCGGGTCTGGTGACACTCGATCTGCCAGGTGCCCGGCCGGGCGGCCAGCGCCGCCGCGATCTCGTCCACGCCGACGTACGCCTGCGGGTCGAACATCCGGGTCTGGGTCGCGACGTCCACCGGCTCCCGCGAAGGGGAGAGATCGTGGTGGACGACCAGCAACGTCCCGCCGGGCGCCACGGCCGCCAGCAGGCTCCGTAGCCCACGCTGGTCGGGCGTCCGGGTGAAGGAGCCGTACTGCAGCGAGACCAGGTCGAAGACCTCACCGCCGTAGGGATCGGGGTCGTTGGCGTCCACCCGAAGGAGGGTGATGTCGAGCCCCCGTTCGGACGCTGCGGTTCGCACCCTGGCCAGGGCGTTGCCAGAGATGTCGGTGGCGGTGACCGACCAACCCCGTTCGGCCAGCCAGAGCGCGTCCGCTCCTTCGCCCGTGCCGACGTCCAGCGCCCGGCCCGGCGGGAGGTCGCCGGCCTCGATCACCAGGGAACCGTTGGGGTTCGTGCTCCAGGCCCGGTCCGGACCGGAGTACCGGTGCTCCCAGTCGGCCCGTTCGCCCGAACGCCGGACGGTGTCGTCCAGATCCTCCGCGGCGAGGCTGAACGCGATCATCGCACCCACCTGGCTACCCTGGGCGGCGGAAGGCAACACCTGCAGCGAGGGGTCGGTGAGGTTTCCGGCCGCGTAGATGCCTGGAACGGCGGTGGCGCCGACCTGGTCGACCTCGAGGAAGTCCCCGGCGCCGGACGGGTGGGCCGTCGTCCGCAGCCCCACTCCCGCCAGCGTCTCGGCGCGAGCCCGGAACCGGGGGCCGACGGCGACGGCATCGGCGGGCAGCAGCCGACCGTCGACGAGTTCGACGCCGCGCAGGTGCCCGTCCGCCCCGGAAACGATCCGCGAGACCTCGGTATTCTCGACCGGCACCCCGGCCGCGCGCAGACCGGCCAGCGCCACGTCATCGATCCCGGTGGGATCGTGCAGCACCACGGTCAGCCGGCCGGTCAGATGCCGCCACAGCGGCGTCGAATGGAGCCCGAGCGGCTGGCTCACGATCTGGACGACGCTGCGGTCCCGGAGCTCGAACCCGTGGCAGAACGGGCAGTGGACGACAGCTCTTCCCCACTGATCGAGGAGGCCCTCGATCGGGGGGAGGTCATCGGTCAGGCCGGTCGCGGCCAGGACGCGACGCGCCGACAGCGAGTGTCCACCGGTGAGGTCGAGCCGGAACCGGCCGCCCTCGCCGCGGCGCACGGCCGACACTCTCCCGGTGAGCACCTCGCCGCCGTAGCGGCGAACCTCCTCGCGCCCCGCGGCCGGAAGAGCGGTGGGCGGCGCCCCGTCGTATCCGGGATAGCCGTGCATGTGCGCGGCCGGGGCGTTGCGCGGGCTGCCGTCGTCCACCACCAGGACGCTGCGCCGTTGTCGCGCGAGTTGCAGCGCCGCGGCCAGGCCCGCAGCCGAGCCACCGATCACGGCCACGTCGCAGGACCGCTCCATCGTCGGCGGCCGGGAGCGGTGTTCGTGGCCGGCGTGAGTCGCGGGGATGCTCATGGACGCGACCCTACAAAGCGCAGCGGTGTCAGCATGACGAACTCCTCCCGATCACAGGTCGTGGCGGCGGTGGCGCTGGAGACGTCGGAGCCCGCCGGTGTCGCTCGCGTCGCCGCCGGCGAGCGCATCCAGTCGACGGGCGACCACGTCGTGGTCGAAGCCGGGCCCGATCAGGACCACGCTGCCGGCGGGGGGGCGTGGGCGCGCTGGCGATGTGGATGCGGCGTCCGACCAGGTTCACGTCATAGCCGCGCTGGTGCTGGCCGACCCGCACCGCGACCCGTCCCTTGGCCCGGTAGACCCCGGCCGGGGGCTGCTCGAGCAGGTCGATCAGCCTGCCGGGGGAGACCGGCCCGCTGAACCGCCCGGTCACCTGCTGGGCGCGGGGATGGTCGTGGTGGTGGCGGTGCCCCAGCCCTGGCAGGCTCGGCTGACGCACCGGCTCGCGGTCGGCGACGTCGAAGACCAGCGCCGGATCGATGGCGCCGCCGGCCGCGGTGACGAGGGTCAGGTCGGGATTGACCGAGCGGATGCGCGCTGCGATCCGGGACAGGCGTTCCCCGGCGGCGGCCGGGTCGCCGAGCAGGTCGGTCTTGTTGAGCACGGCCAGCGAGGCGGCCGCGAAACGGCGGGGTGCCGGACGGTCCGGTTCGGTGTCGAGGGTGTCGAAGTACTCCACGGAGTCGACCACCTCGACCACGCCGCCGGGACGGACCTGCGGAACGTCGCACAGCCACACCAGCCAGCTGAGCTGGCCCGGCTCAGCCACTCCACTGGCCTCGATGACGATGGCGTCCAGTGCGAGCGCCGGGCTGGCCAGCGTGCGCAACGCCTCGTCCAGGCCGGCGGTGTCGGACAGGCAGCACAGGCAGCCGCCGGCGATCGAGACCGGTTCGTCGATCTGGCCGGTGATCAGCCCGGCGTCGACGTCGACGTCGCCGAAGTCGTTGACGACCACGCCGACGCGGGCTTCGCGACGGCTCAACAGGTGGTTGAGCAGCGTGGTCTTGCCCGCGCCGAGGTAGCCGGACAGGATCACCACCGGAACGCTCATGCCACCCTCACCATGAGGACTTTCTGATGCCGGGCAGCTCGCCGTTGTGGGCCAGTTCACGGAGACGGATCCGGGAGATGCCGGCCACCCGCAGGTAGCCGCGAGGACGTCCGTCCACGGCGTCGCGATTCCGCACCCGCACCGGGCTGGCGTCCCGGGGCAGCCCGGCGAGCGCGGACTGCGCGGCCATCCGCTCTGCCAGGGTGGACGCGGTGCGCGCGCGCTCCTTCAGTTCGCTCCGCCGGGAGGCGTAGCGGGCCACCGTCCGCCTGCGGCGTTCGTTGGCTGCGATCTTCGAGGTCTTGGCCATCAGCGGGTCTCCACGAACTCGACGTGGCGACGCACCACCGGGTCGAACTTGCGCAGTCGCATCCGCTCGGGGTCGTTGCGCCGGTTCTTCCGGGTCACGTAGGTGTAGCCCGTGCCTGCGCTGGAGCGCAGCTTCACGAGCGGACGCAGGTCCTTCGCCCTGTTCGCCATCAGAATCGCACCCCTTCCCGCGCCAGCCGGGCCACCACCACGTCGATGCCGTTGCGGTCAATCTCCTTGATCCCGCGGGCGCTCACCCGCAGGGTGAGGTTCCTGCCCAGGCTGGGCACCCAGTAGCGCTTGCGCTGCAGGTTCGGATCCCAGCGGCGCCGGGTGCGTCGGTGCGAGTGGGACACGTTGTTGCCGAAACCGGGGCGGGCCCCGGTGACGCGGCAGGTGCTCGACATTCAGACTCCTATGTATACTGCGACTCGTTCTCAACTAGAGTAGCAGGAGACATGAAGAAGAACATCCATCCCCCGTACCGCCAGGTCGTGTTCCGGGACCGCTCCGCGGGCCTGGTCTTCCGGACCGGCTCAACCCTGGACTCGACCCGGACCATCGAGTTCGAGGGCGCCACCTACCCGGTGCTCGACGTGGAGATCTCCAGCGCCTCGCATCCGTTCTGGAGCGGGCGCGAGCGCATCGTCGACACCGAGGGCCGGGTCGAACGGTTCCGCCGCCGCTACGGGCAGGGCGGCGACCGATGAAGGTGCGCAACTCGCTGCGGGCGTTGAAGCGGCTTCCCGGCGCCCAGATCGTGCGTCGTCGCGGCCGGGTGTTCGTGATCAACAAGCGGAACCCGAGGATGAAGGCGAGGCAGGGGTGAAGAAGCGGATCTCAAGGCCGAAGGCAGGGCAGGTCCCGGTGATCCTGATCAGCGGGATTGCCGAGGAGCCGATGGCGGCGGCCACCATCGGGCTGCAGTGGGACCTGCCGCAGGCCGCCGTGGTGCGGCACGAGGTGGACGCGTCCCGCGAGGTGCTGGTCCGGACGGTGTCCGACCCGCGCGGCATCATCGAGCGGGTGGAGATCGGCGTCGAGCACGCCTGCGTGAACTGCGCCATCCGCGAGGACGTCGTGCCGACCCTGGAGCGGCTGGCGGCGAGTGGGCAGTGGCAGTCGCTGATCGCGCAGTTGCCGGTCACCGCGGACGCCAGCCAGGTCTGCCGGGTGATCGGCTACCACCCGCAGGCGGCGCCGCACGTCCGGGTGGCGGCCGCGATCGTGGCGCTGGAGGGAGCCAGTGCCACCACAGACCTGACCAGCGACGACCTGCTCGTCGAACGGGAGCTCCCGGTCCGCAGCGACGATCCGCGCGGCGTCGCCGAGACGGCCGCGGCCATGGTCGAGTACGCGGACGTGGTCCTCGCCGCGGGCGGCGCCGACGCGTCCGCACGCGGGCTGATCGGCAACCTCGCCCGCCCGGGTGCGGTGCTCGCCGACTCGGCCGGCGCGCTGGATGCGGAGACGCTGGCTGCCGGCATCCACTCCCACGAGCACAGCGAGGACTGGGTCCAGGTGGTCCGGCGCACTCCACTGCCCGCCAACCCCGAACCGTCGACCTGGGTGATCGACTTCACCTCCGAGCGTCCCTTCCACCCCGACCGGCTGCAGGAACGGATCGAACTGCTGGGCCGGGGCGGCCACCGCTCCCGAGGGTGCTTCTGGTTGCCCAGCCGGCCCACCCAGGTCTGCCAGTGGGACGGAGCCGGCGGCATGGTCAGCATCGGCCCCGACGACCACTGGGAGGAGGCCGATCCGTTCACCCGGATCGTGATCGTCGGCGTCGGGAACGATCGCGACACCGTCGCGGAAGCGTTCGGCTCCTGCCTGCTCACCGACGCCGAGCTGGCCGACCGCGGTCGCTTCTGGGAGGTCAGCTCCGACGGCCTGGAGCCATGGTTGGGCCCGATCCGCTCGCTGAGCATGGAGAACTGATGGCCGTCCCCAAGCGCCGTACGTCCCGCAGCCGCACCCGGCACCGGCGCTCGCAGTGGAGGGCAGCACAGCCCGACCTCGTCCCGGTGCGGATCGACGGCATCGTCCACCACGTCCCCCGCAGCCTCGTCCGCGCCCTGCAGCGCGGACTCATCGACCCACCCCGCTGAACCCGCCACGACCTGGCCAACAACAAGGAGACATCCGTGAACACGAAAGAACTGGTCGCCGCCATCGCCACCCGCACCGGACTTCCGCTCACCGGCGCCGAGGACGCCGTCCGGGCGGTCCTCGACACCATCACCGCCGACGTCGCCGCCGGGGAGAAGGTGGCCCTCGCCGGGTTCGGCACGTTCGAGGTCCGCGAACGCGGTGCCCGCACCGGCCGAAACCCGCAGACCGGCGAGCCGATGGACATCCCGGCCAGCCGAACCTGTGCGTTCCGGCCCGCCTCGAGACTGCGGGCGGCCGTCAACCTCCCGGCGGACGCGGGCGCGTCCGTCGAACCGAGGTGAGGAGCACCGCCGACCCACGACACCGCGGGACAACCCGGTAGGTGGTCCTCACCGGGCCGCCCCCAGGGCGCCGGGGCATCGGCCGGGGTCAGCGAACGGCCCACACCGGGGTCGAACCGGGGACGGTGCCGACCAGCCGGCCGGTGGTCGCGTCGACGATGGTCGTGATGGCGTGGCTGGAGGCGCCGGAGGTGAGTTCGTCGGCGGGAGCGTCGGGGGAGAGCACCGTCGCCCAGGCGAACTGGCCGTTGGGGGAGATACCGCTGTCGATCACCTGGCCCTTCGCGGGGGGAAAGCTGGTCAGGATGGTCCGGTGTCCGCCGGTGACGCGGATCAGGCGGCTGACCACGCGGCTGGACCCCCCCGAGGTCACGACCTTGTCGTTCTGGGCCACGTAGTCGTCCGGGCCGATCAGCGAGGTGCGGCCGGTGAAGCTGTCCTCGGTGTCGGCGGCGCGCTGGATGGGGGTGGTGCTGCCGGCGGTGAGGTCGAGCAGGACCGGCTTCCCGCCGGCTTCGGCGACGAGGCTGGGGTTGCCCGGGGTGAACCCGACGAGCTGGGCGAGGCTGCCGAGCGGGACCGGCCTGGTGTCGGAGTCGAGGTAGATCAGGTAGGCCTGACCGTCGAGGGCGAGCACGACCACCGCGGACACCCCGGGGACGAACCGCCAGTCCTGGACCGCGAGGGCCTGACCCGCGTTGGTGATCGCGGTGGGCGCCTGCTCGAGCTGCGTGGCGTCCTGGATGTAGAGGGTGTTGTCGTCCTGGGCGCCGGTCGCGGCGTCCGTGCCGGTGGCGGTGTAGCCGAAGCGGGTGCCGTCCGAGGACATCTGCAGCAGGGCGAGAGCGGGCACCTCCGGCGCCCGGACGTCGGCAACCGGTGCGCCGCTGTCGCGATCGGTGACGACCAGCCGGGAGGTCTGGTCGTCGGGATGGCTGATCGCCACCACGTGCGTGGGGGTCACGGTGTACTCGTCGATGCCGGCGGCGGTCAGCACGGTGCGGCGGGCGCCCGCCGCCTCGGTGACGATCTCGTCATCGGGCTGGTCGCCCGCGCCGCGATGCGCGAGCAGGGAGTAGACGTCCGCCGCAGGGGTGGTGAAGGAGTACCGCCAGTCGGCGGTGCGTCCGGTGTAGGGGCTGCGAACGCCGGTGACCCTGACCGTGTAGCCGGTCGCGTAGGCCAGGGTGGTGGCGAACCGGACCGTGACGGTGTTGTCGCGGCTGGCCACGGTGACGGCGGAGGCCGGCGTCACGCTGACCTGGCCGGCACTGACCTCGTCGATGGGCTGGCGGGACCGGAGGGTCAGCTGGGTGCCGGCACTGCTCACGGTGCGCTCGACGGCCACGGTCGCACCAGCCAGGGTGGGCCCGCGCAGGGCGCCCATCGTCCCGAGGGCTGCCGCGGCCAGGGCGAGGGCCGCGCACACGGCGAGCGCCAGCCGCCAGAACCGACCCGGGTCGTGATGCGATCTGCGTCCTACGTCAGCACTCATGGTCAGTACTCATAGGGCTGCGCGGGCTGGGGGACGACCCGGATCGAGGACGGTTCCACGACCAGGGCCTCGCCGTGGGGGGCGTGGTCGGCGGGCTTCAGCCGCCCGGCCACCTCCAGCCACTGGCCGGCCCGGTAGCTTCCGGCCCACGCCGGGACGGTGACCGGGACGCCGACCGGCTGCGCGTCGACGGTGCAGCAGGTGATCACGAACCGGGTCAGGTAGAAGGTGTCGGGCGACCCCTCGCTGGCGGTGATGAAACCGACCAGCGTGACCTGCTGGCCGGCGTAGCTGGCGGCCGCGTCCGGGGTGCTGATCAGGGCGGCCCAGTCCCGCAGCGAGAACGAGGCCGGATCGGCGCCGGCGAGCTGCGGCGTGTCGGCGCCGGTGCTGCCGGAGTTCACCGAACGTTGCTGGGCGGCGTCCGAGGAGAGCGCGGACGGCGGGACGATCAGCAGCGTCCCGATCAGGACCGCCGCTGCGGCCAACGCCGCCCAGCCCCGTGCGGAGCCGTCGCTGTGGGCGCGCACGGCGAACGACGCGAGCGCGGCCAGTCCGCCGAGAACGGCCATGACCACCGTGAACACCGTGTAGCGCGGGTGCACGTACAGGGCCAGCTGTCCGCTGACCCCCAGCCAGCAGATCCCCACGGCCCCGACGAGGGCGACCAGCAGGCCCCACGGCCGGGCTCGGCCGCTCGAGCCGGACTCGTGGCCGTGGACGTCGCTGTGGTCGTGGCCGCCGCGGGGAGCCGGCGGCGTGGGCGGGGACGTCGGCGCGAGGGTGGCGTTCTCCGGCGGCAGGAAACGGCGTCCGGGTTCAGAGGGCAAGGTTCACCCCCAGACCGATCACGAGGGTGGCGAACAGCACCAGGGCGGTGAGCAGCGCCAGGGCGCGGGTCGTGAACGTGGTGCGGAGCAGGGTGAGCATCTTGATGTCGATCATCGCGCCGAACACGAGAAAGGCGATGATCGCCCCCGGCGCGAAGGTGGCGCCCAGCGACAACGCGAAGAACGCGTCGACGTTCGAGCACATCGACACCGCGAACGCCAACGCCATCAGCATCGCCACCGAGATGGTCGGGTTGCTGCCCAGCCCGAGCAGCCAGTCCCGCGGGATGCCGACCTGGATCGCGCCGGCCAGCAGCGAGCCTGCCACCAGGGCGGGCAGCATGGTGGTGGTCTCGGTCGCGAACGCGTCCGCACTGCGGCGCCACCGGCCCCCGCCGCCGTGGTGGTCGGCGGCACAGGCGGCGATGAACCCGGGGGTGAGCAGCCGGTCGGGCGCAGGGTGCCGGGAGAAGATCCAGCCGACCAGGTTCGCGATCACGAACGCGCCGGCGACCCGGCCGGCCAGGATGCCGTCGTCGAACCCGAATGCCTGGTAGGTGGTCACGATCGTCACCGGGTTCAGGATCGGTGCGGCCATCAGGAAGGTCAGCGACTCGGCCACTCCCAGCCCGCGCAGCATCAGGCCTCGCGCCAGCGGGACGTTGCCGCACTCGCAGACCGGGAACAGCACCCCCAGCAGCGACAGCACCAGGCGGCGCAGCACCGGCCGGCGAGGCAGCACGTCCCAGACCCGGTCCGGGAGCCAGACCTGGACCAGCACCGAGATCGCGATCCCCAGGAACACGAACGGCAGTGACTCCACCATCACGCTCACCGACAAGGTGACGAAGTCCCTTGCTGCCGTCGACAACCCCGCCGTCCATGACGGCACCGCAACCACCCGCAGCACGACCAGCCCGGCCACGGCGAGCAGTCCGACCGCGGAGCGCACGACGATGCCACCGAGGCTGCGGCTTCGGTGGCCGCGCACCGGACGGTGAGGTTGCACCTGCTCAGCGATCATCACCGCACATGCTACGGGCCGGGGCTGACCGGGCCACCGCCTGCCGGGCTATGGTGGGACGGCGACGTGGCCACCACCGCCGGGACCCTGCGCCGGGCAGGCCCGGGGTCTGATGGACGAATGTTCTAATAGATGCACATATTCCCCTCATGGCAAGGTCGGATATCAGTCGAATTGATGGATGAAGTGTCAGTGCGGGATGTTTGGATAGATCTCATGGACCACACGTGGATCGATCCGGGGGCGCCGGCGATACAGCGGCTTGAGGCCGCGCTCGTGGGGGAGTCGGCGATGCAGGTGGTGAAGGCCAGGGCGATCCTGGAACTGGCGCTGGAGGCGGGTTGGTCGCCAGCCGACCGGTTCGACCTGAATGGGCGCCGGGCGGTGCGGCTCGGTGCGGACGGTACGGCTTTGGTGGATGAGGCGTTGCCCCTGGAGGTGGCGGCGCTGGCCGGGATGTCGGTGACCGCGGCCATCTGGCTGATCCGTGACGTGGTGAACCTGAACAGCCGCCACCCGGCAGTGTGGGCGGCGGTGCTGGAGGGCCGGGTGCCGTTGTGGCGGGCCCAGCAACTCTCCGGGATCGCAGAGGGCTTCGACCTGGACCGCGACGAGTGCCTGCGGGTTGATGCCCGGATCGCGGCCTGTGTCGGGGTGGTCGGCTGGCCACGGGTGGTGAACCGATTCCGGGCCTCGATCATCCAGGTTGCGCCGGGCAAAGTCGCTGCCCGGGCCGAGCGAGCTCGCTCGGGCCGGCACGTCCACAGCGGGGTTTCCGCCGATGATCCTGCGGTGGGCTGGATGAGTGCCTTGGCCGATGCCGGGGACATCCAGGCGGTCGAGCATCTGCTCGGGCTGGTCACCAGGACACTCATTGAGCATGGTGACACCGACCCGGCAGAGGTGGTCCGTTCCAAAGCGCTCGGCCGGCTCGCCGATCCCGAAGGTGTCCTCGCGTTGTTGGACGGGGTCGAGAACAGTCTTCAGGAAGCCCCGACGAACCAGAAGCGCAGTCGGCGTCGGCATGCCCCGACCGCCCAGGTGTACATCCACCTGAACCCAGACATGCTCACCAAGGGTGGCCCAGCGAGGGTGGAGGGCGTGGGCCCGGTCATGGTCGACCAACTCGCCCACCTGGTCGGGCACCACCAGATCAGGCTCACCCCCGTGGTTCAGGTGGGTGGCGCCGAGCAGCCGGTAGACGCCTACGAGATACCCGAGCCGATGCGCGAACAGGTGTGGGGCCGGGACCGGTACGAGATGTTTCCCTGGTCGGCCCGGGAAGCCCGCCACTGCGACCTGGACCACACCATCCCCTATACCGGAGGCATGCCCGGGCAGACCCGGCCTTCGAACCTCGGCCCGCTGTCGCGGCGGGCGCACCGAGCCAAGACCCACTGCGGCTGGCAGCTCGAACAACCCCGTCCTGGCGTGTTCTTGTGGACGTCGCCGTGGGGCCATCGCTACCAAGTCGGGCCCGGCGGCACGCGACGCCTCCCACGAGACCGCCCCGGGGACGACGCCAACCAACAACCGCCCTAGGCAGAGACCCACGGCCCGCCGCGTAGACTCGACGTCACGGCGATGGGGCTCGCCGCAACCGCGAACGCTGACGGTCCCTACGGGAACTCCAGGGAGCCGTCATGTGTGCAGCCGGGTCTACCACCGCTCCGGGCGGGCTCGCGGTCCGGGCAGGGAGCACAGCTCTCGGGCCGGGTTGTCCGCGCCTGCTCGGGCCCGCCGGGCGCCCGCCGCGGCCGGTCGCGCCACAGACGCTCGTCGACCTGCATCTGGACGAGGTCATCTCTGCGGCCGCGCCCGGCGACTTCCAGCGTCAGGTGTGGCGCGAGCCGCTGACGGATGCGGGCGTGGTCGGCTATCGGCAGGATGTCGCCGCCGACCTGGCCCGGGCGGACATCCGCCCGGCCGCCGAGGCGATCGATGCCGCGCTCGCCGCGGCCCGGAACGCGATCCTGGCCTGGCGCAGCGCCCACGACGCCATTCCCGCCGAACTGAACCTGCTGGAGTCGATCCGGCAGTTCACCGAGGCCGTGACCCGGTTCAGCGGCGCCCTGGCGGAGTCCGGGCCCACCTCGGAGGGGCTGCTCGCCGTCCGGGCCCACCTGGCGGCGTACACCGGCGGTGAGGAGTTCCGGACGCTGTCCGAGGGGTGCGCGTCGCGGCTGGAGGAGCTGCGGGCGCGCACCGTCGAACTGGGCATGCGGGCCGGCACGGTCTGGGTGGACGAGGACAGCGGCCGGCCCGGGTGGACCGCGCAGATCGCGGCCTTCTTCGCCCGCTTCGACTCCGCCGCCTCCAGCGCGACCGGGGTTCCGGCACGTCCCCGGCGGTACCTGAACCACGTGGAGGCCCAGGCGATCGGCCTGGTCGCCGAGCTCAGACCGGCGGTCTTCGGCCGGCTGCACGCCTTCGCCGCCGCGCACCAGGACTTCCTGCCCGACGACCTGGCGCGGCTGGGCGAGGAACTGCGGTTCTTCCTCGGCTTTCAGAAGGTGGCCGACCAACTCGGCGGTGAGGGCGTGGCCTGGTGCCGTCCCCGTGTCATCGAGAACCCGGGCACGCCACTTCTGCTGGCCGGGACGACCGATCTCGCTCTCGCCCTGCGCACCCACAGCGGCGGCGCGCGACTGGTCCCCAACGACCTCTGCCTCGGTGCGGGGGAGCGGATCGCCTTCGTCACGGGTCCGAACCAGGGCGGCAAGACGACCTACGCCCGGACGATCGGCCAGCTGGCCTACCTGGCGTCGCTCGGGCTCGCCGTGCCCGCGCGATCCGCGACCCTCCCGCTGCTCAACCCTGTGCTCACCCACTTCCCCCAGCCCGACGATCCCGAGCACCAGCGTGGTGGGCTGGCCGACGAACTGGTGCGGTTGCGGGGGATCCTGGACGCAGCGGACGCCTCGGCGCTGCTGGTGCTGAACGAGCTGTTCTCGGCGACCTCGGCCCAGGACGCGCTCGACCTGTCCAGGCACGTGCTGATCCGGCTCGACGAGTTGGGCTGCCGGGCACTGTGGGTGACCTTCCTGGAGGAGCTCGTGACCTCGGTGGAGGGTGCCGCCAGCCTGGTCGGGCAGCTGGCTCCCGACGACCCGACCCGACCCACCTTCCGCTTCCGGGCCGAACCACCCGCGGGCCGCTCCCACGCCGCGGCCCTCGCCGCCCGGCACGGACTGTCCGCCGATGATCTCGCCGGGAGGCTCGCATGAAGGTGCATCTGCTGTTCCCCGACCGGAACGCCGACCTCGCCGCCCCGATCGACGGTGCCGATGACCTGATCGCCGATCTCGACCTCGAGCCCGTGCTGGCCGTGATGCTGCCCGGACGCACCCTCGAGGGGATCTGCCCCGCGGTCCTGCTGAACCCGCTGGTCGATCCGGCCCAGATCGGCTGGCGACAGCGCGTGCTCGCCGACGTCCTGGCCGACCAGGACGGGATGCGGGCGCTGTTCGCGCTGGCCGGCCGCGCACCGGAGAGCCAGCACTCGATCTGGATGTACGGAGGGCGGACCGCCGACTCCCTGCTGTCCCGGTCGGTCCACGGTCTCCGGGCGCTGCTGCCGCTGCTGCGCGAACTCGTCGCCTTCGCCCGCCGCCGAGTCGGCAGCGTCGGCTCGGACGGTCTGGGCCAGTTGTACGCGCGTCTGGTCGCCGAGCTCCCCGACTCCTACCTGGACCAGCTGTCGACACTGCTCGCGCAGCTGGAGTTCCCGCAGGGCGTGGTCACCCGGGCCCGTCTGGATGCGTCGGGGATGCTCGCCGAACTCGAGCTGCTCGCGCCCGGTGAGGGCCGGCGCCGGTGGTGGCAGACGCTCGGGGTCTCCGGGCCCGGCCGGTTCCGCTTCACCATCGCCGAACGGGACGAGGCAGGCGCCCGAGCCCTCGAGGACCTGCGCGGGGACGCCATCCACGATGTCGCCGCCACCCTCGCCCGGGCGTGCGACCACGTCGTCGGCTTCTTCCGGCAGCTGCAGGGGGAGAGCGGGTTCTACGTGGGCTGCCTGCAGCTGCACGACCGCCTCGCCCAGCTGGGGGTGCCGATGTGCTGGCCGGTGCCGGAGAGCCCGCCCGATGCGATGACGGCGACGGGCCTGTCCTGCCTGAGCCATGCGATTCGGACCGGGACGGCGCCGGTCCCGAGCGATCTGCCCGGACCGTGCCTGGACCTCGCCGTCGTGATCGGGGCGAACCAGGG
Organism: Propionicimonas sp.; assembly: GCF_047606205.1. GTDB lineage: Bacteria > Actinomycetota > Actinomycetes > Propionibacteriales > Propionibacteriaceae > Propionicimonas. The sequence continues at coordinate 40,683 of NZ_JASGES010000039.1, read as the reverse complement.
CGGCAAGACGACCTTCCTGCGCAGCGTCGGCTGTGCCCAACTGCTCTTCCAGGCAGGGGTGTTCGTCCCGGCCACCGCCTATCGGGCGGCGATCGCCCCCGCTGTCCACACCCACTTCCGGCGTGCCGAGGACGATGACCTGGCCAGCGGAAAGCTGGAGGAGGAACTGGTCCGGATGAGCCGTATCGTCGACCGGTGCCGTCCCGGTGATCTGCTGCTGATGAACGAGTCATTCGCTTCGACCGATGAGGTCGAGGGCAGCTACCTCGCCGTCGAGGTCATCGACGCCCTCCTCGACCGCGGGCTCCGGGTGCTGCTGGTCACGCATTTCCACCGGCTCGCCCGGCACTACGCCGAGCGGCCCAGGGTCACCTTCCTGGTCGCCGAACGCCGCGCCGACGGCACCCGGACTCACCGGCTGCTGCCCGGCGCCGCGACCTCGGCCAGCCATGCCCTGGACATCTACCGGCAGGTCTTCGGGTCCGGGACCGCGACCGAACCGCCGACCACGGGCCCGGGCCCACTGCGCGGCTCACCAGCGGTGCGGATCTGCGCGTGAGCCGCGCAGATCCGCCCGGGTCTCAGCGGTTCAGGCCGTAGGGCAGGTCGGGGCGCTGGGCGGCGATCTGGATGAGCCGGTTGTACTTGGCGATGCGCTCGCCGCGGGCAGGTGCGCCGGTCTTGAGCTGACCGCACCCGGTGGCGACGGCGAGGTCGGCGATGAACGTGTCCGGGGTCTCGCCGGACCGGTGGGAGACCATCTGTCCGTAGCCGGCGTCGTGGCAGATCCGCATCGCCTCGAGGGTCTCGGTCACCGTTCCGATCTGGTTCACCTTGATCAGGGCCGCGTTGGCGATGCCGTCGTCGATCGCCGCGGCGATGATCGCGGGGTTGGTGCAGAAGTTGTCGTCGCCGACCAGCTGGATGCGCCCGCCGAGTTCCGCGGTGAGCCGCTTCCAGCCTTCGGAGTCCTGCTCGCCGAGGCCGTCCTCGATGCTCCAGATTCCGAAGCGGTCGATCATCTCGGCGTAGCGGGCGATCATCTCCGCGCTGGAGAACAGGCGTCCGTTGACGCGGTAGCCCTCCGCCGTCCAGAACTCGGACGCCGCAGGGTCGAGCGCGATGCCGACGCCCTGGCTGCCGGTCGGGTAGCCGGCATCGGTGATGGCGGCGACGATCAGCTCGAGGACCTCCTCGGGCTCGGCGAGGTTGGGCGCGAAGCCGCCCTCGTCACCGAGGCCGGTCGAGTGTCCGCCGGCCGCCAGGCGCTTCTTCAGCGCCTGGTACACCTCGGCGCCGGCGCGGACGGCCTCGGCCATCGACGGCGCGCCCAGCGGACAGACCATGAACTCCTGGAAGTCGAGCGGGTTGGGCGCGTGGGCGCCCCCGTTGAGCACGTTGAAGCACGGGACGGGCAGCCGGGCGGGCTGGCCGAAGCCGGGCAGCCACTCGTAGAGCGGAGTGCCGGCCGAGGCGGCCAGGGCGCGGGCGAGGGCCATCGACGTGCCGATGATCGCGTTGGCGCCGAGCCGGGCCTTGTTCGGTGTGCCGTCGAGGTCACACATGGCCTGGTCGACGGCGGCGAGGCCGTCCCACGACCCGGCGGTGAGGAGCTCGTTGATCTCGCCGTTCACGTGTGCGACCGCCCGCGTCACGCCGGCGCCGGCGAACCGCGCCGGGTCACCGTCACGCAGTTCCACCGCCTCGCGCGATCCGGTGGAGGCGCCCGAGGGGACCCCGGCCTCGGCGATCGTGCCGTCGGCCAGCCCGACGGTCACGGTCAGTGTCGGGCGCCCGCGGGAGTCCAGCACCTCCAGTGCCTGCACCCGGGCGATTGTCACAGTCATGTCCGTGCTCCTCTCACGTCGCGACTCCACGGTGGAATCGGAGGGAGTGTGCAACCGGGCTGGCCGTGAAGGCTGGGGGGAAAGTGAGAGAAATCCCCACCTCCGTGTCCAGCCCGGCTGCACACAAGGTAGGGACCGTTGGTCGCTGACGCGACGGTTTTCTGCTCCAGGGCGAGCCCCACCGCCCGACCGCGACTATAGCCGAGTCCATCGCCGGATCCATCGCACCGGCGCGGCGGCGGACTATCCTGAAACGCAGGCGATGGGGCTCGCCTTTGAGTGCTGGAACGGCTGACGGTCCCTGCGGACGAGAGGTCAGGCGGCTCCATGCCCTTTCCCAGTGCGCCGGTCAGCCGGACCAGCAGCCGGCTCGATCATCGCGCCGCCCTCGACGCCATCCTCGAGGTCGCCGGCCGCTACCAGTTGGGTGAGATCGAGCATCGCTGTCGCACCGCCACCTCCCAGGTCGCCCACGGCGAACTCGCCGTCGCGGTGCTGGGTCGGTTCAAGGCGGGGAAATCCACCCTGCTCAACCAGCTCCTCGGCGAGGACCTCCTGCCGGTCCGGGCGATTCCCGCCACCGCGGTGATCACCCGCCTGCGCTATGGACCGGGGCGCAGCCTGACGGTCCAGTTGGCGCACGGCGGGGAGAGGGCGATCCGTCCCGAGGAGCTCGCGGACTGGGTGACCGAGGCAGGGAACCCGGACAACCGCAGGGGCGTCGAGGCCGTGGAGATCACCTCGCCCGCGCTCGCCGACCTGCCGCACCTGGTCCTCGTCGACACCCCGGGGACGGGCAGCTCCTGGCATCACAACACCCGGACGAGCCTCGACTGGCTTCCGCGCGTCGGTGCCGCCGTGGTTGCGATCAGTGCGACCGAACCGCTCGCGGCCGAGGACCTGCAGCTGGTCGGGGAGATCCAGCGGCACACCCCGACGCTGCTGGTGGTGCTGACCAGGATGGACCTGCTCGACGTGCGCGACGAGGAGGACGTCATGGCGCACGTCCGGGACCAGCTCGGACGGCAGTGCGCCTGCGTACCGCCGCTGATCGCGGTGTCGCGAGCGCCACGACACCGGACCCAGAGAGCGCGCCTGCGCGCCCAGCTGCAGCAGCTCGACAGTGCGCACGCGGCGCAGGTCGACCAGCTCGCCGAGCACCGGGTCGGGCGGCTGGCCAACGACACCTGTGCGTACCTCGAGCTGGCCAGGGCCGCCGCCTCCGCGCAGGCGCAGGCCGTTGAGTCGCTCCGCAGCGCGCTGCGCGACGAGGCGCAGCGCCTCCCTGCCCTGCGGCGTTCGGCCCGCGCCCAGCTGCTCCCGGTGCGCCAGCGGGCGGCGGCGAGCGTGGACGCCCTGGTGAAGCGGACTCTCCCCGGGGCCGTCGCCCAACTCCTCACCGGTCTGGCCGGGGAACAGTCCTGCTGGCGCGGAAGCCTGGCCAGCGAGACGCGCGACTTCCAGCGATGGCTCGCGGCGTCGCTGCTGCCCGTCGCGACCACGTTGTCCGAGACGGCCAGAGCGCAGTGCTCGCCGATCCTGGCGCAGGGTGGGGTCCCGATCCGGCACCTCGGCGAGGCCTTCGCGCAACGGCTCGGCGGCCTCGTCCGCGACGCCACGTCCACCGACCTGGAGCTTCCCGCACCGCCCCTTCCCGCGCCCGCCCCGAACCCGGTCGACGTCACCCTCAACCCCGTGTTCGACAGCCACCTCGAGCTCCTGTCCTGGGCGATTCCGATGGTCCTGGCACGACCGGCCGTCCACCGGCACTTCCGGGGGATGGTCCCCTGGCAGGTCGAGAAGAACCTGGTCCGGGTCGGCTATCAGGTCCTGGCCCGCGCGCAGGAGGCCCTGGACCGGAGCGTGGCGGACTACCTGGACGCCCTGGACGATCTCGCCCGCACCGTCCAGCATCTTCTCGACTGCCTCCCGGGTGATCTGCCCCGGATCGAGGCCGACCTGCGGGCGCTGGAGGGTCTCGTCAGGTGAGTCGTGATGCGACGGCCTCACGGACGAGGCCGGCGAAGGTGTCGACGTCCTCGGCGGTGGTGTCGAAGGAGCACATCCAGCGGACCTCGTTGACCGAGGCGTCCCAGTCGTAGAAGAAGAACCGCTGCCGGACCGCGTCGGCCACCCCGTCGGGCAGCCGGGCGAACACGCCGTTGGCCTGGGTGGGCTGGGTGAACGTGATCCCCGGCACCTCCTCCAGGGCGGCGCGGAGCCGGCTCGCCATGGCGTTGGCGTGGGTCGCGCTGCGCAGCCACAGGTCTGCCTCGTAGAGGGCCACCAGCTGGGCGGAGGTGAACCGCATCTTGCTGGCGAGCTGCATGGTGAACTTGCGCGCGTAGACCAGCCCGTGGACGACCTCGGGGTTCAGCACCACGACCGCCTCCGCGCCGAGCGCGCCGTTCTTGGTACCACCGAGGGTGAGGACGTCCACGCCCACGTCGCTGGTGAACGCCCGCAGCGGCAGCCCGAGGCTGGCAGCAGCGTTCGACAGCCGGGCGCCGTCCAGGTGCACGGCCATCCCGAGTGCGTGCGCATGGTCCGCCAGCGCCGCGATCTCGGCTGCGGTGTAGAGCGTGCCCAGCTCGGTCGACTGCGTGATCGACAGCGCCAGCGGCTGGGCCCTGTGCTCGTCGCCGAACCCCCACGCCTCGGTGTCGACCAGGTCGGGGGTGAGCTTGCCGTCCGGGGTGGGGACGGCGTACAGCTTGACGCCGCCGACCCGCTCGGGAGCACCCCCCTCGTCCACGTTGATGTGCGCGGTCCGTGCACACACCACGGCTCCCCAACGCGGAAGCACCGACTGCAGCCCGATCACGTTCGCGCCGGTCCCGTTGAACACCGGCCAGGCCTGCGCGGCCTCCCCGAAGTGCTCCCGGACGACCTCCTGCAGCCGCCGGGTGTAGTCGTCGTTGCCGTAGGAGGACTGGTGGCCGAGGTTCGCCTCGCCGATCGCGGCCAGCACCTCGGGGTGGACGCCGGAGTAGTTGTCGGACGCGAAGCCGCGCGCTGCGGTGTCGTGGATCTGCACGCGACGATTGTGGCACCCGCCGCCGGCGCCGCTCAGGCGTCGGCGCCGGTGATCCCCGAGGTGGACGCGACCACGTCCCGCATCTTCTTCTCGAACGCCTCGTAGAACATCGACAGCGGGAACTCGTCGTCCATCACCAGATCGGTCAGTTCCTTGGGCATGCCCTTCAACGGCAGGTCGCCGCTCTTCCACACCGAGGCGGGATGCGGTTCGACGACCCCGCTGACCAGCTCATACGCGGCCAGCCAGTGCGACACCTTGGGCCGGTCGATGGAGAGCCAGTACAGCTGCTCGATCTCCTGCCCGAGCGCGTTCACGCAGTCGGGGACCTCGTCCCAGTCGAAGGTGAGCCGGGTGTCCGTCCAGTGCAGGACGTGCTTGCGGTGCAGCCATGCGAACAGCAGCTGGCCGCCCAGACCGTCGTAGTTGCGCACCCGCGTCCCGGTGACGGCGAACCGGAAGATCCGGTCGAAGATCACCGCGTACTGCACGAGCCCGGCGTGCCTGGCGAGCTGGTCCTGTTCGGGTGTCCGCTGCGGCAGGGCCGCGAGTTCCCGCTCGATCCGGACGGCCTCGCGGAACGCGGTCAGGTCGCAGCGCAGTTCCTCCAGCGAGTACAGGAAGAACGGCATCCGCTGCTTGATCATGAACGGATCGAACGGCAGGTCGCCCCGCATGTGGGTCCGGTCGTGGATCAGGTCCCACATCACGAACGTCTCCTGGGTGAGCCGCTGGTCCTCCAGAAGCTCGGCCGCGAGCTCGGGCAGGTCCAGCTTGGTCACCTCCACGGCCGCGCGGAGGACACGGCGGAACCGGGCCGCCTCGCGGTCGCAGAAGATGCCGCCCCAGGTGAACGGAGGGACCTCCCGCATCGCGACGGTCTCGGGGAACAGCACGGCGGAGTTGGTGTCGTAGCCGGCGGTGAAGTCGAGGAACTGGATCGGGACGAAGGCGGCGTTGGAGTACGCGCCGGCCTCCAACTCCGCGACGAAGTCGGGCCAGACCACCTGGATCAGGAGGGCCTCGACGTGCCGGTCCCGGGACCCGTTCTGGGTGTACATGGGAAAGACGACCAGATGGACGAGGCCGTCGACCCGCGTCCGCTCGGGGTGGAACAGGACCAGGGAGTCGTAGAAGTCGGGTTCCTTGAAGTAGCCGTCGCGCCAGCGCTGGAGGTCCCGGATCGTGGCGTCGAGGTAGGCCGCGTCGTGCGGGAACAACGGAGCCAGCTCGCCGATCCCCTCGGTGAGCTCGGCGACGTGTGCTCGGGCGTCGGCATGGTAGGCGGCGTCGTCGATGGCGCCGTGGGGGGACTGGAGCGATGCCAGCGCGGTGGCGGCCTGCTTCACCTTCAGCCACGCGGGGTGCTGCGTGAGCGTCCGGGTGTCGATCGTGACGGTGGTCATGACGCATTCTCACACGCACCGGCGCGGGCAGGGTGTACGAGACCCGGCCGTCCGGAGGTGCCGCGTGGCGGCCGGGCCTACGCTGGCGGGGTGAGCGCACCCGTCCGCGCGGTGGGGGCCGTCCTCGCGGCGGTCCTGCTGTCGGGCTGCGGCCTGCAGTGGCTGTGGAACGAACCGGTCCACCGAGCCCCGTCGGTGGCGCCGGTCGCCACCACACCGGTGCCGACCCCGTCCGAGCTGGACGACCGGGCGCTGCACCCCTACACGGGGGAACTGGCCGCGGGCGCGACCTGCGCGCAGGCGACGAAGCGGCAACTCGCGGCCCTGGAGGACATCGGCGGCGTCGGTGGCTCGGTCACCTACCCGGTCGGGGTCCTGGTCCGGTCGAACGCGGGCTGGTGGACGGCTGCCGTCGCGACGAGGGCCACCGGGGGCGCCGGCTCCGTGGAGCCCTACGCGTTCTTCGTCACCAGCTACCCGACCTACGCCGACGACCCCGACCACGAACCGTTCGCCTGGCAGCTGGCCTCGGCCGCCGGGGACCGGGCGGCGAGGAAAGCGCTCGCGTGCGTGAAGAAGCTGCCGGTGCCCAGGCCGCGTCCCGACCCCGGCTCGCCGGACAGTTACACGGGCCGGCTCGCGAAGGGAGCCGGCTGCCACTCCGTGACCACGAGCCTGCTGGACCGCCTGCAGGCGGTCGGCGGGGTGGGCGGCGCCATCACCTATCCGCGCGGGCGGATGGTGCACGCAAATGGTGCCTGGTGGACGGTCGCGGTGGAGACCAGCGTGAACCCGAACAGCCTCGGCTACACCAGCGACGACGTCGCACCGACAGCACTGTTCGTCACCAACGCCCCGAGCGCGCGCTCAGGCGCCGCGGTGGTGGCGTTCCCGATCCGGCCGCACGCCTCCGACAGGGCCGCCCGGAAGACCCTGGGCTGCCTGGCCTGAGGGGTTCGGGCGGCCCCACCAGGTAGACCGGGGGGTTGGTGGCCTGGCGGGGCCTGACCGCCGGCTCCGGTGGAACTTCAAAGGGGGAGTGGAGCTGGGCGGCTGCGGCAACGCTATCCCTCCTGCGCAGGAAACGCAGAATGCCGCCCGGCGGGTTCACGGGACATTCGGTGGCGGTCGACAGGCGTCGATTTCCGCCCGCCGGCCGGGTGGCGTCCGGCCCGGCCGCCCCGCTCAGGGGACGGTGAGGATCTCCGCGCCGTCCGGGGTCACCACGAGCGTCTGTTCGAACTGCGCGACCCTGCTGCGGTCGTCGGTCACGACCGTCCAGCCATCGTCCCAGACGTGGGACTGCTGGCTGCCGATGGCCAGCATCGGCTCGATCGTGAAGGTCATCCCGACCTCCATCACGGTGTCCAGCAGGGGCTCGTCGTAGTGCGGAACCACGAGCCCGGAGTGAAAGGCGGTATGAACGCCGTGGCCGGTGTAGTCGCGGACCACGCCGTAGCCGAAGCGGCGGGCGTAGGACTCGATCACGCGCCCGACCACGTTGATCTGCCGGCCGGGCCGGACTGCGCGGATCGCCCGGTTCATCGCCTCCTCGGTGCGCTCGGTGAGCAGCCGGGACGCCTCGTCCACCTCGCCGCAGGCGAAGGTCGCACAGTTGTCGCCGTGCACGCCGTCGTGGAAGGCGGTCACGTCGATCTTGACGATGTCGCCGTCCTCGAGCGGGCGGGCGTCGGGGATGCCGTGGCAGATCACCTCGTTGACCGAGGTGCAGCACGCCTTCGGGAAAGCCCGGTAGCCGAGCGTGGACGGGTAGGCGTCGTGCGCGACGATGAAGTCGTGCACCACCTCGTCGATCTCGTCGGTGGTGACGCCGGGGGCGACGACGGCCGCGCCCGCGTGCATGGCCTGGGCCGCGATCCGGCCCGCCACCCGCATCCGCTCGATCACGTCCGGCGTCTGCACGTGGGGGCCGTCGTAGCGCTCCGGGCGCGGGTGGCCGACGTACGCCGGACGCGCGATGTGCGCGGGGACCGGGCGCATCGGCGAGGTCGGGTAGGGCTTGATCGCGGTCACGCCCGGGATCATAGTGGGCTCACACCAGAGGATCGGAGGCAGGGGCCATGGCGCAGGGTGAGTGGTACTACTGCCTCGACCACCACGCGGTGGAGCCCTACGAGGGATGCCGGAGCGCGACCAGGCTCGGACCGTACGCGACCGCCGCGGACGCTGCGAACGCGCTGGCGAGGGCACAGGAGCGCAACGAGGATTGGGAGAACGACCCGCGCTTCAACGACGACGCGGACGAGAGCGCCCAGGACCGGGAGGACAGGGCCGATCGCAACCCGTTAGCCGGTTGAGCCGGGGTCAGGCCCAGGCGAAGAGATCCACGCGGTTGCCGTCGGGATCGAGGACGGTCGCATAGCGCTGGCCCCAGAAGGCGTCCCACGGCTCGCGGTGGACGGTGAACCCGGCCTGGGCGATCTCGGCGACGGTCGCGTCCACCTCCGCGGGCGTGGCGCACTCGAAGGCGAGGCTCATCGCCGGTCCGCCCACCGGGGGCTCCCAGCCCGGGTCGAAGCTGTGCACCACGGAGACCGTGTCGAACATGACCCGGACGCCACCGGGGCCCTCCCACTCGACGTGGCCCTCCGCGTCATCCTCCGGGGCGAAGGACAGGCCGAGCAGGCGGTAGAACTCCAGGGATGCGGCCATGTCGGCCACCGTGATCCCGATCGCAGTGAAAGTCGCAGCCATGTGTCTCACCGTACCCAGCGCGTCCGACATCACGATGTAACCAGACTGAAACACTTCCGGCGGCAGACTTGGCCGCATGGATAAGCAGACCGAGTTCGTGCTCCGCACCATGGAGGAGCGGGACGTCCGCTTCGTCCGGCTCTGGTTCACCGACGTCCTGGGCTTCCTGAAGTCCGTCGCGATCGCTCCCGCCGAACTCGAAGGCGCCTTCAGCGAGGGGATCGGTTTCGACGGCTCGGCCATTCAGGGCTTCGCTCGCGTGTACGAGTCCGACATGGTGGCACACCCCGACCCCTCCACCTTCCAGCTGCTGCCCTGGCGCGGCCAGACGCAGGGAACGGCCCGGATGTTCTGCGACATCCGGCTCCCGGACGGCTCACCGTCCTTCGCCGACCCGCGCTACGTGCTGAAGCGGACCCTGAAGAAGGCCTCCGACATGGGGTTCACCTACTACACGCACCCCGAGATCGAGTTCTACCTGTTCAAGCAGCCGATCGTCCCCGGCCAGCCGCCGACCCCTGCCGACCAGTCCGGCTACTTCGACCACACCACGACCAGTCCCGGCGCCGACTTCCGTCGCCAGGCGATCACGCTGCTCGAGCAGATGGGGATCTCGGTCGAGTTCAGCCACCACGAGGGCGGCCCCGGTCAGCAGGAGATCGACCTGCGCTACGCCGACGCGCTCACCATGGCCGACAACATCATGACCTTCCGGGTGGTGATCAAGGAGGTCGCGGTGATGCAGAACATGTTCGCGTCCTTCATGCCCAAGCCGCTGAGCGACCACCCGGGCTCCGGCATGCACACCCACGTCTCGCTGTTCGAGGGCGATAACAACGCCTTCTACGACGCCACCGCCGAGTACCACCTGTCGAAGACCGGGCGGCAGTTCATCGCCGGCCTGCTCAGGCACGCCGGCGAGATCACCGCGGTCACCAACCCGTGGGTGAACTCCTACAAGCGCCTGATCTCCGGCGCGGAGGCGCCGAGCTACATCTGCTGGGGCCAGAACAACCGCTCAGCGCTCGTGCGGGTACCGATGTACAAGCCGAACAAGGGGGCGTCCGCCCGGGTGGAGTTGCGTTCGATCGACTCCGCGGCCAACCCCTACCTCGCCTACGCGATGGTGCTGGCGGCCGGCCTGGCGGGCATCGAGAACGAGTACGAACTGCCGGAGGGCGCGGAGGACGACGTGTGGTCGCTGACCGACCGCCAGCGGCAGGCGCTGGGCATCTCGCCGCTGCCGCGCAGCCTCGGCAACGCGATCGACCTGATGGAGAACTCCCAGCTGGTCGCCGACACCCTCGGCGAGCACGTGTTCGACTTCTTCCTGCGCAACAAGAAGTCCGAGTACGACTCCTACCGCAGCCAGGTCTCGGAGTGGGAGCTCACCAAGTCCCTGCCCACGCTCTGACGCGACGCGCCCCCACGATCGGGGCGGACCACTCGGGGTGTACGGGTCTGTCCGGATGCCCAATATTGTCGACACCACGCGGTTGAATGGTGGTACCACCGAACCGGGCACAGGGGTCCCGGATCGCGGACGCCCGTTCGGGGACGGGCGCGGTCCGCGTCGGTGAGCGGGTCCGTCGGCATCATCCGGAGGGAGGACGTGCCGGCGGGCCCGCGGCGCTCTCGCCGCCTTCCACCGCCCACCCCGTCCCGGTGAACACGACAGCGCCGCCACCCGGGCTCCCGGGCGGCGGCGCCGCGTGGTCCTCAGCGAGTCGAGGAACTCGCTGTCGCGGTCGGGGCACCGCCGGCCGCACCGCTGCTCGCGGCCGTCGGGGCCGCGGTGGCCACGGCGGACGCCGAGGCCACCGACCGGCTGGACGAACCGCTGGATCGCTGATTCGTCGTGTTCGACGGGATCTCGGCGGTGTTGTCGGCCAGCACCACGATGGTGCCGGCGTCCAGCCCGGACGTGACCTGTACCCAGCCGCCGCCGACCGCTCCGGTCTTCACCTCGACGGTCGAGGCCGTCGTGGCGTTGGCGTTGTCGACCACCTGGACGGTCGCCGTCCCGGTGCCGGTCGGGGTCACCGCGGAGGCCGGCACCCGGACCACGCCGGTGGCCGCGTTGACCGGGATCGTCACCGACGCCTTCGCGCCGCTGGCCAGCAGCCCGGAGGCGTCGCCGACCGAGACGGTCGTGGTGTACGTCGGGGAGTCACCGCTGGTGCCGCTGGTCTCGACCGACGAGATCGCGGTGATCCTGCCGGTCAGCTCCTTGGACGAGCCGGCCGGGGTCACGGTGACGGACTGGCCGACCTTGACCTGCTCCCTGGTTGTGAGCGGGAGCTCGAAGGTCACCACGGCGCTGCCGGAGCCGACGATCGTGACCGAACCGGACGAGCTGTCGCCCGCGGTCAGGCCGACCAGGCCGACGGTCCCGGAGATCGGGGCGACCAGCGTCGCGTCGGCGAGGTCCTGCTGCGCCGAGGCGAGGTCCTGCTGGGCGGAGAGCACGGTCGCCTTCGCCTTCGCGACCGCGGACTTGCTGACCGTGGTCGTCGAGCTGGACGAGCCGCTCTTCTTGGAGCCCGAGCCCGAGCCCGAGCCGGTCGAACCGGTGCCGGTCGTGGAGGTGAGCTGGGTGACCACCGTCTGGAGGTTGGTGTTGGCGAGGATCACCTCGGCGCGAGCGTCGGCACAGGCCTGCAACTGGTCGTCGGTGAAGTCGTCGCTGTCCAGCGTCTTGGCCAGCGGGGACGCCGAGGCGGTCGCCGTGGCCGTGGCCACGTCCCCCGACCCGTCGTCACCGGAGGATGACTCGCCGGAACTGGTCGGGGTCGGCGTGCTGGTCGCGCTCGCCGAGGCGGAAGGCGTGGCCGTCGCGGTGCTGGTCGCGCCGCTGTCGTCCCCGCCGTCGTCGGCTGCCGGAAGGATCGAGGCGAAGATCGCGTCGCACTTGTCCGACTCGTCGAGCACGGCCAGGTTGACCCGTGAGGTCGCCTCGAGGAGCAGGGTCGGATCGATCACGATGCTGGCCGCGGTCGCCCCGCCGGCGCTCTTCGACGCAGAACGGGAGCTCGCGGAGCTCTTGCTGCTGCTCGAGGAGGAGGAACTGGACGGGTGCCGGGCCGAGTACAGCGAGGCCTCGGCCTGGGCGAGGGTGGTGGTCGCGTTCAGCACGGCGAGCCGGAGCTCGCCCTTGTTCAGCGTGGCGAGGGTGTCGCCCGCCTCCACCTCGTCGCCGACGGAGACAGAGACCTTCTTCACCGTGCCGCTGACCGAGAAGGACGCCTCGGAGGTGTTCTTCCGCGTCACGGTGCCGGTGGCGGTGTAGGTCTGCGTGACGTCGCCCGTCCCCGCTGTCGTGGTGACGAACCGCGCGCTCGCCGCGGTGGACGTCTGCGCGACACCGATCCCGACCCCCGCCACCAGGGCGAGGGCCGCGCCGGCGCCGAGGACGCCCCTGAGCCGCTTGTTGACCTTCATCATTCACTCCTCAGTGCGTCGATCGGGGCGAGCTTGGCCGCGCGAGTGGCCGGATAGACGCCGGCCACGAGGCCGATGCCCAGCGAGACCACCAGGGCGAGCAGCGTCGCCGGGATGGAGATGAGCACCGTCATGCTCAGGATCGGGGTCAGGATCGCCGCTCCGGCGAAGCCGAGCCCCACGCCGACCAGCCCGCCGAGAATGCCGAGGATGCCCGCCTCCACCAGGAACTGGCGCCGGATCACCCCCGGGGTCGCTCCGAGGGCCTTGCGCAGGCCGATCTCCCTGACCCGCTCGCTCACGCTCACCAGCATGATGTTCATCACGCCGATGCCGCCGACGAGCAGGGAGATCCCCGCCACGCCACCCAGCAGCACGGTCAGGATGCCGGTCACCGAGGTGGCCGTCTCGACCAGCGATGCCTGGGACGCGACCGTGAAGTCGGCGTCGTCGGAGGTCACCTGGTGCGAGGCCAGCAGCGCCGTCTTCACCTGCTGGTAGGCCGCCGACAGGCTGTCCGCGTCCTTGCCGGAGAGGTAGATCGAGGAGACGCTGTTCGCGCTGCTCGAGGTGGACAGGCGCGAGGCGAATGTGGTGATCGGCACCAGGACGGTGTCGTCCTCGTTCGACGTCCCGGAACTGCCTTCGGAGGTCAGGACGCCGATGATCGTGAACGACTCGCCGTTGACGCTGATCGACTGGCCCACGGCGGAACCCGTGCTGAACAGCTCGCTGGCCGTCTCCGAGCCGATCACTGCGACGTTGGCCGAGGAGTCGACCTCGTCCTGGGTGAAGAACCGGCCGGTCTCCACCTCCCGGGCCCTGACCGTCAGCCAGTCCGGCACGGTGCCGACCACGGTCGAGGTCCAGGTCGTCTCCGATGACTGCAGCGAACCGTTCGTGGACGAGGTGGGCGCCACCGCCAGCACGTCCGGTGCGACCGACGGGTCGGCGAGCATCTCGGCGTCCTGCATGGTCAGCGTGGACACCGTGCTGCCACCACCCCGGAAGCCGCCCGAGGACGAGGAGGACGGCGAGACCACCAGCAGGTTCGAGCCGAGCGAGTTGATCTTGTCGGTGATCTGCTGGGAGGCGCCCTGGCCCAGGCCGACGGTCAGCATGACCGCCGCGATACCGATCAGGATGCCCAGCATGGTCAGCGCCGACCGCATCCGGCGCGCGTTCAGCGCCGAGATGGCGGTCTTCAGCGTCTCGGTCCAGCCCATCATCGCCGTGCTCCCGCTGCCTCGACCGGGACGGACTCGCGGAGGAGCCCGTCGTAGATGTGCACCAGGTGCTTGGCCCGCTCGCCGACGTCCGGCTCGTGGGTGATCACCACGATCGTGCGGCCCGAGTCGTTGAGTTCCTCGAACAGCTCCAGGATCTCGCTGGTGGACCGGGAGTCGAGCGCGCCGGTCGGCTCGTCGGCGAGGATCAGGGCCGGGTCGGTGACCAGCGCCCTGGCCACGGACACGCGCTGCTGCTGACCGCCGGAGAGTTCGCCGGGGCGGTGCTGGACGCGCTGGGCCAGGCCAACCCTCGCCAGCGCCGCCAGTGCGCGTTCCCTGCGTTCGGGCGCCGGAACCCCGGCGTACACCAGCGGCAGCTCGACGTTCCGCAGCGCGGTCAGGGCCGGCAGCAGGTTGAACTGCTGGAACACGAAACCGATCTTGCGGTTGCGGATCTCGGCCAGCTGCTTCTCGCTCATCTTGCTCACGTCGGTGCCGTCGAGTTCGTAGGTGCCCGCGGTCGGCACGTCCAGGCAGCCGATGATGTGCATCAGCGTGGACTTGCCGGAGCCGGAGGGGCCCATGATCGCCAGGTACTCACCCGCCTCGATGGCCAGATCGATCCCGCGGAGCGCCTCGACCTCGACCACACCCGTGGAGTAGGTCTTCCGGACTCCGTTCATGTACAGCATGCTCATCCCGGTCACCGACCGCCCGTGCCGCCACCGGGCGGGGCGCCGCCGCCACCGGTGAGTCCGCCGCCGCCGAAGCCACCGCCGAGACCGCCACCGGTGAAGCCGCCCTGGTTGCTGCTGGACGAGGTCGAGGTCGACGTCGGTGCGGTGAAGGAGATGCGCACGGTGTCGCCCTCGCTCACCCCGCTGGTGACCTCGGTGTAGCTTCCGAAGACCTTGCCGACCTTGACCTCGACCGTGCTGGTCGTGGTGCCGTCGACCTTGGTCACGACGGTGTTGCCGTCCTCGGTCTTGATGGCGGCGGTCGGGACGGTGAGCACGTCGTCGTAACTGCCGGTGGTGATCACCGCGGTCGCGGTGGTGCCGGAGAACAGGTCGGTGTGCGTGCCGCTGAGGCTGATCACCACCGGGAAGGTGGCGGTGCCGTCGTCGCTGGTGGAGGTGGCGACGATGCCGACGGAGGTCACCGTGCCGGTGAGCTCGTCGGTGGTGGCATCGGTGGTGACGGACACCTTCTGGCCGGCCTTCACGCTGGCCAGGTCGGACGCGCCGATGGTGCCTTCGACCTTCCATCGGGAGGTGGCGATGATCGTGACCTGCGCCGAGCTGGAACTGCTGGACGATGTCGAACTGGAACTCGAGCTGCTCGAGCTGGAGGACGAGCTGGAGCCGGCGCTCACGGTGTCGCCGACGGTGAGGTCGACGCTCGCGACGGTGCCGGCGATGGTGGCCCGGAGCACGGCGTCGGACAGGTCGTCCTCGGCGCTGGTGACCGCGGCCGCCGCAGAGGTGACCTGCGCCTTCGCCGACGTGATCGCCGCGCTGCTGCCGTCGTTGTCCTCGACCTCGGTGAGATTGGCCTTCGCGCTGGTCAGGTTGGCCTCGGCCAGGTCGAGCGCGTTCTGCAGGCTGGTGTCGTCGATCCGGGCCAGCTTCTGGCCCTTCTTCACCGTGTCACCGGCCTTCACGTACACCTTGGTCACGGTGCCGGCGACGCTGAAGTTGACGTCGGACTGCTTGCTGGGGCTCAGCGTCCCGTCCAGGCTCACGGTCAGCGTCTGGTCGGCCTTCGTGACGGTGACGTCCTGGCTGAAGGACCGTGCGGTGTTGCTGTGCGACTGCCGCAGCAACAGGAACGTCCCCACCCCGACTCCGCCGAGCACGACCACGGCCGCCACGCCGACGGCCAGCCACTTCTTCCACGTCATGCGGCGCCGCTTCTTGGGCGCATCCGGCGGGTCCGCCGGGAAACCGGCTTCATCGGTTGTCATAGGTTGTGAATCTCCTCTGGGCGCTTTACCACGATGACGACGCTATGAGGCCGACCTGTGGGCGTTCCTGTGCCAACCTGTGGTTCAGCTGTGCGGGTCTCGGGCCCGGCGGATCAGCGCAGTTCGGGCAGCGGCCACAGCTCGGTCAGGTCGCTGTGGATCCCGGACGCGCGCACCTGGTGGGTCGACACCGCCTCGGCCCAGGCCAGGCTCCCCGAGGCGAGCAGCAGGAGCGTGATCGCGTCGGTCTGGACGACGTTGGGCGGGGTGCCGCGGGTGTGCCGCCCCCGCTCGCCGATGCCGAGCTGGACCGCCGCGAACGGCGGCACCCGCAGTTCGACCGACCCGCCGGGGAAACGCGCACCGAGCAGCCCGCAGACCGTCCGGGACGCGGCGGCGAGAGTGGCCCGGGGGAGTTCAGCCGAAGGCTCGCCGCCGAGGGCGCGGACGGCATGGCGAAGCTCGTCGACCTGGGCCTGCGTCGGGGTTCTCGCCACGCTCCAGACGCTAGCATCGCCCTCGTGAGCCGCATCGAGAGCCCGTCCGCGCGACTCGCCCGGCTCGGTTTCGCCGACGCCGTGGCCGCCGCGGCGATGGTCGAGGCCTGGGAGCAGCACGGCACGCGGGAGCAGATCGAGCTGGCCCTGGCGGAGCTGCCGGGCACTGCCGACCCCGACCTCGCCCTGGCCGGCTTCAACCGCCTCGTCGCGGCCCGTCCGGCCCTGTTCGCCGAGTTGGGGGCGGACGCGGCGTTCGCGCGCCGGCTGATCGCGGTCCTCGGGGCGAGCGTCGCGCTGAACCAGCACCTGGGCACCCACGCCGACGATGTGACCGCCGTGATGGGCAGCGTGGAGCGGCGCCCGCCCGAGGCGCTGCGCGCCGAGCTGCTCCTCGCCGTCGGCGCGGACCCGGCCAGCCCTGTCCCGGTCGCGGAGAGATCCCGCTCGGACGATCTGCGTCGCGCCTACCGCAGGGCGCTGCTGAGGATCGCGGCCAGGGACCTCACCGCCCCGGATCCGCTGCTGGCGCTGCAGGACATCGCCGGCGAGCTCGCCGATCTGGCCGACGGCACGGTGGAGGCGGCCCTGGCCCTCGCCAGGGGAGAGGTGCCCGGCTGGGAGAAGTGCCGGATCGGGATCGTCGCCCTGGGCAAGACCGGCGCGCGGGAGCTCAACTACGTCAGCGACGTGGACGTGCTCTATCTCGCCGAGCCCGCGCTCGACGAGGCCGGCGAGCCGGTCTGCGACTCGGGGACGGCGGTCGCCGTGGCCACCCGGCTCGCCAGCGCGCTGACCCGGGTCTGCTCCGCGCACACCGGTGCGGGCACGATCTGGCAGATCGACGCGGCATTGCGTCCGGAGGGGAAGGCGGGCCCGCTGGTCCGGACGCTGGCCTCGCATCGCGCGTACTACGAGAAGTGGGCCAAGAACTGGGAGTTCCAGGCGATGCTGAAGGCGCGGCCGATGGCCGGCGACCTCGCCCTGGCCGGTGCTTTCGTCGACATGGTGTGGCCGATGGTCTGGCGGGTCGCCGACAACGACCAGTTCGTCGGCGAGGTGCAGGCGATGCGCCGGCGGGTGATCTCGCTGCTGCCCGCGCGCGAGGCCAACACCGAGATCAAGCTCGGGGCGGGCGGGCTGCGGGACGTGGAGTTCAGCGTCCAGCTGCTCCAGCTCGTCCACGGACGATCCGACGAACGGCTGCGGCTGCGCGGCACCTTCGACGCCCTGTCCGCGCTCGTCGACCACGGCTACGTCGGAAGAGCGGACGGGTACGACCTCGCCACCGCCTATCAGTTGCAGCGGCTCCTCGAGCACCGGATCCAGCTCTACCGGCTGCGCCGCACCCACCTGATGCCCGACGACGAGGCCAACCAGCGCTGGCTGGCCCGGGCGATCGGCCTGCCCGAGCCGAAGGAGCTGATGCACCTGTGGCGCTCGACCGCGCGCCGCGTCCTCACCCTGCACCAGCGGCTGTTCTACTCCCCGCTGCTGGAGACGGTCGCGCGGATCCCCTCCTCCCAGGTGGGGCTGACGCCGGAAGCCGCGCAGGTGCGCCTGCGGGCGCTCGGCTACGGGGACCCGAAGGCGGCGCTGCGGCACATCGAGGCGCTCAGCCACGGCATGACCCGGCAGGCGGAGATCCAGCGGCAGCTGCTGCCTGCGATGCTCACCTGGTTCGCTGCGGGCCCCAACCCCGACCACGGCCTGCTGGCCTTCCGCCAGGTGTCGGAGGAGCTCGGTACGACACCGTGGTACCTGCGCGCGCTCCGCGACGGCGACGTGATGGCCGAGCACCTGGCCAGGATCCTCGCCTCGTCGCGCTACGCGGTGGACCTGCTGATGCGTGCGCCGCAGAACGCCGCCCTGCTCGGCGATCCCGAGGGCCTGCGCCCGCGGCCGGGTGCGGAGATCCTCGCCGAGATGCTCACCGCGTCCCGCCGACACGAGTCGCCGGACGGCGCGATCGGTGCTGTCCGCGCGACCAGGCGCAGGGAGCTGTTGCGGCTGGCGATGGCCGACCTGCTGGGCGACCTCGACGTCCCCACCCTGGGCAGAGCCCTGAGCGAGCTGGCCGGCGCCACGATCGACGCCGCGCTCGAGGTCGCGGCGCGTGGTGTCCGGGTGCCGCCGATCGCCGTGATCGCCATGGGCCGGTGGGGAGGGTGCGAGCTGTCCTACGCCTCCGACGCGGATGCGATGTTCGTGGTGGCCGACAGCGAGGATCCGGACGCGACGTCTGCGGCGACGACGGTGGTGAGCCGGCTGCGCGCGTTGCTGGCCAAGCCGGGCCCGGACCCCGCGCTCGAGGTCGACATCGACCTGCGGCCCGAGGGCAAGGGCGGCGCGATGGTGCGCAGCCTGGCCTCCTACCGCGCCTACTACCAGCGGTGGTCGTCGACGTGGGAGGCGCAGGCGCTGCTGCGGGCGTCCGCGGGCGCCGGCGACTGGGAGCTGGGCGCGACGCTGCTGGCCGACATCGACCGCGTCCGCTACCCCAAGGGCGGCCTCAGCCACGCGCAGGTGCAGGAGATCCGAAAGCTGAAGGCGCGGATGGAGGCGGAGCGGCTGCCGCGGGCCGCCGACCCGGGACGCCATGTGAAGCTCGGCCCTGGCGGGCTGACCGACGTGGAGTGGGTGGTGCAGCTGCTGCAGCTCCACCACGCCGGCGGCGACAGCCGGCTGCGCACCACCGGCACCCTGGAGGCGCTGGACGCGACGGTGCTCGCCGGTCTCCTCGACGACGCGGACGCCGAGGCGTTGCGTGCGGCGTGGTTGCTGGCCAGCCGGATCCGCAACGCGATCATGCTGCTCCGCGGCCGCGCGACCGACAGCCTGCCGACCGACGTGCGCGAGCTCTCCGCCGTCGCCCAGATCCTCGGTTACGCCAAGGGCGACTCCTCGCAGTTCACCGAGGACTTCCGCCGCGGCGCCCGCCTCGCCCGGCAGGTGATGGATCGCGTCTTCTGGGACAGCGCCGACTAGCGGCGATCCGGGACTCCGACGGCGGCGCCGCTCAGGGAAGCAGCTCGGCCAGATCGGCGACCACGAGGTCGGCACCCTCGGCGAGCAGGCTGTGCTGCCCGACGCCGCGTTCGACGCCGACGACGAGGCCGAAGCCGCCGGCGCGCCCGGCCTGCACCCCGGAGATGGCGTCCTCGAACACGACCGCCCGCTCCCGCGGCACGCCGAGGGCCCCGGCTGCCCGCAGGTAGGTGTCCGGCGCCGGCTTGCCCGCGATCGACTCCGCCCTGGCCAGCAGCCCGTCCACGACCACCTCGAACCGGTCGCGGAGGCCGGCGGCCGCCAGCACGTCCCTGGCATTGGCCGAGGACGAGACCACCGCGACGGCGACCCCGTGGCCGGCGAGGTAGTCGAGCAACTGCACCGAGCCGGGGTAGGGCCGCACCCCCTCACTGGCCAGCACGGCAGCGAACGCCTCGTTCTTGCGGTTGCCGAGACCACACACCGTGTCCGCCTCCGGCGGGTCGGTGGCCTCACCCGGCGGCAGGTCGATTCCGCGCGAGGCGAGGAGATCGCGCACCCCGTCGTAGCGGGGCTTGCCGTCGACGAAGGCGAAGTAGTCGGCGTCGGTGTAGGGCCTCCGGTCGCCGCGGGTGGGCAGGAAGTCGTTGAACATCCGCGACCACGCCCGCATGTGCACCTCAGCGGTCGGCGTCAGGACGCCGTCGAGGTCGAACAGGGCGGCGTCGCAGACGCGCATCAGGGTCGAGTTCGCGCTCATTGCAGCAGATGGTAACGCCGGCCGCCGGCCGCGGGACGGGTGGCCGCAGAGTAGGCTGAACGTCGATGAGCGCCACCCAGACTCCGGACCTGCCCACCGCCACCGCCAGCCTCTCCGGCTGGGGTCGCACGGCCCCCACCACCGCGCAGGTGCTGTCCACCTCTGACCCGGAGGTGATCGCGTCCGCAGTCGCAGCTGTCGCCGACCACAACGCCGACTCCCCGTCCCACCTCACGCGCGGCATCGTCGCCCGCGGCCTGGGTCGCTCGTACGGCGACGTCGCCCAGAACGCCGGCGGGATCGTCGTCGACATGACGGCGCTGGCCACGATCCACTCGATCGACCCGACCTCGGCGACGGTCGACGTCGACGCGGGCGTGAGCCTTGACGACCTGATGCGCGCCGCGCTGCCGTACGGGCTGTGGATCCCGGTGCTGCCCGGCACCCGGCAGGTCACGATCGGCGGTGCCATCGGCTGCGACGTGCACGGCAAGAACCACCACAGCGCAGGCTCCTTCGGCAACCACGTCGCGTCCCTGCAGTTGCTGGTCGCCGACGGGCGCGTCCTCAGCCTCACCCCGGAGGGCTCGCCCGACGACCCGGACGCGAGCATCTTCTGGGCCACCGTCGGCGGTGTCGGCCTGACCGGCATCATCCTGCGGGTGGTGCTCAACATGACCCGCACCGAGACGGCCTACTTCATCGCCGACGGCGTGGTCACGAAGACCCTGCAGGAGACGATCGCCGTTCATTCCGACGGCTCGGAGTCGCGCTACGACTACTCCAGTGCCTGGTTCGACGCGATCAGCCCGGCCCCGAAACTGGGCCGCGCCGCCCTGTCCCGCGGTTCGCTCGCCACGCTCGACCAGCTTCGCCAGATCTCGCCGAAGCTCGCTGCCGACCCGCTCGCCTTCAACGCCAAGCCACTGTTCGAGCTGCCGGACGTGTTCCCGAACGGGCTGGCCAACAAGTACACCTTCACCCTGCTCGGCAACCTCTGGTACGCCAAGAGCGGCACCTACACCGGAAAGATCCAGAGCCTCACCGGCTTCTACCATCCGCTGGACATGTTCGGGGAGTGGAACCGCGCGTACGGGTCGCACGGGTTCCTGCAGTACCAGTTCGTGGTGCCGCCCGCTGCCGTGGACGAGTTCACGAAGATCATCGCCGACATCCAGGCCTCCGGGCACTACTCGTTCCTGAACGTGTTCAAGCTGTTCGGGCCGGGAAACCGCGCGCCGCTGAGCTACCCGATGGCCGGCTGGAACGTCTGCGTGGACTTCCCGATCAAGGCCGGACTCCACGAGTTCCTGCACGGCCTGGACGCGCGGATCCTCTCCTTCGGCGGGCGGCTGTACACGGCGAAGGACTCCCGCACGACGGCCGAGACCTTCCACGCGATGTACCCGCGGATCGAGGAATGGATCGCCACCCGGCGCCGGATCGACCCGCACGGGGTGTTCGTGTCCGATCTCGGCCGCCGCCTCGAGCTCGTCTGAACACCCACGAGGAGAATCAAGTGATCGACGCCACCGGCAATCCCCAGACCGTGCTGCTGCTCGGCGGCACGTCCGAGATCGGCCTGGCCATCGTGAAGGAGTATCTGGCCAAGCAGCCGCTACGGGTCGTGCTGGGCGTCCAGCCCGGGGACGAACGCCGGGACGCCACGATCGCCGACCTCAGGGCCGCCGGCGCCACCGACGTGGACGTGCTCGAGTTCGACGCGACGGCCTTCGACACCCACGCCGGTGTGATCGAGGCGGCCTGGGCGATCGCCGACGTGGACGTCGCCATCGTCGCCTTCGGCCTGCTCGGCGACGCCGAGGAGCTGTGGCAGGACCAGGCGAAGGCCGTCCAGATCGCCGAGGTGAACTACACCGGCGCGGTCAGCGTCGGCGTCCTGCTGGGCCAGCGGATGAAGGCGCAGGGCTACGGCCAGATCATCGCGATGTCGACGGTCGCCGGCGAGCTCGTCCGCCGCTCGAACTTCGTCTACGGCTCGACGAAGGCGGGACTGGACGGGTTCTACCGGTTGCTGGGCGAGGCGCTCGCGCCGTTCGGGCCGAAGGTGCTGGTGGTGCGTCCCGGCCAGGTGCGGACACGGATGTCGGCCCACGTGAAGGAGGCCCCGCTCACCGTCGATCCCGACCAGCTCGCCACCCAGGTCGTCGACGCCGCTCGCAACGGCAGGACCCTGATCTGGGTGCCGGCGCCCTTCCAGTTCGTGATGTGGGTGCTGAAGCACGTCCCTGCGCCGCTGTTCCGCCTGCTCCCGATCTGAACCCTGCGGATGGACCGCGGGGACGGTTCCCTTTCCGGTCCACTGGCCCCGAACCGGCGATGGATGGACCGCGGGGACGGTTCCCTTTCCGGTCCACCGTCCCCGAACCGGCGATGACCGACAACCCCAACACCCGTCTGGACGGCGTCGCCGTCCCGGACGTCGTGCGCGCCCTCGCCGCCGGCCGCCCGGTCTCGCCGGTATGGCGCAACGAGCTCGGCGGTGTCACGTTCAGCATCGGCGACGGCGCGGAGTACGTGAAGTACGGACCCCCGCACGCGGAGTTCGATCCGCTGACGGAGTCCGAGCGGCTGGCGTGGGTTGGTGCGTTCGTCACGGTCCCGCGTCCGCTCGGGCACGGTGCGGACGCGGCGGGCAACCTCTGGTTCCGCACCGAGGGCATCCCGGCGACCTCCGCCGTCCTCGGGGGGTGGCGGTCGCACCCCGAACGGGTGGTGCCCGAACTGGGTCGCGCGCTGCGCCGTTTTCACGACACGGTGCCGGTGGACGCCTGCCGCTGGGGCTGGTCGATCACCGGCCGGCTGGCGTACCGCGGGCTGCGCGCCGGTGCGCTCGGGCCCTGGCCCGACCTCGATCCGGTGGTGTGCCACGGCGACGCCTGCAACCCCAACTTCCTGCTGGATACGGACGGGCGCTGCGTCGGCTACGTCGACCTGGGCCGGCTCGGCGTCGGCGACCGCTGGGCCGACCTGGCGCCTGCCCTGCTCAGCCTCGGCTGGAACTTCGGGGCGGGCTGGGAGCCAGCGTTCCTGGCCGGCTACGGCATCGGCCCCGATCCGGTCAGGCAGGACTTCTACACCCGCCTGTGGAACGCCGAGTAGCCGCTGAACGGGAAAGGAACCGTCCCCCGAACGAGATCGGGGACGGACCATCGAACGGGAAAGGAACCGTCCCCCGAACGGGATCGGGGACGGACCATCGAACGGGAAAGGAACCGTCCCCCGAACGAGATCGGGGACGGACCGCTGAACGGGAAAGGAACCGTCCCCCGAACGACGAACGAGATCGGGGACAGACCATCGAACGGGAAAGGAACCGTCCCCCGAACGAGATCGGGGACGGTTCCTTTCCCGTTCGCAGGTCTGTCCCCTTTGCCGTTCAGCGGGTCAGGCGGTCAGTTCGGCGTCAGAACGCAGGATGCAGAACTCGTTGCCCTCCGGATCGGCCAGGACGACCCAGCCGCTGCCCGGGCCGTGGATACCGCGGTGATCGGCGATGAAGGTGGCGCCGAGGCCGAGCACGCGCTCGACTTCCTCGTCGCGGGTGCGGTCGGTCGGACGCAGGTCGAAGTGCAGCCGGTTCTTCACCGACTTCGGCTCGGGGACCTTGATGAACAACACCCCCTGGCCGCCGCCGGCCGGCAGGAGCAGGCACTCCTCGTGGTCGGGCTCGTTCGGGTCGGCGGGATCCGCGTGGTAGTCGATCACCTGCTCCCACCACAGCGAGAGCTGGTACGGCTCCGAGCAGTCGATCGTGGTGTGCGAGATCCGGCTGGTCATGCCCGATCCTCCCATGCCCTGCGGAGCCGGGCCAGAAGGACGCCGGTCCGGCCGACGGGCCGGCCGATCGGCGCGGCACCGGTTCTTTAACGATACAGACGCTCGACTCCTTGATAACTTTAACGATAAAGATCACCATGGAGGCAACACATCGCAGGAAGGAGGTGGGCATGGTCAAGGTGACCCAGCAGGACATCGCCACGGTGATGGGGGTGTCGGTGATGACGGTGTCGAACGCCTTCAACCACCCGGACCAACTCTCCGCCGACCTCCGGCGGCGGGTGCTCGAGCGGGCGGCCAAGATGGGGTACACCGGCCCCGACGCGGTCGCGCGGCAGCTGCGCTCCGGCCGCACGAACACCTTCGCCGTGGTCTTCGAGGAGCGGCTGTCCTACGCCTTCTCCGATCCCTTCTCCGTCGCATGGCTGACGGCCTTCAGCGAGGTGATGGAACGTCGGCGGGCAGGGATCATGCTCCTCAGCGTTCCCGCCCGCGACGCGGAGGCCCTCGCGGCCGTCCAGGACGCGGCGATCGACGGCATCGCAGGGCTCTGCGGTGACCAGCCGGCAATGGCCCGGGCGCGGGAGCGGGGACTCCCGACGGTCTACTGCACGATGGGCCAGCCCGTCGGGGCGGCACCCCTGGCCGGAGACTACGTCGCCATCGACGACTACGCCGCTGCGCTCGAGGCGGGCCGGTACATCGCGCGGCTCGGCCACACCAGGGTCAGCCTGCTGATCGAAACCGCGCATCCGGGCCAGCCCGCGCTCACCGAGCACCAGCCGGCGGAGCTCAGCCGCCTGGTGGACGACTACGCCGGAGTCGGCTACTTCGACACCTTCCACCGGATCCGTGGGGTCATCGACGGTCTCGGCGACGCGACGGTGTCCGTGGTGGTCACCGGCGTCAACTCCCGTGCCTCGGGCCGTGAAGCGGGGGCACTCGTCCTGGACCGCCTGAACCGGCCGACCGCGGTGGTGGCCGTCAGCGACGTGCTCGCGCTGGGGTTCATGGACTCCTGCCGCCAGCGTGGCGTGCAGCCCGGTCGGGACGTCTCCGTGGTGGGTTTCGACGACCTGCCCGAGTCGGCGGCCGCCGGCCTGACCACGATCCGCCAGCCGATCCGCGAGAAGGGCCGGCTCGCCGCAGAACTCCTGCTCGATCCGGAACGCAGCGAACGCCGGATCATCCTGCCCCACGAGTTGGTCGTGCGGAGCAGCACCACTCCCGTGGCCTGATCGCGGCCACAACCCTGAGAAGAGGAACACTCATGTCCGGATACCTGAGCCTTGCCCCGATCATCGAGCGCACGGCCCGCGACAACGCCCTGGCCGGGCCGGCCCTGCCGGAGGCCGGGGTTCCGACGCCCCGCACGCGTTCGGTGGCCGCCCGCGTGCTCCGACGGACGGCAGAGATCCAGCTCCGTCTCGCCGCTCGGCTCGAACGCACCCCCGCGCGGCACCTGGCCACGACCTGACCGGGCGGGACGGTTCCTGACCCGAGAGAAGCCGAACCGGCGGCGAACCCGTCCCCCCGCCCGCGCCCGGAATGGTTCCTGAGCGGGAACGGGGGAGCCCGCCTCACAGCCGGATGACGGTCCCATCGGGCAGCGCCTCCGCGCCGCACCGGGCCAGGTCGGCCCGCAGCGCGGCGAGCGGAGGATTGTCGTGAGCGAGGTGGACGGCGACCACACGGGTCGTCGCGTCCACCACCCCCTGTGACCGCAGCCGCTCGACCGTGGCGGCGAACGTCTTCAGGTGGAGGTGGTGATCTCCCTTCTCGGTGCGGTCACCGAAGGTCTCCTCGAGCAGCACAAGGTCCGCCCGACGGCCCTCAAGGAGTGCCCAGGCCGCCTCGGGCAGGAGTCCGGTGTCGCTCGCGTACAGCAGTGTGGACGCGCCGTCGTCGATCAGGTAGCACAGCGCCTCGCCGAAGGCTTCGTGGTTGGCCGGAAGTGCTGTCACGCGATAGCCGGCGACCTCGAACTCCTGGCCCGCGGCGACCGTGGTGAAGGTGACCGCGGCCTGCTCCGGGTCGAGCCATGGACGCGACGACTCGATCACCGGCGCGGGTCCGACGACGTCGAGCGGAGCCTGGCTCACCCAGGACCGGTGCAGCAGGACGGCGGGGTCGAGGTGGTCGTCGTGCGCGTGTCCGGCGAGGATCGCCGCCAGCCCGACCAGGTCGCGGCCCAGCCTCGCGACCTGCCGCGGCGCCTCCGGGCCCGGGTCGACCAGCAGCCGTCCGTCGACCAGCACCGATGTCGGCGTCCGGAGTTCGCCCCGCCGGCGGTAGTCCGTGCAGGTCGCGCACCGGCAGAACAGGTTGGGGATCCCGTCGGCGGCGCCGGTGCCCAGCAGCAGCACCTCCATCAGACGGCGTCCCTGGTCGGCATGCCCCAAGGCTATGGCCATCCCGGACGCGTCGGCGCCACCCGTGCCCGGACGGCCCACGGCCCCGCCGAGGGATCGACGGGGCCGTGACACATGAAGGGGAAATCAGGTTGGCTCTCGTCATCTGCCTCCAGGAGTTCGGTGGTTCGTTCGTGACCACTACTCAACTCCCGCGGGCTGTGCTGACCTCAGGCCGTTCCTGTGGGTTCGGTGAGGACGGCCGTCGCGGCCGAGGCACGGGTGAGGCGGCCCTGACGGCGTACCGCCGACTCCCCGGAAGAGGCCAGTGGCCCGGGGCGGAACCCCGGGCCACTGGTCGCGGACAGCGCACGCGATCGCGGAACGATCACATGTCGTAGTACATCTCGAACTCGTGCGGGTGCGGACGGAGCCGGATCGCGTCGATGTCCGAGCGCTTCATGTCTACCCAGGTCTCGATCAGGTCCGGGGTGAACACGTCGCCGGCGAGCAGGAAGTCGTGGTCGGCCTCCAGCGCGTCCAGCACCGCGCCGAGCGAGTCGGGAACGGTGGCGACCTGTGCGTGCTCCTCAGGAGGCAGCTCGTAGAGGTCCTTGTCGACCGGAGCCGGCGGCTCGATCTTGTTCTGGATGCCGTCGAGGCCGGCCAGCAGCATGGCGGGGAACGCCAGGAACGGGTTGGACGACGGGTCGGGGCAGCGGAACTCGAGGCGCTTGGCCTTCGGGTTGGAGCCCGTGATCGGGATCCGGATGGACGCCGAGCGGTTGCGGCTGCTGTAGACGAGGTTGACCGGGGCCTCGAAGCCGGGGACCAGGCGGTGGTAGCTGTTCACCGTCGGGTTGGTGAAGGCCAGCACGGCCGGGGCGTGCTTGAGCAGGCCGCCGATGTACCAGCGGGCCAGGTCGGACAGGTTCGCGTAGCCGGCCTCGTCGTAGAACAGCGGCTCGCCGCCCTTCCAGATCGACTGGTGCACGTGCATACCCGAGCCGTTGTCGCCGAAGATCGGCTTCGGCATGAAGGTGGCGGTCTTGCCCGCGGCCCACGCCGTGTTCTTGACGATGTACTTGTACTTCATCAGGTTGTCGGCCGCGGTCAGCATGGTGTCGAACTTGGTCGCGATCTCGCCCTGGCCGGCGGTGCCCACCTCGTGGTGCGCCCGCTCGATGGTCAGGCCGACGTCGATCAGGTTGCGCACCATGTCGTCGCGCAGGTCGGCGAAGTGGTCGACCGGCGGGACGGGGAAGTAGCCGCCCTTGTACTTCACCTTGTAGCCGCGGTTGCCGCGCCCGTCGGTGTCGGACTCGGCACCGGTGTTCCAGGCGCCGGCCTCGGAGTCGATGTAGTAGAAGCTGGCGTTCGACTTCGTCTCGAAGCGGACCGAGTCGAAGACGTAGAACTCGGCCTCCGGGCCCATGAACGCGGTGTCGCCGATACCGGTGGAGGCGAGGTAGTTCTCGGCCTTGCGCGCGATGTTGCGCGGGTCGCGGCTGTAGGGCTCCTTGGTCAGCGGGTCGTGCACGAAGAAGCTCACCGCCAGGGTCTTCGACCGGCGGAAGGGGTCCACGAACGCGGTGGACGGGTCGGGCATGAGGGTCATGTCGGACTCGTGGATCTTCTGGAACCCGCGGATCGAGGAGCCGTCGAAGGACAGGCCGTCCTCGAACACCTCGGGACCGAAGAACTGGGCGGGCACGGTGAAGTGCTGCATCACGCCCGGGAGATCGCAGAACCGGACGTCGACGGTCTCGACGCCTTCGTCCTTGATGTAGGCCAACAGGTCGTCGGCGCCTTGGAACATTGGGTCCTCCACACGTAAGGGAATCGAACGAAGCACACGCTAGGCACCAGCCGTAACCATGGAGTTGCGTCCATGTTTCAGCGGCGTAACGCGCTGAGCAGGGTGCTGTCACGGGCTACGTCCGGTGTCGTGGCACGAGCATGCCAGCGGCGCGCCCGAGCCCGGGATCCGTCCACCGCTCGTCCCCTAAGCTCGGTTCGTGGCGAGTGCGCAGACCGAGGAGTACCCGGGCTCGAGCATCGGCCTGCCCGAGGCCGGGGCGGGGTCGCTGGCGTCCTGGTTCTCCCGGATCGCGGCCCTCATCCTGGACTGGGGGGTGTGCATGGTCGTGGCGGTGTTCCTGTTCGGGACGGGCGTCCTCACCGGTGGCGGCTGGCGGGCCTGGATGGTGCTGACGGTCTTCTTCGTCGAGAGCGCCGTGCTGGGGGCCCTCGCCGGCGGCAGTTTCGGACAGCTGATCGCCGGCATCGGCATCGCCCGGCTGGACGGGGAGCGCCTCGGCTGGCTGCGCGCGCTGGCCCGTGCGGCGATGATCTGCCTGGTCCTGCCGACCGTGGTGATCGGGGCGGAACGCAGGGCGCTCAACGACCTGGTCCTGGGCACAGTGGTGGTCAATCGCAGGGCGAGGTCGCGCTGAGGCGTTTGGGGAAGTCCGGTCCCTGCGCTACGTTCCCTGCATGGTTCGCTACATCGGGAAGCGGCTGCTGAACTACGTCGTGCTGCTGTACGTCGCAGTGTCGCTCACCTTCCTGCTGGCTGCCACCCAGCTGAACCCGAAGGCCCTGTGGGCCGTTCGCCAGCCGCCGGTGGACCCAGCAATCGTCGAGGCGCAGTTGCGTCAGTACAACCTCAGCGACCAGGTGCCGCTGCTGGAGCGCTACTGGGTCTGGCTGAGCGGGGTGCTGCGCGGCGACTGGGGATACTCGCCGACGGGCGTGAACGTCGCCGAGCAGATCAGTACCCGCATGTGGGTGAGCCTGCGCCTGCTGCTGATCGGCACGATCGCCGGCATCGTGATCGGCGTCGCCGCCGGGGCGTGGACGGCCACGCGCCAGTACAAGGTGAGCGACCGGACGGTCACCGCGCTGTCGCTGCTGATCATCTCCACGCCCGCGTTCGTGATCGGTCACGTCACCCAGATCAGCGCGACCTGGTTCAACAACGTCACGGGGACGCGGATCTTCGAGTTCATCGGGGAGACCGGGACGGTCGGCGACTACCCGGGCGCCGACCTCGTCGACAGGTTGCAGCACCTGTTCCTGCCCACGCTGGTGCTGATCGTGATCGGGGCCGCCTCGATGAGCCGGATCCAGCGCAACCTGATGCTCGACTCGCTGGGTGCCGACTACGTCCGCACGGCCCGCGCGAAGGGCCTGCCCCAGCGCAGGGCGGTGATGAAGCACGCCTTGCGCACGGCCCTCATCCCGACCGGCACCTACGTCGCGTTCAGCGTCGCCACGATGTTCGTGGGCGCCACCTACACCGAGCGCATCTTCAACTTCCCCGGCATCGGCCAGTACGGCGTGGACACCATCACCAACCGGGACGTGAACGGCGTGGTCGCGGTGACGGCGTTCGCCGGCGTCTGCGTCCTCGCCGGCGCGGTGCTCTCCGACATCATGGTCGCGATCCTCGACCCCCGAGTGAGGCTGGCATGAAGAAAGTCGACAGCGTTCTTCGCTTCCCCCGCCGCGCTTCCCGGGCCAGCTCCGCGAGGACGCCGCGATGAGCGCCGCCACCGACCCCGTCGTGATCGAGATCGCGGCAGCGAAGCCGGCCAGGCGGCTGTCCCGCGGCCAACTGGTCTTCCGTCGCTTCCTGCGCAACAAGGCGGCCGTGATCGGGGCGTTCGGGATCCTCTTCCTGGTCTTCCTCGCGGTCTTCGGCTCTTTCTTCCTGTACTGGAAGTTCGACGACATCGACACCAACGCGTTCCTCAACCCGCCCGACTCCGCGCACATCCTCGGCACCACCCAGGCCGGACGCGACGTCCTCGCGCTGACCGTGCGGGGGCTCGGCAAGTCGCTGCTGATCGGCTTCCTGGTCGCGATCCTGTCCACGTCGATCGCCGCGCTGGTCGGTGCGTCCGCCGCCTACCTCGGCGGCTGGTACGAGAAGGCCGCGCTGTGGGTGATCGACCTGCTGCTGGTCGTGCCGAGCTTCTTCCTGATCGCCGTCGCGTCGCGGGGCGCACCGTCGGGGGACGCGGCCTGGATGCTGCTGGTCGTGCTGCTGGCCGCCTTCGCGTGGCCGCTGTCGGCGCGGGTCGTCCGCTCGCTCACCTTGTCGATCAAGGAGCGCGAGTACGTGCTGGCCGCGAAGTTCATGGGTCTGTCGGCCTTCCGGATCATCGTGCGGCACATCCTGCCGAACGCGTCCTCGCTGCTGATCATCGACGCCACCCTCAACGTCGGCTACGCGATCCTGTCCGAGACCGGGCTGTCGTACTTCGGGTTCGGCGTCCAGGCGCCCGACACGTCGCTCGGCACCCTGATCGGCGAGGGTGCGCGGATGGCGACCACCTACCCGTGGGTGTTCCTCGGGCCGGCGTTCCTGCTGGTCTTCCTGGTCATGTGCGTGAACGCTGTCGGTGACGGCCTGCGCGACGCCCTCGACCCCAGCTCGGCGTCCGGAGGCCAGGCATGACCCGCCCGATCACGTTCTTCTCCTCCGCTGCGCGCCCGCGAACAAGGTCGCGGGGAGCCCGCGGTGAGCACCCCACGGAGGCACTGCAGTGAGCATCACCACCCAGGTGAAGGACCGCCGCACCAAGGCCGGCGACACCGTCCTCAGCGTGCGGGACCTGCACGTCACCTTTCCCAGCGAGGCGGGCCCGGTCCGGGCCGTCCGCGGACTGAGCTTCGACCTCGCTGCCGGCGAGACCATGGCGATCGTGGGCGAGTCCGGCTCGGGCAAGTCGGTGACCTCGCTGGCCGTGATGGGCCTGCACCCGCCGACCACCCGCATCACCGGCTCGATCACGCTGCACGGCGAGGAGCTGCTCGGCCAGAGCGACGACGCACTCAGCAAGATCCGCGGACGCGACATCGCCATGGTCTTCCAGGACCCGCTGTCGGCGCTCACGCCGGTGTACACGGTGGGCGACCAGATCGTCGAGGCGATCCAGGCCCACTACGACCTGTCCAGGGCCAAGGCGTGGGAGCGGGCGATCGAACTGCTCGACCTGGTCGGGATCCCGAACCCCAGGGTCCGGGTGAAGTCGTTCCCGTTCGAGTTCTCCGGCGGCATGCGGCAGCGCGTGATGATCGCGATGGCGATCGCCAACGACCCCGACGTGATCATCGCCGACGAGCCGACCACCGCGCTGGACGTCACGATCCAGGCGCAGGTGCTGGAGGTGCTGAAGACCGCCCAGCGGGAGACCGGTGCGGCCATCATCATGATCACCCACGACCTGGGGATCGTCGCCGGCACCGCCGAGCGGGTGGTGGTGATGTACGCGGGGCGTCCGGTCGAGCAGGGCGGCGTCGACGACATCTTCTACGCCCCGCGGATGCCGTACACGATCGGTCTGCTGGGCACGGTGCCGCGTCTGGACCAGACGGCGAGCGGCGCCCTGCCGGTGCTGGAGGGGAACCCGCCCTCGGTGGTGGACCTGCCGCCGGGTTGCCCGTTCGTGCCGCGGTGCCCGATGGCGGTGGCGAAGTGCTCGCAGGTCGAGCCCGAGCTGGAGCCGACCGACTCGATGGACCACCTGGCGGCCTGCCACCGGCTCGACGAGCTGGAGGGCGCGAGCCACGACATGCTGTACCCCGCGCCGGAGCTGACCACCTCGGAGCTGGCCGGCACCCCGCGCGAGGAACGCGACGTCGTGCTGCAACTCGCCGGGCTGAAGCGGCACTACCCGCTGATGAAGGGTGCGATCTACCGGCGTCGGATCGGCACGGTGCACGCGGTGGACGGGATCGACCTCGACATCCGCTCGGGCGAGACGCTCGGGCTGGTGGGGGAGTCAGGGTGCGGCAAGACCACCACGCTGCTGGAGATCCTCAACATGGGCACGCCCACCGCCGGGACGGTGAACGTGCTCGGTAACGACACCTCCACGCTGAACCGGCGGTCGCGCAAGCAGTTGCGCCGCAACCTGCAGGTGGTGTTCCAGGACCCGATGGCCTCGCTCGACCCGCGGATGCCGATCTTCGACATCATCGCCGAGCCGATGGGCGTGTTCGGCTACCCCAGGGCCGAGATCGAGACCCGCGTCCACGACCTGCTGCGGCTGGTCGGCCTGGAGCCGGCCCACGCCGACCGGTACCCGCAGCACTTCTCCGGGGGGCAGCGGCAGCGGATCGGCATCGCCAGGGCCCTGTCGCTGGAGCCGAAGGTGATGGTCCTCGACGAGCCGGTGTCGGCGCTGGACGTGTCGATCCAGGCCGGAGTGATCAATCTGCTCGAGGACCTGCAGGGCAAGCTGGGCCTGTCGTACCTGTTCGTCGCGCACGACCTGGCCGTGATCCGGCACATCGCGAACCGGGTGGCGGTGATGTACCTCGGTTCGATCGTCGAGATCGGCCAGGTCGACGAGGTGTACACCAACCCCGTCCATCCCTACACGCAGGCGTTGTTGTCGGCGATCCCGATTCCCGACCCGCAGACCGAGCGGACGCGCCAGCGCATCGTGTTGTCCGGCGACCTGCCCAGCCCCGCCGACCCGCCGTCGGGGTGCAAGTTCCGGACCCGCTGCTTCCGCTACGCCGCGCTGGGCGAGGCTGACCGCGTCCGCTGCCGCGAGGTGGTCCCGCTGCTGGCTGCGCACGGGGCCGACCACGACGCGGCGTGCCACTTCCCCGCGGAGGTACCGGGCGAGAAGGAACTCGTCGCCCCGCTCCGGTCCTGATCCCGCCCCGACAACACCGCCCCGGGGCGGCCTCTCGCGGTTTCGTTAGCAGGTCGTTACACGGCTCATTGTGGGTGACGGCGCACCAAAGGGTATGGTCAGGAGCTATCCGTATGGCCTTGGCCCCCGCCGCCACCATGTCGTGGGCCCGCCATCACGCACATGGAGGAAATGTGAAGGCTTCAAGAATCCTGATGCCCATCCTCGCCGGAGGCCTGGCCCTGACCATGGCCGCCTGCGGTGGGCCGTCGCAGACCGCGACGCCGGGCTCGACCGCAGGGACGGCGGCGACCCCCGCCGCAAGCGGGTGGGACATCAACGAGACACCGCGTGACCAGCTTGCCGAGGGTGGTGAGTTCATTGGCTCGATGAGCAGCCAGATCACCACCTGGAACCAGTTCAACGTGACCGGCAACGACGCGGAACTGCAGTTCCTGGAGGCGCCGATCCGGCCGACCTACTACGACTACCAGGGTGACGGCACCCCGGTGATCAACCCGGACTACCTCACCGCGGCGAACGAGACCGTCACCGACGGCCACCTGGTGATCACGCTGGACCTGAACCCGAAGGCCACCTGGAACGACGGCACCGTGATCAGCGCCGACGACTGGGTCGCCACCTGGAAGGCGCAGAACGGCTCCAACAAGGACTTCGCCGCCGCGTCGACCGACGGCTGGAACCAGGTCACCTCGGTGGCTGCCGGCACGGGCCCCCAGCAGGTCGTGATCACGTTCAAGTCCACCTATCCCGACTGGATCGCGATCGTGGGCGACGGTCCGCTGCGCGCCGAGAGCGTCGCGACCCCGAAGCTGTTCAACGACGGCTGGCCCGAGTACAAGGATGCCTGGTTCTCCGGTCCGTTCAGGGTGACCAACTGGGACAAGACCAGCGGCACGGTGACGATGGAGCCGAATCCGAAGTGGTGGGGCAACAAGCCGCTGCTGACCAAGCTGACCTGGAAGAACATCACCGCGGACGCGCTGGCCTCCGCCTTCGCGAACAAGGAGCTGGACTACTACGACATCGGCGCGGACGCTGACGGCTACGCGCAGGCGAAGAACGCTCCCGATTCGGTGGTGCGGGTTGCGGCCGGGCCAAACTTCCGGCACTTCACCTTCAACTCCAAGTCGCCGATCCTCTCCGACCAGAGCGTTCGTCAGGCGATCGTGATGGGCATCGACCGGACCGTCATCGCGCAGTCCGACCTCGCCGGCCTGCCGGGCGACAAGGTGCCGCTGAACAACAACCTGTACGTGTCGAACCAGCCCGGCTACGTCGACCAGGCCAAGGCCACCGGCATCGACTACAACCCGGACAAGGCCAAGTCGACGCTCGACGCGGCCGGCTGGACGATGAACGACTCGACCGGCTACCGGGAGAAGGACGGCAAGGAACTCGATCTGACCTTCGCCGTTCTGGGCGGCGTGGCCGCCTCGGAGAACGAGGCGCTGCAGGCCCAGAAGAGCCTGAAGGAGATCGGCGTCAACCTGAAGCTGAAGACGGTCGACACCAACAAGGACTGGCCGGGCGTGCTCACCAAGCACGACTTCGACATCATCGCGTTCTCGTGGATCGGCACGCCGTACCCGCTGCGCAACATCGGCCAGATCTACGGTGGCACCGGCACCGGTGACAGCTTCAAGCCGAACGAGGCGAACTACGCCCAGCTCGACATCCCGAAGGTGAACGAGCTGATCCCGCAGATCGACACCGAGATGGACGCGACCAAGCGCGCCGAGCTCGGCAACCAGGCCGCGCAGGCGATCTGGGAGGCCGTGCACACCCTTCCGCTGTACCAGCGCCCGATGCTGATCGGCGTCCGGGACAAGCTGGCCAACATCGGAGCCATGGGCATGGCCCGGACCCCGAAGTGGGAGAACGTCGGCTTCACGAAGTGAGCTGATCAGGGCAGCACGGAGGGGTCGGGCCGAAACGCCCGGCCCCTCTTGCCGTCCGCTGTGGACGGACACGCCGGGCTTCGCGGGGGACGGCGGCAGGGGAGCAGGCGGCATTCGCCGAAAGAGAAAATGCGATGGAATCGG
This sequence comes from Propionicimonas sp., assembly GCF_047606205.1. GTDB lineage: Bacteria > Actinomycetota > Actinomycetes > Propionibacteriales > Propionibacteriaceae > Propionicimonas. The sequence goes on along the minus strand of NZ_JASGES010000039.1, from coordinate 5,923 downwards.
ATTCCATCGCGCGCGTGTGGCCAGGGCCGGGATCGAACCGGCGACCTTTCACTTTTCAGGCGAACGCTACTACCATCTGAGCTACCTGGCCGAGAAAGCGTTTGCGCTTCCAGCGACCCCGACGGGACTCGAACCCGCGACCTCCGCCGTGACAGGGCGGCGCGCTAACCAACTGCGCTACGGGGCCTCGTGGGCCTCGCCGACCGGTGTTCCCCGGCCAGCCCGGAAACTATAACGTACCCCGTCGCGCGGGGGAAAATCGGTGCCGAGTGGATACCCTTTGCGACATGGGACGCCGGGTGATGATCCTCGCCGCCGGGGTGGGTTCGGGCCACAACATGGCTGCGAGCGCGGTGCAGGCGGGGCTGGACGGGCTCGCGCCCGACGACGAGGTGCGCCGGCTGGACATCCTCGAGACGACGAACGAACTGTTCAACCGGCTCTACGACGACGCCTACTTCCAGCTGGTGGCGCAGGTGCCGTGGCTGGTCGGGTGGGGCTACGACAACGCCGATCCGCCGTTCAAGCTGGCCGCGTCCCCCCTGAAGTGGCTGGAGCAGCTCAACACCGTCACGTTCGTCCGCGAACTGCGCGACTACAACCCCGACGTGGTGATCTGCACGCACTTCCTGCCCGCGCGGCTGGTGTCGCTGATGATCGCGCGCAAGCAACTGCGGGCGACGCTGACCGTGGTCACGACCGACTACGACTTCCAGGGATTGTGGCTCACCTCGCCGTTCCACCACTTCTTCGCCGCCCGCGAGGAGACCGGTCGGTACCTGGCGAGCATCGGAATCCCGGAGGACCGGGTGAGCGCGCCCGGCATCCCGGTCCGCAGCGGCCTGGCCGATCCGGTGGATGAGGCGGCGGTCCGCGCGGAGTTCGGGCTGCGCCCCGGTGTGCCGGTCGTGCTGATCTCCGCCGGCGCGGCGGGCGGGTCGTACACGACACAGGTGGTGCGCCAGGCGTTGCGGATGTCCCACCCCTTCCAGGCCGTGATCGTGTGCGGCCGCAACGCGGAGCTGAAGGCCGAGATCGAGCTGCTGGTGGCCGCGGCGGGGCGCGAGGACGACATCGTCGTGCTCGGGTTCACCGACCGGATGGCCGACCTGATGCGGGTCTCGAGCCTGTTCGTCGGCAAGCCGGGCGGGCTGTCGTCCTCGGAGTGCATGGCGGCGGGCCTGCCGATGGTGCTCGTGAACCCGATCCCGGGCCAGGAGGTGCGCAACGCCGACTACCTGCTGGAGTCCGGCGCCGCCGTCCGCTGCAACTATGCGACCACCGTGGGGTACAAGATCGACCAGCTGCTGGCCGACTCCTCGCGGCTGCAGCGGATGGCCGCTGCGGCGCGCCAGGTGGGTCGCCCGGACGCCGGCCATCGTGTCGCGACGACCTCGCTGGCGTGCGGGCCGGAGCCGCTGTGGATCAGCAGGGACGCCCAGCGCTCGATGATGCAGTCGGTGGAGGACGGGGTGGCGGCCCTGGACGCGGAGGGCGACCGGCGGCTGCGCACGCTGCGTGCCCCCGAGACGGGGGAGTCGGTGGCGCTGGTCACCGAGGCCGAACTGGAGGTGCTCGGCGTCCGTGAGTGGTCGCGCTCGGTGCAGCTGGTGGGGACGCGACTGAACGCGCTGCGCTGGCAGCCGGAGAACTTCGACCTGGCCTCGACCGGGCGCTGGCTGCTCGACCACCGCGACGAGCGGACCCTGGACGTCCTTGCGCCGGGGGAGCGGCTGTTGACGCCCTGAACGGCGTTCCGGGGCTCAGGCCCGCCCGGCCCGCTCCGCCCTGCCGACGGTGACGGCGATGTCGAGTTCGTTGCCCTCGGGGTCGGCCAGCGTCCACCAGTCCGGCGCCTCGGCGTCGAAGACGATCCGGCCACCGGCCGCGACCGCCGCGGCCACCCGGGCGTCCGCCTGGTCGGCGGGCACGAAGAGGTCGACGTGCAGGCGGTTGCGCTGTTCCCGGGGTTCGTCCAGCTGCTGGAAGAACACCGGTGGGTTCAGCCTGCGCGGGTCGTAGAGGTCGTGCAGGCCGGGCCGCGGGTCGGCGACGTAGCCCAGTGCCGCCCGCCAGAACGCCTCGACCGCTGCGATGTCGAGGGCGTCGATGCCGACCTGGAGGTCGCGCACACCGGTCGGGTCGGCGACCAGGCCGAGGTCGCGGGCGGCCGACTGGACGGCGCCGGCCAGCTCCACGAACCCTTCGGCCTCGTGCTGGTCCTTGCCGCCGTCCACGGTCACGCCGGGGTAGCGCAGGTCGATCATCAGGGGCAGCCCCGCCTCGTCGGCGGCGGCCGCGACCGCCTCCACCAGGTCCACGCCCTGTCCGAACGAGCCGGTCGGGTAGTGCACGGCCGCGGTCAGCATCGTCCGCCAGTCGCCGGCGGCCGGGTCGCCGAAGGTCCCGTTCTCCGCGGCCAGCGGGAACACGTCGGCCTCGTTGCCCTCTGCGTCCGCGATGGTGCGCCACCACGCGTTCTCGTAGCTGATCCGGCCGCCGGCGGCCTTCAGGGCGGCGGTGGTGTCGGCAACCAGCTCCCATGGCGTGCCCGCGTCGATGTGGATCCGGTTGCGCAGTGGGCGGGGCCCGTCCATCTCCTGGAACCAGAGGCGCGGCTGGCGGCCGAGCGGGTCGGCCAGCCGGTCGTCCGCGACGCGGTCGTAGCGGAGCGCGGTCTGCCAGAACGGCACCAGGGTCGCGGCGTCGATGGCGTCGACGGCGAGCTGCATGCGCTGCACGGCCGACGGGTCCGCGGGCAGGCCGAGGTCGGCGGCGGCGTTCGAGACCTGCCGGGCGAGCGCGACGTCGCGCTCGGTGAGCTGGTTCACGTCGTGGCTGAACAGCCGCAGGTGGACGCCGGTGGAGCGCAGGTCGACGTCAGGGTGGTGTCCGGCGGTCTCGGCGAGGTCGGCCACCCGCCGGACGAACCGGGCGCCCGCGAGGTGTGAGCCGGTCTCGAACCACGTGTCCGCCCCCGCGTTCAGGGCCCTCCAGTCGCCGGTGCCGCCGGCCTGCTCGAACTGCCGGGGAGTCAGGATCGCCATGACTCATGGTGCCACCGCAGCCCCGACGACTCCACCACTCGGCGTCCCCGCCGGCAGGCGGAAGGGGCGAAGCGTCGGCCGGCAGGTGACGGCGAGGGTTTCCGGGTGGGAGGAAGGCCGCCGCATTGGCATCCCCAACGGGATTCGAACCCGCGCTGCCGCCTTGAAAGGGCGGTGTCCTAGGCCGCTAGACGATGGGGACCTGACGCGCCACTATACGGCCACCGCGCTGGGCCGCTCAAAACGCCGGGGCGGGCCCGGCGAACGACGAACGGCCCCCGCCGGTGGCATGGCGAGGGCCGTTCGCCCGGGGGGTCGGAGGGGGACGTCAACTGGGTTCGAACGACACGTGCACGTGGTTCATGTGGTTCTCGGTGTCACTGCCGCGATCCTCCATGGCCTTCCAGGATCCGCGGCTGAGGGTGTAGCTGCGCTGGCGCCACAGGATGTAGGTGACGTGCAGGCGCTTTCCGTTGTCGATGAAGTACTGGGCGATCGAGTCCCCGAGGGCCTTGTTGGACTTGTAGCTGGGGATCATGATGTCGATCGCGCGGCCGTTGGGGTGGTCGGAGGAGTATGCGCTGGAGGCGCGCCACCCGTAGATGGTGGTGATCTTCGGGAAGTTGGCGCGCACCTCGAGGACGGCGGCTTTGCCGTACGGCTCGAGCTTGTTGAGGCTGCTGGAACCGAGGTCGGTCACCGGCTTCGTAGCGCTGAGGGATGCGGTGGACACCCAGGCGAGAGCGCCGTTCCAGATCATCTGGGAGTAGGTGCTCTTGGTGGTGCCGGTGATGGCGATCTTCATTCCGGAGGTGAGGGTGGCGAGTGTGGTGGCGCTCGCGCTGGCCGTGGCCAGCACGGCGAGCGTGGCGGGCGTCACGTAGCGCAGCCCGGCGGCGGTGGGGAGGATGTCGTCGTCGTCGGTGCCGTCGACGGCGGCGAGGTAGCCGGTGATCACCCAGCCGACCTTCCCGGAGGTCACCACCTGGGTGTAGCTGCCGCTGTGGGTGCCGGTGCTCGCGACGGTGGTGCCGACCGGGAGCGTGGCCTGGTTGGTGGCAGCCAGGGAGGCGGAGGAGCGCAGCGCCATTTTCAGGGTGGTGGTGTAGGTGGCGACCGTCGCCGGCGTCGTGTCGGTGGCGGTGGACAGGAACTGGGAGTGGATCCAGCCGGTGGCGCCGTTGACGGTGACCTGGGCGAAGACACCCGAGGAGTAGCCGGTCACGGTGATGGCGGTGCCCGCGTCCAGGATCGCCGTGATGTCGGCGTCCAGGCTGGCGGTGGCGCGGACGTTGACGTTGGTGAGGGCGCTCCTGCGTCCGGCCGGCCCGGTGAGGACGAGGCTGGCGGCGGTCTTGTCCGCGTCCAGGTACTCGGCCCAGGCGTAGGCGGTGGTGTTGTTGTACGTGATCGGCAGCCAGTCGCCGGAGACCTTGCCCGCGGCGACGACCGACTGCCCCTTCTGGAGCTGGAAGAGGATGGTCTTGGTGGTGCTCGCGCCGGTGCGGACGTTCACGGAGGTGTTGGCGGTGTAGGTCGTGGCGGTGGTCGCCGCGTCGGTCGGTGTGGCGGCGACGAGGCCGGTGGTGAGCAGGGACGCGGTCAGCACGACCCACGCCAGGGTGGCGCGAGTGGCGACCAGCGCTCTCTTCACGGGTCCGTGGCCCCTTTCCGATGTCGTGTCTCGTCCGGGCGGTGGACGGGCCTTCCCCGTGACCCTCGTCACACCCGCCCCAGCCGCCTCAGGCGAAACAGGACTGTATTGATGCGTGCCGTCTTTCGGGAGGGGATGCTGAATAACTACATGGGTGTGATTCCCGTGTTGAGGGTGTGGCTAGGGTGGGAGCATGGCGCTGCAGGTCACCCAGGAGCGGTTCGATGAATTGGTCGACGAGGCGCTGTCGGAGATCCCCGACCAGCTGTTCGACCTGGTCGAGAACTGTGCGCTGATCGTGGCGGAGGAGCCCGAGCCGGAGATGGGCGACGTCCTCGGCTTCTATGACGGAACTCCCTTGTCAGAGCGAACTTCGCAGTACTCGGGAGTGCTGCCCGACCGGATCCTGATCTTCCGCGGACCGTTGCTGCGACTGGTCTCCAGCGAGGCGGAGCTGGTCGAGGAAGTGCGGATCACGGTGTGGCACGAGATCGCTCACTTCTTCGGCATCGACGACGACGAGTTGGACCACCTCGGCTACGCGTGACACCTGAGAAAACACCTAGAGCCCCACTTGAGACCTGAGCCCCGCAACGGTCTCTGAGGGACGAGCGTCAGCGGGTCGCCGTCACTTCACCACCAGCGCGTCCAGCTCGCCGACGGCCAGCGACCGGTTCCCGGTGAAGCTCGCCGGGAACGAGCCGGACAACCCCAATGCACTCCAGGAGATCCGCCAGGAGGTGGTCGAGGTGACGGTGTACCGCCCGTGGGGCAGCGACGAGGTCTGGTACGTGTAGCCGCACACGGGTGAGGAGGCGCCCGGACTCACGCCGCGGGACCAGGCCCGGGTGCTGGTGCAGGTCACGCTCTGGCCGTCGCCCATGCTGAAGCGGGACGAGGTCCACTGTGCGCGGAGGGTGAAGGTTACCCCGTAGGCACGGACCCGGTCGACGACGGACGTCGGGCCGGTGTTCCACAGCCACAACGGGTATCCCACAGCCGCCATCTTCCACTCGTTCGTGGACGGGTCGGGCCCCACCTGAGGTGCCGGACTCGGAATCCGGATGCGGGTGAGCAGCGTGCGCGCGATCGCGTCGAGGTCGATGATCATCTTCGCCGGTTCCGCCGTGCCCTTCTCCGGCGCGATCCACTCGCACGGACGCCCGGCCTCCTTCGCCTCCCGGCACATGACCACGTAGGCCGTCTTGCGTTGCTTCGCGGT
>NZ_JASGES010000038.1:0-23638 GCF_047606205.1 Propionicimonas sp. | reverse complement strand
GTGGTGGAGCCGACGGCGGTGGTGGAGCCACAGGAGTCGCCCGTCCCCGAGGAGCCGGTGAGCCCCTCGGGGCCGCCCGCGGAGGCGATCTTCCGGATGCCCACCCCGACATCGGCCAGCAGCCCCGAACCGACCCGGCTGGAGCCGGTGTCGGAGGAGGAGCAGAAACTCGCCGCAGAACGGGCCGCCCGGAGGGACGCCAGGGTGGCGGCCTTCGCGGCGCCCGCACCGCAACCGGTCGAGACGCCCAAGCCCGTGGTGATCCACAAGCGGACCAACGACCGGTTCTGGGGGTCCCTCGGCCTGTTCCTGCTGCGGATCGTCATCGCCGCGATCTTCGCGATCCGCGGCGTCAACATCCTCACCGACATCCCCGCCGCCCAGGCAGAGTTCGCCAAGACCGTGCTCGCGGACATCCCGCCCGGTCCGCAGGTGTGGGCGATCATCACCGGTGTCGCGTCCCTCCTGATCGCGCTGGCGCTGCTGCTCGGCCTGCTCACGCGCGTGGCCGGCCTCGGGGTGGCCCTGATCGCCGGCGGCGCCCTCGCGCTCGTCTACTGGGGTCCGTGGAGCCCGTTCGTGGCCGGACAGCCCGGCTTCCTGGGCGAGTTCCAGCTGGTGCTGGCCGTCGTCGGCGTCCTGCTGCTGTTCGTCGGCGGTGGGGGGTGGAGCCTCGACCGCAGCTTCCGTGCGGGTCGGGAGAAGAACAAGCGCGAGCGAGCGTCCGCGGAGGCATAGTCTGCGGTCATGCCGCGGGTGATGGCTGTCGCCTTTGAACCCCTGGGCCGACTGCACTACCTCGACCCGGGGGCGGATGACTACGCCTTCGGCCAGTCGGTGCTGGTGGCGACCCCCGAGGGGACGGAGGTCGCCCAGTGCGTGTGGGGGCCCGCCGAGGTCGAGTGGTCGGGCGACCTGCCGAAATGTCTGGGTGCCGCCGGGGCGGGCGACCTTGAGCGGGACGGAGCGAACCGGCGCCGGCGGGCCGAGATCGCGGCCGTCGCGCGTCGGCTGATCAGCCGACGCGGTCTGTCGATGCGGGTCGTCGGAGTGGACTTCGTCGATCAGAGCGACGCCTTCGACCAGCAGGCAGTCGTCTACTACGAGGCGCCCGGACGCGTCGACTTCCGTGAGTTGCTGGTCGATCTCGCCCGAACACTCCAGTCGCGGATCGACCTGCGCCAGGTCGGTGCCAGGGACGCTGCCGCGCTGCTGGGCGGGCTCGGCCCGTGCGGCAGGGAGGTCTGCTGCGCGACGATGGGGCCACGCCGCGCAACCGTGCCGGGCGGCCTCGCCAGGGACCAGGCGCCGCTGCACAGCCAGTCGCAGTTGCAGGGCACCTGTGGCCGGACCATGTGCTGCCTGGCGTACGAGTCACGGCTCTACGCGGACTTCCGCGACCGTGCCCCACGCACGGGGGAGGTGGTCGCGACCGACGAGGGCACCGGGGTCGTGGTCGGCCACAACGTCCCCCTCGACGCCGTCGTCGTGCAGACCGGGGCAGGGCGGTTCACCTGCCCACTGGGGCGGGTCTGCCCGCTCAGCGGGACCGACGCCGACTGACCCCCCGGCTGGCCCGCTGATCGCCCGCCGCTACGCTGAAGGGGTGCGCCCTGCCCTCCGACTGTGCCTGCCGGTGCTGGCCGCGGCTGTCCTGCTGGCCGGCTGCGACGCCTCGCCGCAGACCGCGCCGGGGGACCAGATCCGGATCTCCGCCGTGGCCGGCGTCGCGGTCGACAGGCCCCACCCGGCGGCGGTCGACGTGCAGGCGAACGGTCTGGCGGCCGGATTGGGCAGCGACCTCACCGCGTATCTCGCCCAGCAGGTCACCTGGAGCGCGTGTGGAAAGCTCGAATGTGCGGACGTTCTGGCCCCGCTCGACTACACCGACCCGTCCGCCCGCGCCCTCACCCTGTCGATGGCCCGCAGGACCGCGACCAGGAGCCCGCGGCTCGGGACGCTGTTCATCAACCCCGGCGGCCCCGGCGCGTCGGGGAAGAGCCTGGTGAGCAGCTTCGACACCACCGGCCTCGAGCAGTACGACATCGTGGGCTGGGACCCCCGCGGCACGGGCGACTCGACCCCGGTGCGCTGCTTCGACGGTGCCCGGACCGATGCCTTCCTCAACCTCGACAGTTCGCCCGACACCGAGGCGGAGCGAACCACGCTGATCGCGGCGACCTACGAGTTCGGGCAGTCGTGCTGGGAGCACAGCGGCGTCCTGCTCGAGCACATCTCCACGATCGAGACGGCGCGGGACCTCGACCTGCTCCGCCAGCTGCTCGGCGATGCGACGCTGAACTACTTCGGCTACTCCTACGGGACGCAGATCGGCGCCACCTACGCCGAGCTCTTCCCGCAGAACACCGGCCGGCTCGTGCTCGACGCGGCCGTCGACATCACCGACGACGACCAGGTGATCCAGGCGATGGGCTTCGACCTCGCGCTCGGCAACTTCGCGGGCTGGTGTGCGGGGGAGGGGTGCGAGCTGGGCGGAACCAAGCAGGACGTGCTCGACGCGATCACCGGGCTGTTCGACACGCTCGATTCCGCGCCGCTGCCGGTGAAGGACCGCGTCCTCACCCAGAGCCTCGCCGTGACCGGGGTGGCGGCGATGCTCTACGGCGGCAGGACGGCGTGGCCGACGCTGGCCACGATGATCGGCGCCGCCCGTGGCGGCAACGGGCGCGGCCTGCTGCTGGCCGCCGATTCGCAGAATGCGCGCAACGACAACGGCAGCTACGGCACCCTGCTCTACGCGTTTCCGGCGATCAGCTGCCTGGACAGCGACCAGGACCGGGGCGTCCTGGACGCAGACAGGGTGTGGCTGGAGGACCAGAAGAAGGCGCCGATCTTCGGGAAGTACTTCGGCCCGTCGTACGGGTGTGCGCTCTGGCCGGTCCAGCCTTCCCGGCAGCTCGACATCCGCGGCGTGGGGGCGCGGCCGATCGTCGTGATCGGGGGGACCGGGGACAATGCCACGCCCTACCAGCAGGCCGTCACGATGGCCCGGCAACTCGATTCCGGCGTCCTGGTCACCTACGACGGGGAGGGCCACGGCAGCTACGGCGGAAAGTCGGCCTGCGTCGACAAGCTCGTGGTGAACTATCTGGTCGATGACGTCGTGCCCGACAACGGCGTCCGCTGCAGCTGAGGGAAACCTGGATGACTCGACGAGGCACAGCGATCGTGACCGGTGTGGGCCGGCGCCGCGGGATCGGCGCGGAGCTCGCGATCGGGCTCGCGTCCGACGGCTGGGACCTGGTGCTCAACCAGTGGGCGCCCTATGACCAGCGACTGGGCCTTCAGATGGGTGCGGACGACCCGGCGCAGGTGGCCGCGGAGTGCAGGGCGCTGGGCCGGGCGGTCGAGGTGGTCCCCGCCGACCTCGCCGATGTCGCCGCGCCTGCCCAGCTGGTCGCCGCCGCGGTCGGGCTGGGTGACCTCGGCGGCCTGGTGCTCTCCCACTGCGAGAGCGTGGACAGCTCGATCCTCGACACCTCGGTGGAGAGCTGGGACCGCCACTTCGCCGTCAACGCGCGGGCGACGTGGCTGCTGGTGAAGGCCTTCGCCGAAGCGCTGCCCGAGGTGCCCTCGACGACCGTCACCGGGCGCATCGTCGCGCTCACCAGCGACCACGTCGTGCACAACCTGCCCTACGGCGCGAGCAAGGGCGCCCTCGACCGCGTGGTGATCGCCGCCGGGGTCGAGCTCGGGCACCGGGGGATCCGTGCGAACGTGATCGACCCTGGCCCGGTCGACACCGGCTGGATGGACGACGCGGTGCGCGAGGCCTGCCTGGCGCAGACCCCCGCCGGCCGCCTCGGCACCCAGAGCGACACCGCCAACCTCGTCCGCTTCCTGTTCTCCGACGCCGGGGGCTGGATCAACGGCCAGCTCCTGCACTCCAACGGCGGTTTCGCCGCCGGCTGACGCCCGGCGACAGGGCCGGGACCCGGTTTCCGTGTTGCCCGGGTCGACCCCCTATAGTTGTTCCCCGGCCGGTACACCGGTCAGGCCGCCTTAGCTCAGTCGGTAGAGCGACGCTCTCGTAAAGCGTAGGTCTGGGGTTCGATTCCCCAAGGCGGCTCCCGTCTCGGCAGCAAGGCCGCGCGGCGTTGCCGGGCGTCAGGCGCGGGCGAGGGCGCCGGCGAGCTGGACGGCGCCGACCAGTTCGGCTCGGCGTCCCAGCGCTGCGGGAACGACCTGCACGGCACTGGACGTGGAGGGCTGCGCGAACCGGTTCACCGAGGCGCGGACCCCGTCGATCAGCGAGCGGCCGGACGAGCCGAGCTCGCCCCCGATGATCAGGACGGTCGGGTTGATCAGGTCGCAGAGCCCGGCCAGGACGGCGCCCAGCGTCCGCCCGGTCTCGTTCAGCAGGCGCGCGGAGATCGGGTCGTCCAGCAGGGCGAGGTCGACGGTCTCGGCGTCCAGGTGCGGGTGCGTGTGGCTGAGCTGTTCCTTGACCGACGGCACCGACACCACCGCCTCCAGGCAGCCACGATTGCCGCACCGGCACAGTTCCGGACGCCCGGCGATCGCGATGTGGCCGATCTCGCCCGCGAAGCCGGTGCCGCCCTGGTACAGCTGGCCGTTCACGACGAGCCCGGCGCCGATCCCGTGCGACGCCTTGATGTAGAGGAAGTCGCGGTGCCCGTATCCGGAGCCCTGGTGGAGTTCGCCGAACGCGCCCAGGCTCGCATCGTTGCCGGCGACAGCGGGGACGCCGAGCCTGCGCTCCAGCTCCCTGGCCGGGTTCATTCCCGCCCAGTTCGACAGGATGGTGTTGGTGCACACCCTGCCGGTGCTCTCCTCGACCGGACCGGGGACGCCCGCCACCACCCGGGCGAGCTCTCCGACCCCGTGCCGGTCGCACAGCTCGCGCAGCCGGCGGGCGGCACCGTCCAGACCCCGGGTGGGGGAGCCGTCCACGTTCAGCGGGACGGTGGCCTCGTCCAGGACGTTGCCCCTGTCGTCGCCGAGGGCAACCCGGAAGTGCCGGTGGCCGAAGTCGATCGCGCCGATGCGGGTGGCCGAGGCGACGGGGCTCAGGATCGCCCCCGGCCGGCCGCTGCCCGACCCGGGGCCCTTCGCCGGCGGCGCCGTCTCGGTGATCCGTCCCTCCGCCAGCAGGCGGGAGACGGCGTGCCCGATCGTGCTGCTCGGCAGGCCGGTCAGTTCCACCAGGGCGGAGCGTGTGACATTCTGCGAGCCACAGATCAACTCGAACACCTCATCGCGGGTGCGGTCCCGCAGGGTGGAGCGTCCGGTCGGCGTCGACATGCCCCGAGCATAGGCCCGGGCGGGGCTGGTTTCCAGCCTTCGTGGAGCAATAATACGACCAATGAAGGAATGAAAACGATTCGATAACGACGCGGAAACGACCGTTGACAGTTGAAAACTCCGTCCATAGGCTCGCGAGAGCGGTGGGTGAGCAACCTTGGCTGGTTGAACCCGCTCGTTCGCACAGAGTTGTCGATCCGGTGCCGTCGTGCCGGCGGGGAGGGGTGCCCATCCATGAGCGTTGTCGGCGGAACGGAGCTTCCGGGAGCTGGCTCCCCCGGCGCGCAGCCCGAGGCGATCCTCCAGATGGTGGGCATCACCAAGGACTTCCCCGGCGTCCGCGCGCTCGACGACGTGACGATGACCGTCCGGCGTGGCGAGATCCACGCGATCTGCGGCGAGAACGGCGCAGGCAAGTCGACGCTGATGAAGGTGCTCTCGGGCGTCCACCCGGCGGGCACCTACGAGGGCCGGATCGTCTTCAACGGCGAGGACATGCACTTCAACGGCATCAAGTCCTCCGAGCACGTCGGCATCGTGATCATCCACCAGGAACTGGCGCTCATCCCCGAGTTGTCGGTGACGGAGAACATCTTCCTCGGCAACGAGGTCACCCACCGCGGCGTGATCGACTGGGTCGAGGCGCGCGAGCGTGCGGTGCGGCTGCTGCGCAGGGTGGGCCTGGCCGTCAACCCCGACACGGCGATCAAGAACCTCGGCGTCGGCCAGCAGCAGCTGGTCGAGATCGCGAAGGCGCTGAGCAAGGACGTGAAGCTGCTCATCCTCGACGAGCCCACCTCCGCCCTCAACGAGGAGGACTCGGAGAACCTGCTGAACATCCTCCGGCAGCTGCGGGAGCAGGGACTGACCTCGATCATGATCTCCCACAAGCTGAACGAGATCGCCGCGATCGCCGACTCGATCACGATCATCAGGGACGGCCACACCATCGAGTCGCTGGACGTCGGGGCGGGCGACGTGGACGAGGACAGGATCATCCGCGGCATGGTCGGCCGCGCCCTGGAGTCGCGGTTCCCCGCCCACACCTCCACGGTGGGCGAGACGTTCTTCGAGGTCCGCGACTGGACCGTGGAGCACCCGCAGATCCCCGGCCGGCTGGTGTGCAACCACTCCAACTTCTTCGTCCGCCGGGGCGAGATCGTCGGCTTCGCCGGCCTGATGGGTGCGGGGCGGACGGAACTCGCGCGCTCGATCTTCGGCCGCAGCTACGGCAACTACCAGGGCGGCCAGATCCTGATCAACGGCGAGGAGGTGCAGATCCCCTCGGTGCAGTCGGCCATCCTGCACGGCATCTCCTACGTCCCGGAGGACCGCAAGGTCCTCGGCCTGAACCTGCTCGACACCGTGAAGGACACCATCGTCGCCGCCGGGATCAAGCGGATCACCAAGCGATCGGTGATCGACATCGAGGCCGAGATCGCCGCCGCGGAGGAGTACCGCAGGGCGATGAACATCAAGGCCGCGTCGATCAACGTCGGGGTCGCGACCTTGTCCGGCGGCAACCAGCAGAAGGTCGTCCTCGCCAAGTGGATGTTCACCCAACCGTCCCTGGCGATCCTCGACGAGCCCACCCGCGGCATCGACGTGGGAGCCAAGTACGAGATCTACGGGCTGGTCAACCGGCTCGCCGACGAGGGCAAGGGCGTGATCATGATCTCCTCCGAGCTGCCCGAACTCCTCGGTGTGTGCGACCGCATCTACACCGTGTTCGAGGGACGGATCACCGGCGAGCAGCTGGCGGCCGAGGCGACGCAGGAGTCGCTGATGCGTTCGATGACCGATACCGCGGCGGCCTGAGCCGCCCACCCGACCTGCAGTCCGATCCAGGAAGAGACATGACCTCAACGAATACCACGAAGGCAGACCCGGTACCGGCCGCCCCGACGGGCCAGCCCGTCCGGTCAGCGAGCGGCAACGGCCTGATGCAGATCTTCGGGGGCAACCTGCGGCAGTACGGCATGCTGGGCGCCCTGATCGTCCTCGCCCTGTTCTTCCAGGTGGTCTCCGGCGGCAAGATGCTGACCCCGTCGAACGCCCAGAACATCCTCAACGGCAACTCCTACGTGCTGATCCTCGCGATCGGCATGCTGTTCGTGATCATCACCGGCCAGATCGACCTGGCGCCGGGCTCGGTCGCCGCGGTGGTCGGCATCTGCACGGCGCTGTCGATCAACTACTGGGGCTTCCCGTGGTGGGTGGGCGTCCTGTTCGGCCTGGTCATCGGCATCGTCATCGGCATGTGGCAGGGATCCTGGCTCGCCTTCGTCGGGGTGCCAGGCTTCATCACCACGCTGGCCGGCCAGATGCTCTTCCGTGGCCTGAACCGGTTCATCGGCAAGGCGTCGGCCCAGCCCGCCCCGCCGGAGATCGAGTACATCGGCGGCGGGTACCTGCCCGAGTGGGGGCCCAACACCTACCTGAACAACTCCACCCTGGCCCTGGGCATCCTCGCGATCGTCGCGATCGTGTGGATGGAGTTCCGCCGCCGGGCCCGTGTGATCAAGGCCGGCGGCACGCCGACCCCCTTGTGGGTGGCGGTCGTCCGGCTCGCGGTGATGGCGGTGGCGCTCGGCTACCTGACCTGGCTGTTCGGCTCCGGCCGTCCGGGCACGTCCTTCCCCGTGACCGGCGTGATCCTGGTCGCGCTGGTGCTCATCTACAACTTCATCGCCTCGCGGACCACGCTCGGACGCGGTGTGTACGCCGTCGGCGGCAACAAGGCCGCGGCCGCCCTGACCGGGATCAGCGTGAAGAAGATCTACTTCCTCACCATGACCAACATGTCCTTCCTGGCTGCGGTCGCTGCGATCATGTTCCTCGGCCGCTCGACGTCCACCGGCCCCTCCGACGGCGTCGGCTGGGAGCTGGACGCCATCGCGGCCGTGTTCATCGGCGGCGCCGCGGTCTCCGGCGGCATCGGAACGGTGACCGGGTCGCTGATCGGTGGTCTGGTGATGGCCGTCCTGAACAACGGCCTGTACCTGATGGGCGTCGGCTCGGACATGACCCAGATCATCAAGGGCCTGGTGCTGCTGATCGCGGTCGCCTTCGACCTGTACAGCAAGGCGCAGGGCAAGCCGTCCCTCATCGGCGCACTGATGCGAGGACTCAACCCACGCGCGGTCGAGGCGGAGTTCGCCGGTGCCGCCCTGCTCAACCAGGACAGGGGCAACCCGCTGTGGGCGGTGCTCAGCTTCCTGGTCTTCCCCGTCGGCATCGTCTTGTGGGCGCTCTGGCGCAAGGACCGTCCGAACAGCGCCAGGCAGGCCCGCAACGGCGTGGTCGCCGCCCTGGTCATCGGACTCCTCGTCGGCGTGATCGCGCTGTTCATCGCCCTCGCCCGGACCACCGGACTCAACAGCTGACCCAGCCAGGGCAGCCAAGATTCGCACGTAACCCATCCATCCATCCACCACAGAAGGTAGACACATGAAGAGATTCGCAACCGCGATCCTCGCACTGGGTGCCTCGGTCGCCATGCTCGCAGGCTGTGCCTCGAGCGACCGGGCCACCACGGCGGCCAGCTCCGCGGCCACCACCCCGTCCGCCACCGCTTCGGCGGCCGGCAACACCGTCCAGCTCGGCAGCGGTTTCGCGGCCGGCTCCAAGATCGGCGTCTCCCTGCCGCAGAAGACCTCGGAGAACTGGGTGCTCGCCGAGAGCCTGTTCACCGATCAGCTGAAGACTGCGGGCTACGACCCGATCGTGCAGTTCGCCAATGGCGGCGTCTCCGAGCAGCAGAACCAGATCTCGGCCATGATCGAGCAGGGCGTCAAGGTCCTGGTCATCGGTGCCATCGACGGCTCCCAGCTGGGTAGCCAGCTGAAGGCCGCTCACGACGCGGGCATCGTCGTCATCGCCTACGACCGGCTCCTGATGAACACCGACAACGTGGACCTGTACATGGCCTACGACAACTTCAAGGTCGGCGTGCTTCAGGGCACCGCGCTGCTCGAGGGCCTCGCCAAGACCGGCAAGGCGTCCCCCTGGAACATCGAGCTGATCTCGGGTTCTCCCGACGATGCCAACTCCAAGCCGTTCTTCGAGGGCGCGATGAGCGTCCTGCAGCCGAAGATCGACGACGGCACCCTGAAGGTTCCCTCCGGCCAGGTCAGCCAGGAGCAGACCGCCACCCAGGACTGGACCGCCAAGAACGCCCAGAACCGGATGGACGCGATCCTGTCGGCCAACTACCAGGGTGACACCGCGCTCGACGGCATCCTGTCCCCGAACGACACGCTGGCCCGCGCCGCCCTGACCTCGGTCAAGTCGGCCGGCAAGCCCAACCCGGTGATCACCGGTCAGGACTCCGAGGTCGAGTCGGTCAAGCTCGTCTACCAGGGTGTGCAGTACTCCACGATCAACAAGGACACCAAGGACTTCGTCACCAAGGTCGTCGAGTACATCGGCAAGATCCAGGCCGGCCAGCCGGTCGAGGTCAACGACACCACCAGCTACAACAACGGCGTCAAGGTCGTCCCGGCGTACCTGCTGACCCCGGTCATCGTCACCAAGGACAACGTGTGCACGGCGTACGCGGCTGACACTGCTGCCGGTGAGGCCGCAGCCTCGGTGTGTGGCAAGTAGCACTCGCTGAGTGTCGGTGA
Organism: Propionicimonas sp.; assembly: GCF_047606205.1. Taxonomy (GTDB): domain Bacteria; phylum Actinomycetota; class Actinomycetes; order Propionibacteriales; family Propionibacteriaceae; genus Propionicimonas. The sequence goes on along the minus strand of NZ_JASGES010000038.1, from coordinate 13,724 downwards.
CGCTCCGCCCCTGGCGGGCGGGGCGTCACCCGGGGCGGCCGGATCCCTCGCGGATCCGGCCGCCTTCGTGCTGCCCGGGGTTCGTCTTCCTGGCCAACGCCGCCGGGCCGCGTCCCTCACCCCTGAACGGGAAAGGAACCGTCCCCTGAACGGAAAAGGGGACGGACCTTCGAACGGCAAGGGGACAGTCCCCTGAACGGGAAAGGAACCGTCCCCTGAACGGCAAGGGGACGGTTCCTGGTGATCCGGAGCGGGGACGTCCGGTCGGGGACGTCCGGGTTGGTGAGGTGTCGGTTGGTGAGGCCCGGGTCGTGAGGCCGGGTGGTGGCGGCTAGAAGCGGACGGTCTCTCCGGCGGCGGCGGAAGCGTAGATCGCCTCGAGGATCTCGGTCACCACGCAGGCCTGCTCGGGCAGGACGAGCGGCGCGTGGCCGTCGCGGAGCGCCTCGAGGAACTGGCGGGTCTCGATCGTGCCGAGAGTGGTGAAATCGCCCGAGCCGGGGGCGCTCGCGTCGGGGGTCTCGACCACCATCCGGTTGGCCAGCACCTTGTTCAGGCTGACCTCGTAGCCGCCGCCCTCGGCACGCTCGATCTCGGCGCCGCCCTCGGTGCCGATCAGTGTGACCGCCGCCTCGCGGGGGTCCTTCACGTTGAGGGCCCAGGCCGCCTCGAGGAAGACGGTGGCCCCGTTGCGCATCTTCACATAGCCGAAGGCGGAGTCCTCGACGCTGAACGTCGCCGGATTCCAGCCGCCGCCGGGGTTGCCCTCGGGCTTGTCGCGAAGCTTGCTGTACACCGAGCCGGTGACCGACTCGACCTCGTAGTTGCCGAGGTACCAGAGCGCGAGGTCGAGGGCGTGCGTGCCGATGTCGATCAGCGGGCCGCCGCCCTGCTTCTCCTTGTCCGTGAACACGCCCCAGGTCGGGACGCCGCGGCGCCGCACCGCGTGCGCCTTCGCCACGTAGATCTCGCCGAGCTCGCCCGCGTCCACCGCCCCCCGGAGGAACTGGGTGTCCTGACGGAACCTGTTCTGGTAACCGATGGTGAGGGTCCTCCCGGTCCGCTCGGCCGTCTCGGCCATGCGGCGCGCCTCCTCACCGGAGACGGCCATCGGCTTCTCGCACATCACGTGCTTGCCCGCCTCGAGCGCCGCGCAGGTGATCTCGCAGTGGCTGATGTTCCAGGTGCACACGTACACCACGTCGACGTCGGGATCGTTGACGATGTCGTGCCAGTCGGTGGTCGTGTAGGCCTCGGGAGCGAAGTTCGTCCTCGCCTTCTCCGACCGCTCGGGGAGCAGATCGCAGATGCCGACGATCTCGCACAGGTCGGCGTTGCCCTTCAGGCCCTCGAGGTGCTTGAGGGTTCCGATGAACCCGACCCCGATAATGCCCACACGGAATTTGCTCACGTCCACTCCTTCGTCGTTGACAGGTCACCGGATCCCGATCTGGCACGGTGAGAGCGCGTTCATACTACCCGCACCATGCCTCGCCTGGCCTATGCTGAGAGCGCGTTCATTCCCGCTACAGGAGGCATCGTGGCCACTCTCAGCTTGCAGCTGTACACCCTTCGCGACCAGTTCGCGTCCGACCGGGACGCCACCCTGGCTGCCCTCGCGACGATGGGCCTGGACGAGGTCGAGCCGTTCGGCATCGAACACTTCGAGTGGCTCCCGGCCGCGCTCGCCGCGCACGGGCTGACCGCGGGCAGCGCCCACGCCGGCCTGCTGACCGAGACCGCGAAGGTCCTGGACGCCGCGCAGGCGCTCGGCGTGACCAAGGTGTTCCAGCCCTACTGGGAGCCGGAGAAGTGGCAGGCTGCCGAGGGCATCCGGGAGCTGGCCGACGCCCTCAACGGCGTTGTCGACCGGGCCGCCACCGCGGGCGTCACCGTCGGCTACCACAACCACGACTTCGAGTTCACCGCTCCCGACGTGGACGGGACTCCTGCCTACGACTACTTCGTCTCGCTGCTCGACGAGCGCGTCACGCTGGAGGTGGACACCTACTGGGCCGCGGCCGGAGGACGCGACGTCCCCACGCTGCTGGCCAGCTACCCAGATCGGATCACCCACCTGCACGTGAAGGACGGCCCCCTGGAGCCGTCGCGCAGTGGCGCAGCCAACGTCGTGCTGGGCACGGGCTCGATGAACCTGGCCCCGATCCTCGACGCCTCGCCGGACCGGGTCTGGGTGACGGAGTTCGACTTCGCCGTCGTCGACCCGATCGAGGAGGTCCGGGAGAGCATCGCCTACCTGAAGGCACGGTGACCCCGGTCGGAGTCGGCGTGGTTGGTGCCGGCAACATCTCGACCCAGTACCTCACCAACCTCGCGACCTACCCCGACGTCCGCGTGGTCGCGGTGGGTGACCTCGACACCGAACGTGCCGCCACGCAGGCCGAGGCGTTCGGCGTCTCCTGCCACGGCGGGGTCGAGGCGGTGCTCACGCATCCCGACGTCCAGGTCGTCGTGAACCTGACCGTGCCCGCCGCCCACGTCGAGCTGTCCACGCGGGCGGTGCGGGCGGGCAGGCATGTCTGGAGCGAGAAGCCGCTCGGCCTCGACCGGGCCGCGGCCAGGGCGCTGCTGGACGAGGCGGCGGCCGCGGGTGTGCGGGTCTGCTGCGCGCCGGACACCGTGCTCGGACCCGGCGTCCAGGCCAGCCTGCGCGCGCTCGCTGCCGGAGAGGTCGGGCCCCCGCTCGCCGCGCTGGCCATCCTGCAGGGCCCGGGGCCGGACGCGTGGCACCCGAGCCCGGAGTTCTTCTACCGCGCCGGCGGCGGCCCCGTGTTCGACATGGGCCCCTACTACCTCACCGCGCTGGTGTGCGGCCTGGGCCCGGTGGTCCAGGTCGTCGCCGCCGGCGGGCGCGCCCGCGAGGTGCGTCCGATCCTCGCCGGTCCGCGGGCGGGCGAGGAGATGGACGTCGAGGTGCCGACCACGGCCAACGTCCTGCTGCGGCACGCGGGCGGGGCGTCCTCGGTCTGCCTGTTCTCGTTCGACTCCGGGCTGGCCCGCTCCGGCGTGCTGGAGTTCCAGGGCGTCGAGGGGACCGTCGTCGTCCCCGATCCCAACGACTTCGGCGGCACCGTCGCCACTCATGTGGGCGGCGAACTCGCCCGCGCGGTGGACATCGCCCCGGCCGGCCGCGGCCGGGGGATCGGCGTCATCGACCTCGTCCGCTCGCTCGCGGCCGGTACCCGACCCAGGGCGGACGGCGAACTGGCCTACCACGTCCTCGACGTGATGCTCGCCGTCGAGGAGTCGATCGCCTCGGGCCTGCCCGTCAACGTCGCCTCCGTGCCCCCGATCCCCGAGCCGCTGCCCGACGACTGGAATCCGCTGGTCGCCGCGACCTGACCCCGACCCGGTGCCCCGTCAGAACAACCCCGACCCGCCAGCCCGGCCCGATCCGGGACCGGTGAACAAGAGAGGAACACCATGAAACTGGGCATGCTGACCGCCTGCCTCCCGTCCTGGTCGCTGGAGCAGATCGCCGAGTACGCGTCCGGGCAGGGCTACCAGTGCCTTGAGGTCGCCTGCTGGCCGGGCGGGCCAGGACGTCCGTTCGAGGCGTCCCACCTGCCGGTGGCGCGCTGGAGCGGAGCGGAGGTGGAGCGGACCAGGGCGCTGCTGGAGCGCACCGGCCTGGAGATCTCGTCGCTGGCGTTCTACGAGAACAACCTGATCGGCGACCTCGCCCGGCGCGAGGAGATCCGGACGCACCTGAAAGCCTGCATCGACGCGGCCCAGAGTCTCGGCGTCGAGACCGTCGGCACCTTCGTGGGGCGCGACGTCACCAGGTCGGTGGTCGACAACATGGCCGAGGCCGAGCGGATCTTCCCCGAACTGGTCGACTACGCCGGCGAGCGCGGGGTGAAGATCGTCATCGAGAACTGCGTGATGGAGGGCTGGCACCCGGACGGCTACCCGGCCAACCTCGCCTACTCCCCCGAGCTGTGGGAGTGGCTGACCACCAGGCTCGGCCTGTACCTGAACTGGGACCCGTCGCACCTGACCTGGATCGGCATCGACCCGGTGGAGACGATCCGTCCGTTCGCGAAGTACATCGTGCACGCCCAGGCCAAGGACCTCGAACTGTTCCCGGACAAGCGCAACCGGTACGGCTTCTTCGGTGTCGTCGACAAGGGCGGCAACCCGTGGGAGATGGGCTGGTGGCGGTTCCGGGTGCCCGGGCGCGGACAGGTCGACTGGCCCCGCGTGGTCGACCGTCTCTACGAGGTCGGCTTCACCGGCACGCTGTCCGTCGAGCACGAGGACCCGCTGTGGGGTGGCACCCCGGAGAAGGTCGTCGAGGGTCTGCGGATCGCCTACACCACCCTGCGTCCGCTGATCGGGGACGTGGACCTGTAGCCCTCAGGATGTTCGGCGCCGATTCACAACCTGTGCACAGGTTCGGCGCCGATCATGGATCCATGGCCCGGGACGAACGGGACGTGGACGGAGACGGTGATGAATGCGGTGGTCGTCTGGGAGTGGGTGGTCCTGACGGGACTCGCCATGGTGGCTCTCCTCACGACCCGCCGGATGACGTCGCGGCAGCGCGGTCGCACGCGCGCCGATGACCTGCCGGTGCAGCCGCAACCCGTTCCCGTCCGCGTAGCGGAGACCGGTCGTCGGCACTAGCCGACCGGGCCGCCCGGCCGGGCGCCGAACCTCGCCCCTGCAGGTTCGGCGCCCGGCCACAGCCTTCCCCGGCCTCAGCCGAGGCCGCACGCCGCCGCGGCGTCCCGCTCCGACTGCCGCACGGCCAGGCGCTGCTCCGCGGTCAGCCTGCCGACCGGGCGGGTCAGCCGCGCGTCGGCGAGGCAGTGCTGCTGCTCGGTGCTCAGTGCCGCCCAGCCGAATCCGAGCAAGGGTCGTTCACGCACCCGCGCCGGCAGCCTCACCTGGCAGGAGGTGAGCGCAGCCCGCACCTCGGCCTGCAGCTCGCTGCGCTGCGCACTGGTCAACTCACCGGCCGGACGCTGCACGTCCGCGTCGGCGAGGCAGGTCCGCTGGATGTCGGTGAGCGCGGTGTAGAACCACACGATGCCGGCGTCGCGGGCGGCCTCCGGGGCGGCGGCGGTGGTGGTGGTGGTCGTCGACGGCGTCGGGTCCGGTGTCGGTGGATCGGCGAGCGCTGTCCCGGCGTGGATGATGCCGGCGACGCCCAGCACGGCCACCCCGGCGGTGATCGAACGGATGAGCCTCACGGAGGGCCTCCTCTTCTCTGTTGGTGGCTCGACTCTCGCTGCTGCGGCTGGACGCACCGTGAACGAAAGCTGGAGATCTGCTGGAAGCTGCGGCGCGCGGGTCGAGCCCCGGCCCGCGCTGCTGGCATCGTTGTCGGCGTGGACGCGGCGGCACCGCGGGTGCTGGTGGTGGACGACGAGGAGAACATCTCCTTCCTCGTCGGTTCCGCGCTGCGCCTGCAGGGCTACCGTGTGGAGACCGCGGCGTCGGGGACGCAGGCCCTGGCCGCAGCGGGACCCCTCGACCCTCAGGTGGTGGTCCTCGACCTCCAGCTGCCCGACTTCGACGGCTACGAGGTGCTGCGACGGCTGCGGGCCTCCGGCAGCAGGGCCGCGGTGATCTTCCTGACCGCCAGGGGCACCACCGGCGACCGCGTCCGCGGCCTCACCTCTGGCGGGGACGACTATGTCGTGAAGCCCTTCGCCCTGGAGGAGCTCGTGGCGCGCGTCCAGGTCGCGCTGCGGCGCGGGGGAGGCCAGGCCGCGCCCGCGCACCGCTGGCAGGTCGCCGACCTGATCCTGGACGCCGACGCGCACCGGGTCTGGCGGGGCCCCCAGGAGGCACACCTTTCCGCGACCGAGTTCCGGCTGCTGGCCTGTCTGATGGCGAACGCGGGGCGCGTCGTCACCCGCGGCCAGATCCTCGACGAGGTGTGGCAGTACGACTTCGGGGGCGAGTCGGCGATCATCGAGTCGTTCATCTCCAGCCTGCGCCGCAAGGTGGACGCCGGGCAGCCCCGGCTCATCCACACCGTCCGGGGCGTCGGGTACTCCGTGCGGGAACCGGACGCCACCCCGGGGAGTTCTTCTCCTCCGCTGCGCTCCCCCGAACAACTCCGCGGGGGCCCCGGAACCACCCCACGGAGTTCTTCTCCTCCGCTGCGCTCCCCCGAACAACTCCGCGGGGGCCCCGGATGAGCCTGCGGCGCCGGCTGCTGCTCGCGGCGACCGGCCTGCTGGTCGTCGTCGCGCTCGCCTTCCTCGGCGTGGCCCTGGCGCAGCGCGCATCCCTCACCGCACAGCTCGACGACCGGCTCGAGTCGCTGACCGCGAACGGCGCCGCACTGGTCACGGTCGCCAACCGCGCCGACGCGGGCAACGCGGCCGCCGCCAGCCTGCTCACCGACGTCTACGTGGGGGTCGTCCGCGCCGACGGGGGGCTGACCACCGTGCTGGCGCCCGACGCCGGCCCGTCGCCGGTCCCCGTCCTGATCGGCGGGGAGGCGGGGGCCGGCCCGGTGACCCGGGCCGTCGCCGGCGGCGGCGCCCGGGTTCGGCTGGTCGTCCTGACCGTCGGTGCCCGGCGCAGTGTCGTGGTCGCCGTGTCGATGAGCGGAGTGGAGGCATCGTTCCGCCGACTGCTGCTCTCGCTGGGTCTGGCATGGCTCGCGACCGCGCTCGTCACCCTGCTGGTCGCGGGCTGGGTCGAGCGCCTCGGACTGCGTCCGATCGCCCGGATCACCGCCGCCGCCGAGCACGTCACGGCGACCGGTGGCAGGGCGCCGGTCCGGGTCGACGCCGGAGACCCGGGGACCGAGGCGGGCCGGCTGGGTTCGGCGTTCAACGCCATGGTCGCCACCACGGCGGCAGGGCAGGAGGAACTGCGCCGGTTCGTCGCCGACGCGAGCCACGAACTGCGCACTCCGCTGACCACCCTGCGTGGCTATTCGTCCCTGTACGCGGCGGGAGGGCTCGGCACGGCGGCGCAGGTTGCCGACGCGATGGCACGGATCAACGCGGAGGCGTCCCGGATGGGACGCATCGTCGACGACCTGCTCGACCTGACCGCCCTCGGCGACCCGGCCGCGCTCGAGCTGAGGGCGGTGGACGTGGGGATCGAACTCGAGCACCTTGCTGCCGACCTTCGCGTCCGTGAGCCGGGGCGGACGGTGAGGGTCCGGTCGGTCTCCGCACGGGTGGTGGCCGATCCGGACCGGCTGCGACAGGCCCTGACCGCGCTGGTCGCCAACGCCGTCAAGTACTCCGCCGACGCCACCCCGATCGATCTGGCCGCCGAGGTCGGGGGAGCGGTGGTGCGGCTTCAGGTCACCGACCGCGGGCGGGGAATCGCCGCCGAGGACCTGCCCAGGGTGTTCGACCGCTTCTACCGCGGGCACGAGGCGGGAGCGCCTCGCGACGTGGCCAGGGGATCGGGGCTCGGCCTGGCCATCGTCGCGGCGATCGTGTCGGCCCATGGCGGACGCTACGGCGTCGACTCGGCCCCGCGGGCCGGCTCGACCTTCTGGATCGAGCTCCCCGCCGCGGGCGTGGCATCCTGAGTTCGAGCGCGTGGGGACATGATACCCTAGGGGGTATTGAGAGCGGAGGGAGCCATCGTGGCCACGACGCAGTTGACGGCTGCCGACTTCGAGCAGACCGTGCTGGGCAATGACATCGTCCTGGTCGACTTCTGGGCGGCGTGGTGCGGTCCGTGCCGGATGTTCGCGCCGGTGTACGAGGCTGCGTCCCAGATGCACCCGGACCTGGTCTTCGGCAAGGTCGACACCGAGGCCGAGCGGGAGCTCGCCGCCGCCGCGAACATCATGTCGATCCCCACCCTGATGGTGTTCCGGGAGGGGATCCTCGTCTACGCGCAGCCGGGCGCGATGCCGGCCCAGCCGCTGGAGGAACTGATCGCCGCCGTCCGGGCCGCCGACATGGACGACGTCCGCGCCGAACTCGCCGAGCAGAAAGCGGCGGAGCCGACCGCGTGACCGGGCGACGCGAGGTGCCGGTCGTATGATTTCGCGTGTCCACAACGCAGAGGGGGCCCGGATCGTGCAACTCGACGCCGACCAGCTGGACGGGGTGCTGAAGCGCCTCAAGCGGGCGCAGGGCCAGATCGGCGGCATCATCCGGATGATCGAGGAAGGCCGGGACTGCGAGGATGTCGTCACGCAGCTCGCCGCCGTGTCCAAGGCGCTCGACCGGGCCGGATTCGCCGTGATCGCCGCCGGCCTGCGCCAGTGCCTCACCGAGGACCCGTCCGGCGACGGGGTCAACACCACCGCGCTGGAGAAGCTCTTCCTCTCCCTGGCCTGACCGCCGGCGCCACCTCCCCCGGATCGCCGGACAGGTGCGCCGCGCCGCCCGCCGTTCCGTCCCTGAACGACAAAGGGGACAGACCCTTGAACGGGAAAGGAACCGTCCCCTGAATGACGTGGGGACGGTTCCTTTCCCGTTCGCTGGTCTGTCCCCCTTTATCCGTCGGAGCCGGGGGCCGGGGGGATCCGGATGTCTCGGCGGGCCAGCTCGGCTGCGGAGTCCGCGGCGGAACGGGCTGCCACCACGGTGGGGTGGTGGCCGAGCGGAGCGACCGTCGACGTGACCGTGTGCGGGTACACCTGGACGAGATGCCAGCCCTGGCCGCCCGCCTGGCCGCGCAGGCCACGTCCGGTGGAGAGGTCCTGCGTGTAGCACAGCGAGGTCGCGGCGAGCACGGGGACGCCGGCGAGAGTCCCGAAGCCCGACTGGTGGAAGTGCCCGGACAGGATCGCGCGCACGTCGGAGCCGGCCAGCACCCCGCCCAGCTCCTGCTGGCCGTGGAGCTCCCAGCTCGCGGCCAGGTCCTGCACGACCGGGAGCGGCGAATGGTGCATGGCGAGGACCGTTCCCTCCGGCGCGGGATCCGCCAGCTGATCGGCGAGCCAGCCCAGCGACTCCTCCGTGACCTGGCCCTCGTCCCGACCGGGGACCGTGGTGTCGAGGCAGAGCACCCGGAGGCCGCCGAGCCGGTGCACCTGGTGGAGGGGTTCGCGGGTGCCGACTCCGAGCAGGACCTCGCTGAACGCCGCCCTGTCGTCATGGTTGCCGTTCACCCAGATCACCCGGGCCGACATACGTTCGGCAGCGGACTCGACCGTCTTGCGTAGTTCAACGTAAGACGAGATGGTGCCGTCGTCCGACAGGTCTCCGGTGAGGACGATCCCCTGCGGCGCGTGGGCGGCCGCCGCGGCCAGCGCCGCGACGAGGTTCGGACGCGGGTCGACGACTCCGCGGACGAGAGGGTCGGCGGGATCGCGCAGGTGGGTGTCGCTGAGATGGGCGATCACCTGGGAGGGACGGGGGTACTCGGCGGTGCGCACGTGGCCACGCTAATCGCGTCCGCTCAGCCGTGGCGCGCCGTGAACAACCTCGCCTCGGCCAGCGCCGACCATCCGTCGAAGAACTCCAGCCCGACGAGGGTAGCCGGGGGGTAGTTGTACCGGATCAGCGCCATCGCCTCCGCGCTGGAGTGCTGGCGGTCCGCCAGGTTGTCGGCGAGCGCGGGAATGCCGGGGGCGTGGCCGACCACGAGGACGGTGCGCACCCGGTCCTCCACCCCGGACAGTTCGGCGAGCAACTGCCGCGACCCGGCGTTGTAGAGCCGGTCGAGGAAGCGGATCGGGGCGTTCAGGTGCAGCAGTTCCGCGGTCTGGCGGGCACGCGCGGCGGTGGAGCACAGCACCAGCTCGATCCGCTGGCAGGCGAGGACCTCCCCGACCTGGCGGGCCTGGTCGCGCCCACGCGGCGTGAGTTCACGGCTGACGTCGCGCCAGTCCGTGCCCGTGTTCGCCGCCTCCGCGTGGCGCAACAAGTACAGCCGGTGCGCCTTCGGTTCGCCGCGGGTGGCCATCGGGAGTCGCCGGATTCCGTCCTTCTGCTGGCGGGCTCAGTCCTTCGTGAACTCGTTCTCGTAGGACGTCCCCCGCGCGCGGTTCCAGCTGTTCCTGATCTCCATCTCCGCCTCGGCGTGGCCCACCCACACCGCACCCTCGACGGACTTGCCGGGCTCAAGGTCCTTGTAGACGCTGAAGAAGTGCTCGATCTCCAGCAGGGTCAGGTTCGGCAGGTCAGTCAGTTCCTTGATGGTGGTCTGGCGCTGGTCGGCGACCGGGATGCACAGCACCTTGTCGTCACCGCCCATCTCGTCCTGCATCCGGAACATGCCGATCGCACGGCACTCGACCAGGGCGCCGGGGAAGGTCGGCTCGGGGATCAGCACCATCGCGTCCAGCGGGTCGCCGTCCTGGCCCAGGGTGCCCTCGATGAAGCCGTAGTCGTTCGGGTACTGCGTGGAGGTGAACAGCGTCCGGTCGAGCCGGATGCGGCCGGTGTGGTGGTCCATCTCGTACTTGTTCTTGGTGCCCTTGGGGATCTCGATCGTGACGTCGAAGTGCAGGCTGGGCTGGATCTTGGGCCGGGCGAAGGAAGGCCGATCCGTCGGGGTCATAGCTGCCTCTCTGTCATGATGGATCCTCGATGTCTGAGCCGAGCCTATCGCCATCCGCCGACCGATCAAGGCGGCGGTCGACCGCTGTCCGGAGCCGGCGCCGGCCCGGGGGGACGCTGGTCTGCGTGGTGCTCGCGACGCTGCTCGCCGGGTGCACGGCAGCGTCGGCAGGTGAGTCGACCTCAGCCCCCGCGAGTGTCGCGACAGTGCCGGGCCCGGCTGCCCGGGCGTCCGTGTCGGCCACGCCGAGTGCGACCGTGACCCGGGTTCCGATCGACTCCCTGGCCGTGCGGGAACGACTCGCCGCGGTGGCCAGGAAGGGGATCGGATCCAGCGGCGTCGCTGTGGTCACCGACACCGGCGCGACCGTGGCAGGCCGCGGGCCGGACAAGCCGCTCGCTCCCGCGTCCACGATGAAGATCCTGACCAGCCTGGCTGCCCTCGACACCCTCGGCGCCGACCACACGTTCTCCACGAGGGTGGTGCGGGAGCCGGGCGGACGCGTCGTGCTGGTCGGCGGCGGCGACCCGCTCCTCACCGACAAGACCTCGGCGGCGGCGGCCAAGCCTGCCTCGCTCGAAGCGCTGGCCAGGGCGACGGCGTCCGCGCTGAAGGCGTCCGGGGTGAAGAAGGTCAGCCTCGGCTACGACGACTCCCTCTTCACCGGCCCGGACTTCAATCCGGCCTGGACGAAGAAGTGGCACACGTTCCTGGCCAGGGTCAGCCCGCTCACCGTCGGGGAGGGTCTGTACAACCCGTGGCAGGCCGACCAGAAGCCGGCCCGCACGGCGGCGAGCGCGTTCGCCGCGCGCCTCGAGGCGCGCGGGATCACGGTGACCAGGGTGACGTCGGCGGCCGCGTCCGGCGCGGCGACGGAGGTGGCGAGCGTCCAGTCGGCGCCGTTGTCCACGATCGTCGCCCGGACCCTGAGGCTCAGCGACAACCACGCCGCCGAGGTGCTCGCGCGCCAGGTCGCCATCGCGACCGGCGAGGAGCCGAGCTTCACCGGGGGCACCCGTGCGGTGAAGGCATGGCTGGTCGCTCACGACCTGTGGGACGACGGCATGCGCCTGCTCGACGGCAGCGGCCTCTCGAGCAGGTCGCGGGTCACCCCGTCCGTGCTCGCCAGGGCCGTCGCGCTCTCCCTCGACACCGACAGCCTCTCCACCGTGGCGCGCGCGCTTCCCGTGGCGGGGAGGTCCGGCACGCTCAAGGACCGCTTCAACGACTCCTCGGAGCGGATCGGGCGAGGCAACGTCCACGCCAAGACGGGGACGCTGCCCGGCATCGGGGCGCTCGCCGGCTACCTGAGTACGCAGGACGGCACCCGCCTGGTGTTCGCCGTGATGGCCAACGACGCGGTCGGGCAGACCACAACGCAGAACTTCCTCGACCGGACCGCCGCGACCCTCGTCCGCTGCGGCTGCGCGGGCTGACCGCCCGGAGCTCCCCCACCGTCCCCGCCCCCGCGCGCGGTCGGGCGGGCCGTACTGTTGTCGGCATGCAGCAACTGCCGGCCGTCGACTGGACCTTCGCGGCGATGGCCGGACGGTCGCTCGTGCCGCCCGGGCCTGAACTCGACCCGGCCGAGATCACCGCCGTCGTGGCCGAGTTGAGGGACGCGGCTGCGCGCGCGGAGGAACACGCGGCGGCGGTCACGCTGCTCGAACGGCCCGCCCCGGCCGACGTGCTGGTGGTGGACCGGGCGACCTGGATCCGCAGCATCTGCGAGTCCTCCCGCGCCATGCTCGAGGGCGTCGGTGCGATCGAGACCGGTTCGGCGCTCGACGGTGCCCGGGCGAAGGCACTCGGGGCCCAGGCGGGAGGCGTGTTCGCCGTCCTCGCCCAGCGCATCCTCGGCCAGTTCGACCCGTTCGTCGCGGCGCCGCGGCTCCTGCTCGTCGCTCCCAACGTCGTCGCGGTGGAGCGGGAGCTCCACGCCGTTCCCGCCGACTTCCGGCTCTGGGTGTGCCTGCACGAGGAGACCCACCGGTTCCAGTTCGGCGAGGCGCCGTGGCTGCGGAGCCACCTGCTCGGGCTGTTCGGGGAGCTCATCGCCGGGGAGGAACTGCAGTTCGGCTGGCCCCGGGCGGGCCGCCCCGCCAGCGTCCGCGACCTCATCGCCAACCCCGCGCAGCGGGAGGCGTTCGACCAGGTCACCGCCGTCATGTCCCTGATGGAGGGCCATGCCGACATCATGATGGACCGCGTCGGCACCGCCGTGGTGCCGAGCTACGCCTCGATCAGGCAGGCCTTCGACCTCCGCCGCGACGCTCAGGGTTGGGGTGCCTGGGTGCGCCGCCTGCTCGGCCTCGACCTCAAGCGCGAGCAGTACAGGGACGGGGCGGAGTTCTGCCGGCAGGTGATCGACGCGGTGGGCGTGCCCACCCTGAACCGGGCGTTCAGTGCGCCCGGTCTGCTGCCGACCCTGGCGGAGATCCACGACCCGCAGCTGTGGCTGCACCGGATCTGATGGCACGCAGGGCGCTCGGCCCGGCGACGCTGCTCGTGGTCCGGGCCGTGGAGGCCGTCCTCGATGCGCCCGCGGTCGTCGCGTGCTCGGGGGGACCCGACTCGCTCGCGCTCGCCGCGGCCGCGGCCGTCGTCAGCGGTCGCACCGGGCCGGCCGTCCGTGCGGCGGTCGTCGACCACGGGCTGCAGGACGGATCGGACGCGCAGGCGTCCGGCGTCGTGGCCGGGCTGGCCGCCCTCGGGGTGCCGGCGCAGGTGCTCACCGTGGCGGTCGAGCCGGACGGGGACGGCCTCGAAGCCGCCGCCCGCAGGGCACGGTACGCCGCGCTCGCCGCGCACGCCTCGCCCGGCGAGCTCGTCCTGCTCGGGCACACCCTCGACGACCAGGCCGAGAGCGTGCTGCTCGGGCTCGCCCGCGGGTCGGGGACCCGATCGCTGGCCGGGATGCCCGCCCGCCGCGGCCGGTTCGTCCGCCCGCTGCTCGGGGTACGGGCGGCGACCACCCGGCAGGCCTGCGACGAACTGGGCCTCCTGCCGTGGGCGGACCCCCACAACGGCGACGCCCGCTTCGCCCGCGTCCGGGTCCGGACCCGGCTGCTGCCCGCGCTGGAGGCAGAGCTCGGCCCGGGAGTGGCGGAGGCGCTGGCGCGCTCGGCGGACCTGGCCAGGCAGGACGCCGATCTGCTCGACGAGCTGGCGGCACGGGAGGCGGCGGCCAACCCGGGCCCGGACCTCGACTGCGCCTGGCTCGGCCGGCTGCCGGCAGCCCTCCGCGGCCGGGT
>NZ_JASGES010000037.1:0-9688 GCF_047606205.1 Propionicimonas sp. | reverse complement strand
CTGGCGGGCGTCACCGACACCGGCACGGTGGCCGCGCGGTCGCCGCTCCGTGCCGAAACCGGCTCAGCGGCCGAGCCGGGCGCCGAGCTCCACCGCGCAGCCGGCGAGCGCCCCGGTGGTGGCCGGATCCCGCATCCACAGCGGGACGGCCGCCGCGACCAGCCCGAGATCGCGGACCTCCTCGAGCTGATCGGCGTCCGACTCGTCGACCAGCCAGGCGTCCAGCACCCCGTGCGTGCGGTGGTACCACCCGGCGACGCCGGCGGCGGTGACCGGGACCCCGAGCGCGCGCAGGCACTCGCCTGCCATGCCGCGGACCGGTCCGTCCCCGATGATCGGGGACACCCCGACCACGGGGGCCGCCGAGGACCGCACCGCGTCGGCGATCCCCGGCACGCCGAGGATGGTGCCGATCGACACGACCGGGTTGGAGGGCGGGAAGAGGATCAGGTCGGCGGCGGTCAGCGCGTCGAGGACGCCGGGCGCGGGCCGCGCCCGCTCGACCCCCTTCTGGACGAACCCCCGGGCCGGAAGCCCGGCCCGGTGCCGCACCCACCAGCTCTCGAAATGGATGAGGGTTTCGCCGTCAGGAGTGGGGTCGCAGAGTTCGATCCAGGTCTCGACCTCCTGGTCGCTCATCGGCAGCACCTCGGCGGTGACACCCCACCGGACGGCGAGCCGCCGGGCCACCTCGGTGAGCGTCCGGCCCTCGCGCAGCATTGCGGTCCGGGCGATGTGGGTGGCCAGGTCGCGGTCGCCCAGGGTGAACCACTCCCCGCCCGCCCCGTAGGCGGCGAGTTCGCCGGCGACCACGTAGTGCTCCTCGCTCCTGCCCCAGCCCCGGGCCTCGTCGATCCCGCCGCCCAGGGTGTAGACGAGGGTGTCGAGGTCCGGACAGATCCGCAGCCCGTGCAGCCACAGGTCGTCCCCGGTGTTCACCACCACGCTGACCGCGGTGTCCGACCCGGCGAGGTGGGCGAGCAGGCCGCGGGTGAACCGTGCGCCGCCCACGCCGCCGGAGAGGACGACGACGCGACCGGGCACCTCCGGCCTGCTCACCGGGCCGCCGGGCGGGCCGGCGGCGTCACGAGGGCCCGAGCTGGGCGAGCCGGGGCCCGACCCGCTCCGCGAACTCCTCGACGAAGGAGGCCGGCTCGCCCCTCGGCATCACGGTGACCAGGTCGATGCCGAGGGCCGCGTACTGCTCCATGTCGGCGAGGAAGGCGTCGGTCGCGCCGAGCGGGTCGCCGCCGGCCATCATGGTCTTCTGGATGCTGTCGTACTCGCGTCCGAGGTCGTCGCAGTGGCGCCGCAGCACGTCGAGTTTCGCGGCGACCCCGTCGGCACCGATCGAGAACAGGTTGCAGGCGTCGGCGTACTGCGCCACCAGCCGCAACGTCTTCCGCTCACCCCCTCCACCGATCAGGATCGGCGGCCGGGGTGTCGAGACCACCTGCGGGAGGTTGATCGTCTCGGCGAGCTGGTAGTGCCTGCCCTGGTACGGGCCGTCGTTGTCGCTCCACATCTGCAAGACGATCTGCAGGGTCTCCTCCAGCCGCTCGAAGCGCTCCTTGAGGCTGGGGAAGGCCACGCCGAGCCCGAGGTGCTCGCGCTCGTACCATGCGGCGCCGATCCCGAGGATCGCGCGGCCACCGGAGAGGATGTCGAGCGTCGTCACGATCTTGGCCAGCAGGCCCGGATGCCGGTAGGTCACCCCGGTGACGAGCAGCCCGAGGGGGATCCGTTCGGTTCGGGCGGCCAGGAACCCGAGGGTCGTGTAGCCCTCCAGCATCGGCTCACCCGCCCCGCCCATGCTGTCCAGCTGGAAGTAGTGATCCATCAGCGTGAACTGCGCGGCCCCGCCCTGCTCCGCGTTGATGGCCGCGGCCGTGATCGTCGCGGGGAGCGCCGCCGGATCCGACGGCGTGGAGAAGTGGGGGTAGTGGATGCCGAACCGCATGATCGTCCTCCGTGAACTGTGTACCCCGGCCACGGTAGCCCCGCGCGCCGCGCCGCGGGAGGCCCTCGCGGGCCGACCGGTGGCGAGGGTTACCCACTCCGGCCGGGCCGCGCCGGCTTGTAGCATCGGGTTGATCCCGTCACGCTGTGGAGGACCATGTGGACGCCAACCCGTACGCACGCTTCAACGACGCCGTCATCGAGGAGTTCCGGACGAACAACGGCACGGTGGCGAGGTTCGGCCGCGGGCTGGTGCTGCTGCACCACATCGGCGCCCGGAGCGGAGCGGAACGGATCACGCCGGTGATGGGCCTGCGCGACACGGCCGACGCGTGGCTGGTCGCGGCGTCCAAGGCCGGCGCCCCGGACAACCCCGCCTGGTACCACAACCTGCTCGCCCACCCGGACGTGGAGATCGAGACCCCCGACGAGGGCACCGTCCGGGTGCACGCCGAGGCGCTCACGGGTGAGCAGCGGGACAGCGCGTGGGCGCGGTTCACCGCGATCAGCGAGGGCTTCCGTTCCTACCAGCAGAACACGACCCGGGTCATCCCCGTGCTCAGGCTCACCCGGCGCTGAGCGACCTCAGGCGGGGTGCGAGGTCGCGTTCGAAGAGTTCGAGGAAGCGCCGCTGGTCCGCTCCGGGGGCGTGGAAGACCAGGTGCGTGAAGCCGAGCGCGACGTACTCGCCGATCGCCGCGGTGACGGCGTCCGGGTCGTTGCCGACGATCCAGCGGGACGCGATCTGGCCGATCGGCAGGGCGTCCGCCGCGGCCTCCATGGCGACCGGGTCGGTGATGTCGTGCTTCTGGTCCGCGCTGAGCGCCAACGGCGCCCAGAACCGGGTGTTCTCCCGCGCGGTGTCGAGGTCCTCGGCGTAGGAGAGCTTGATCTCGATCATCCGGTCGAGATCGGTGAACTCCCTGCCTGCGGCCGCCGCCCCCTCGGCGATCGCGGGGACGAGCTTGTCCGCGTACAGTTCGCGGCCCTTGCCCGAGGTGACGATCACGCCGTCGCCCGCCCGTCCGGCGTACTTCGCCACCACGGGGCCGCCGGCGGCCACATAGACCGGGACGGGAGTCCCGGGCCGGTCGTAGATGGACGCGTCGTGGGTGGAGTAGTACTCGCCGGTGAAGCTGACCCGTTCCTGGGTCCACAGCGCCCGGATCAGCCGGACCGCCTCGCGGAGCCGGGCGAACCGTTCCCTGAACTCGGGCCAGCCCTGTTCGCCGGGGCCGGCGAAGCCGGTGGCGATCTCGTTGAGGGCTTCGCCGGTCCCGACGCCGAGCCAGATCCGCCCCGGGTAGAGGCTGCCGAGCGTGGCGAACGCCTGCGCGATCACGGCGGGGTTGTACCGGAAGGTGGGGGTCAGCACGCTGGTGCCGATCCGGATCGACCGCGTCCGCTCACCGACCGCGGCGGCCCAGACCAGCGAGAAGGGGGCATGGCCGCCGTCGTGGCGCCAGGGCTGGAAGTGGTCGCTGGTGGCGACCGACTCGAACCCGTGCTGCTCGGCCGCGACGGCGAGCTCCACCAGCTCCCGCGGCCCGAACTGCTCGGCGGACGCCTTGTAGCCCAGTGTCAGTGTCATCAGTCTGCCTCCGGTGTCGTCGGGACTTTCGCCGCCTGCGCGTCCCGGTACCCCCGTTCGTAGCCGAGCCGCTCCGCCTCCGCGCTCCCGAGCCGGAACAGGTCGCTGGCCGCCTCCCGGATGATGCTGGACGCCCCCGGCAGGTCGAGGTCTCCGACCGCGCCGGGCAGGCCGCGGACGACGGCGACGGGGAACCCGCCCGTCTTGCCCTTCACGAGATCGGCCGCGGCGGCCAGTTCGTCGGCGAGGCACGGCCGGGTCACGCGCAGCGGCCGGCCCGCCGAGTCCACCCGGCCACGCAGGTCGTCGAAGACGTGGACGCCGGCCGCGCCGATCGCGATGTCGGTCTGCCCGTCCCGCCACGCCCTGCCGAGGGTGTCGCTCACGATCACCCCCAGGCGTGCCCCGGTCCGCGTCCGCAGCGCCTCGGCGAGCTCGCGGGCCGAACGGTCCGGATCCTCCGGCAGCAGCAGCACCGTGCCCGGGGCCGTGTTGGACGCGTCCACCCCGGCCGCGGCGCCGACGACACCCAGCCGGTTCTCGACGATGCGGGTGACCCGCCCGTCCTTTCCGGTCCGGCTGGCCACGACCCGTACGGTCTCGGCATCGATGGCCGCCTCGCGGTCGAGCGCCCGGATCGCCCTGCCCTCCGCCTTCGAGACGATCTTGGAGGTCACCACGAGGACGTCCCCGTCGGCCAGGGGCCGTCCGTCGAGCGCGATCGAGGCGAGGACCACGCCGACCAGGTCGTCGCCCGCCCGGATCTCCGGGATCCCGGGCAGCGCCCAGACGCTCAGTCCGGAGGGATTGCCGGTCATGCCTTCCTCCTCCTGGCTGGTCGCCGCGGCAGGGTGTGAACCAGTGCACCACGTTCGGTGGACGATCTCACAGTGGGGGCGTTGTGTCTGCCGGCAGCTCCCGCCGCGGCCGCGTCCGGAGTGGACGCGGCGGCGCGGCCGGCCCCGCTGCACCACAATCGGGTGGGTGGAGCGGTTCTCCCTCGGGGATGCGGCGGAGCTGGCCGGTGACGTCGGGCCCGACCAGCGCCTGATCGGGGTCCTGGCCGAACTCGACGGGCCGGTCGGGGAGGCGGTGCTCCGGGACGCCGTCACGGGGTCGCTGCCGCGCCTGCCCCTGCTGCGACGGCGGCTGGTCCGGTCCGGCCGCGCCACCTGGAAGGCCGGCTGGGAGACGGTGCCGGTGCGGCTCGCCGACCACATCGTCACCGAATGGGTGGACGACCCGGTGCGAGCGAGCGAGCGCATCCTCGTTCGTGGGCTGCCCGAGGACGTTCCGCTGTGGCGCCTGGTCGTGCTGGACTCGCCCGGCCGGCACCACCTGCTCTTCCTCGCCCACCACGCCCTGCTCGACGGGGCGTCCGCGATGGCCGTCGTCGGCGACCTGGTGGGCGCCTCCGGTCCGGGCCTGCCCACCGCGCGCCGGCCCAACCCCCTGCTCGCCCCGCTCGGCCTGGTCGCGGGCGTGGCGCCCGGCGTTTCCGCGACGTCGTTGCTGACGCCGCTCACCTCCGGCTTCCGGATCGCGTCGATCGACGTGCCGCTCGCGCCGCTGCGCGCGGCGAGCCGGGCTGCCGGCGCGACCGTGAACGACGCGGTGCTGCTCGCCGTCGCGGAGGCGCTGCGGGCCGCGGCCGCAGCGCGGGGCGAGCAGTTGCGCCGGATCTGCCTGAGCGTGCCGGTCGCGGGGCAGCCGCAGCCCGGCAACCGGCTGGGCCGCAACCAGGTGGGTGCGTTCGTCGCCCCGGTCCCGCTGCGGCGGCCCGGGGAGGACGACCGTGCCCTGCTGGCCCGGGTCGCGGGCCGTACCCGCCGGCGCAAGCTGCTCGCCCGCAGCTACCCGGGCACGCCGGCGCTGTCGCTCGTGCTCGTCGCGCTGGGCCGGCTGGGCTGGTACCGACCGCTGTTCTCCCGCCAGCGGGCGATCACCAGCCTGGTCACCAACCTGCGCGGCCCCGCCCACCCCGTGCGGCTGGCCGGCGCCCGGGTCCTGTCGCTGACCCCGGTCAGCCCCGCCCTCGGCAACGTGACCGTCGTCTTCGCCGCGCTGAGCTACGCCGGGACGCTGCGGGTGACCGCCCGGCTGGACCGCAGCGTCTGGCCGCACGAGGACCTGATCGTGGCCGCGACCGGCGCCTGCCTGCGCCGGATCGCCAAAGGGCCCTGCCGAACCGCCGACGACGGTCGTGCGGGTGACCAGGGTGAGGGCGGGCGGTCGATCGACTGACGGTCCTCCCGTCGGCCCGGTGGCTATCGTGTGGCCATGGTGGACGCTCCCGACCTCCGCAGGGCGGTCAAGCCCGGGGAGCGCGACGAGCCGCCCGTCGAGCGCGAGGGGCGGGTGTGGCGGATCCGCGCGCTGGAGCCGGCCCGGCAGGTGCTGCGGGCGCGGGGTCGAACCACCCAGGCCGGGTTCACCGCGGAGTGGATCCCGAAGGGGTGGCTCTCCCACCACCCGATCCTGATCTCCGACGGCCCGCCGCACGACGAACAGCGCAGCAAGGTCGCCCGGTTCTTCGCGCCCGCCGTGGTGGGGGAGCGCTACGCCGCGGCCATGGAGGCCTGCGCCGATCGGCTCCTGGCCACCGCCTCGGCGAACGGTTCGATCGTGCTGGACGAGCTCGCGCTGCACTACTCGGTGGAGGTCACGGCGGGAGTCGTCGGGCTGACCGCCTCGCCCGTCCCCGCGATGGCACGAAGGCTGGTCGCCTTCTTCACTCAGCCGCCGCTCGACATCACCCGCCCCGACCTCGGCCGCACCCGGCGGCAGTGGGCCCTCGCCGCCAGGAACGGGCTGGTCCCGATCGTGCGGTTCTTCTTCTCCGATGTCCGTCCGGCCATCCGCGCGCGGCGGCGCCGTCCGAGCGGCGACGTGATCAGCCACCTGATCGCGGAGGGCTACACCGACGCCGACATCCTGCTCGAGTGCATCACCTACGGGACCGCGGGCATGGTCACCACCAGGGAGTTCATCTCGATGGCCTGCCTCCATCTGCTGGCGAACCCCCCGCTGCGCGATCGTTACCTCACCGCGGGTGCGGTCGAGCGGGCGGCGATCCTGAACGAGGTGATCCGGCTGGAGCCGGTGGTTGGCCACCTCTACCGGCGCGCGCAGGCCGAGGTCGAGATCACCCACGCCGGGCAGCGGTGGACGATCGAACCCGGGGACCTGATCGACGTGGGCGTCCGGCAGGCGAACGCCGACCCCGGCAGGTTCGGTGAGGACGGCCTCCGGCTGTGTCCCGGCCGGCCGCTGCCGCAGGGAACGAATGCCGCGGGGCTCAGCTTCGGCGACGGCGCGCACCGCTGCCCCGGCCAGCCGCTGGCGATCCTCGAGGCCGACGTCCTGCTCCGCCGGCTCCTCGCGTTGCGGCCCCGGATCGCCGCGGCGCCGGTCCTCGGCTGGGACGACCTGATCGAGGGCTACCGCCTGCGCGGGTTCCGGCTGGACCTCGGCGGAGGCGCCGGATGAGGACCACCCCCGGTCTGGACGACGCGTTCGACCGTGCCGCTGGGCGCTACGACCTGCTGACCCGGCTCAACCCCGGCTACCACCGCCACCTGCGAGCGGCCGCGCAGGCCCTGGTCGAGCGGATCGGCGCCGGCCCGGCCCCGCTCGTGCTCGACCTCGGCTGTGGCTCGGGCGCCTCGACGGCCGCCCTGGTGGCGGCCCGGGACGACCTCAGGGTGGTCGCGGTGGACGCCTCCTCCGGCATGCTCGCCCGGGCCAGGGCGAAGCCGTGGCCGGCCGGGGTGGAGTTCGTCCACGCCACGGCGGAGGCGCTGCCGGGCCTCGGCCTGCCGTCCGCCGCAGGAGCCCTCGCCGCCTACCTGGTTCGGAACATCCCCGAGGACGGCAGGGACGAGGTGCTCCGGATCATCCGCGACCGGCTCGCCCCCGGTGGCTGGCTGGTCGTCCAGGAGTACTCCGTGGCGGGGCGCCGGTCGGCGGTGCTGGCCTGGACCCTGGTCTGCCGGCTGGTCGTGGTCCCGCTCGCCCGGCTCGTGCACGGTTCGCCCCGGCTCTACGGCTACCTGTGGCGCAGCGTCCTCGACTTCGACAGCACCGCCGAGCTCGCCGATCGCCTGGTGGGTGCCGGCTTCACCGAGGTCGCACACCGGGACGCGACCGGCTGGCAGCGGGGGATCCTGCACACCTGGGTCGCGCGCCGTCCGGCCGGGTGAAGCCGGCCAGGCCTGGGTCGATCCCGTCGCGACGACGACGTCCCCGGCGCGCCGGGCGGGCCATCCGTCCCAATCCCGGCTGCGGGAGCGGGGTGCCGGCCGCTCCGAGGGGGTAACGCTGGGTCAAGGCGGGGTGAGGAGGCCCATGGCGGACAAGCAGGCTCCCGGGGCCGGCGGCGGCCGTCCCGCCGGCGTGCCTTCCCGCCGGACGGTCCTGCGCCCGGCCGGCCTGCCGAACCCCTTCGCCGAGCTGCACAGGTTCCTGCGCGCCGCCCTGCTCGACCCGGTCGCGACCCTGCCGCTCGACCCGCCGTCGATCGTCCGGCGCCGCCGCGCCGTCGTCGGTGCGACCCTCGTCGCCGGGGCGGTGTGCCTGGGCTGGACGCTGCGGCTCGCGCCCGGGGATCCGCTGTTCCCCGCGGGAACGCTGGTCCTGGCGGCGATCTGGGTGGGGGGAGCGCTCGGATCGGGCCCGCTGCACCTGGGCCGGGCCCGCAGCCGCGCGGGGGCGCGCCAGAGCCGCGGCGTCGTCCAGGCCCTGGCCCTCGGCGTGCTGCTGCTGGGGGTGTTCCTCGCCGGTGCCGTCGTCACCGCCGGACTCCCGGTGCTGCGGGACCCCGTCCAGCACCTGCTCGACCATGCGCGGTACGGGTCGCTCGCTCTGATCGCCGTGCTGACCGCGCTCAACGGCGTCGCCGAGGAGCTGTTCTTCCGGGGCGCCCTGTTCGCCGCCCTCCCCCCGCGCCGGGCCGTTGCCGGTGCGGCGCTCGGCTCCGCGCTGGCCTCCGTCGCGAGTGGAGTGCCCCTGCTCGTGTTCGCCGCCGTCGTGCTCGGCCTGGTCACCGGTGGGCAGCGAAGGGTCACCGGCGGGGTACTGGGGCCAGTGGTGACCCACCTCACCTGGAGTCTCGGGATGCTGTTCGGGCTCGCGTTCGCCCTACCCGCTGGGAGTTGAGATGACCGCACGACCCCGGGCCCTCGTCACGGGCGCGAGTGGCTACATCGGGGGCCTGCTGGTGCCCGAGTTGCTGGACCGCGGATGGGCGGTCCGCGTCCTGTGCAGGGACGCGACGCGGCTGGCCGCGCGGGAGTGGTACGACCGGGTCGACGTCGTCGAGGGCGACGCGGCCGACCCCGCCGTCCTCGACCGTGCCCTGGTCGGGGTGGAGGTCGCGTACTACCTGCTGCACTCCATGGGCGGCGGCCGGGACTTCGTCGTCCGCGACCGGCGCCTGGCCGAGGGCTTCGCCGCCGCCGCGCGCAGGGCCGCGACCGGCCGGATCGTCTACCTCTCCGGACTGCACCCGGACGGGCCGTTGTCGCCGCACCTGGGCTCCCGCGTGGAGGTGGGCAGGGTGCTGCTCGGTTCGGGGGTCCCGACCGCGGTCCTGCAGGCCGGAGTCGTGCTGGGTGCAGGCTCGGCCAGCTTCGACATGCTGCGGTACCTCACCGAGCGGCTGCCGGTCATGGTGGGCCCGAAGTGGTTGCGCAACCGGATCCAGCCGATCGCGGTCGGCGACGTCCTGTACGACCTCGTCGGCGCCGCGCTGCTGCCGGCACACCTCAACCGCAGCTTCGACATCGGCGGGCCCGATGTCCTCACCTACGCCGACATGATCCGTGGCTACGCCCGCGTCACCGGCCTGGGCGGCAGGCTGGTCGTCTCGGTGCCGGTGCTGACACCGCGGCTGGCCAGCCTGTGGGTGGGGCTGGTCACCCCGGTGCGTGCCGAGATCGCCCGCCCGCTCGTCGGCAGCCTCGTGCACGAAGCCGTGGGCAGGGAGGACGACCTGCGCGACTTCGTCGGCACGCCTCCCGGTGGCCGGACGTCCTTCGAGGACGCGGTGCGGCGCGCGACCG
The DNA here is from genome assembly GCF_047606205.1 of Propionicimonas sp. Lineage (GTDB taxonomy): Bacteria > Actinomycetota > Actinomycetes > Propionibacteriales > Propionibacteriaceae > Propionicimonas. Next base: position 76 of record NZ_JASGES010000037.1, on the reverse strand, counting down.
GAGGGCCCGGCCGGGCCGAACCGCACCGGGCCGCGGCGCTGATCGTGCGGGGAGGTGCGCTCCTCGCCGTGGCCGT
>NZ_JASGES010000036.1:0-5983 GCF_047606205.1 Propionicimonas sp. | reverse complement strand
CGCGTGCCCAGCAGCAGATGAAGATCGACGCCCTCGCCGAGCGGGCGCTGGCGGAACTCGGCCTCGAGGCCGAGGCGCTGGTCGCCGACTACGGACCCGAGGTGCCGGTGCCGGTGCTCGTCGGGGCCGACGGCAGGCCGCTGACCGAGGACGACCCGCGTCCCGATCCCGTCCCGTACGTGCGCGCGGAGCAGGAGAAGCGGCTGCGCGCCGCCGAACGTGACCTGGCTGTCCTGGGCAAGGTGAACCCGCTGGCGCTGGAGGAGTTCGACGCGCTGAGTGAGCGGCACACCTTCCTCGCCGAGCAGCTGGCCGACCTCCGCAAGACCAGGGACGACCTGAACGGGATCATCGCCGACGTCGACACCCGGGTCCAGGAGGTGTTCGCCGCGGCGTACGCCGATGTCGAGAAGGCTTTCGAGGAGTCGTTCTCCCGGCTGTTCCCCGGCGGCGAGGGACGCCTGGTCCTGACCGAGCCGGGGGAGTGGCTGACCACCGGCGTCGAAGTGGAGGCGAGACCGCCGGGCAAGAAGGTCAAGCGGTTGTCGCTGCTGTCCGGCGGCGAACGCTCGCTGGTCGCGGTGGCCTTCCTGGTCGCGCTGTTCAAGGCCCGGCCGAGTCCCTTCTACATCCTCGACGAGGTCGAAGCGGCGCTCGACGACACCAACCTGGGCCGTTTGCTGGAGATTTACGAAGAATTGCGGGCCAACAGCCAGCTGCTGGTGATCACCCACCAGAAGCGCACGATGGAGATCGCCGACGCTCTGTACGGCGTGACGATGCGGTCCGACGGGGTCTCCGCCGTGATCAGCCAGCGCCTGAGGGAAGGCTGAGAGCGGCTCTTCCGCCCCGGGCCCGCCGAGACCGCTCGGGCATAATGAAGGCGTTCCTCGGCGGAAGGGTGTCGGCGTGACCTACTGGGTGATCACCGTGGCGATTGTGGCGATCGCCCTGTGCATCATCGCGGTCGTGGCCGTCGGGATGCGCGGCAGCCTTGCCGATCGCGCCCCCGAGGTCGCCAACGTCCTGGCCAACACCGCGCGGCACCTGAACGGGGACGCCGACCCGCCGCAGGGCCTGGTCGACTTCTTCGACGAGTTGCCGCGCAGCGCCTCCTCCGCACGCAGCGCGTCCTCGGCCACAGAGCCGCCCAAGCGCTGACGCCGGTGCGGGGAACCGCCCGGTCCTGCCTACCATGAGCCGGTGGATATCTTCTGGTACCTGATGGCCGCCGTCGCGGTCGTGCTCGTCGTGGCCGCGATCACCATCGTTGTCGGCCGCCGTAGGGCACTGCCCGCGCCCCCGTCCACCCCCGAGCTGCCGGCCTCGCCGGTGTCCCCGGCCGAGCCGGTCCCGTCCGCCGCAGCGGCGCCCACGGAGGTCGTCGCGGAGCCGGCCCCGCAGCCCGTCGCGGTGGAGACGCCGGAGCCGCCCTCGTCCCGGCTGGCCCGGTTGCGCCGCCGGCTGAGCGCGAGCAACAACCCGTTCGCTCGCGGTCTGCTCGGCCTGCTGTCGGCCGACCGGCTGGACGCGGAGGCGTGGGAGGACCTCGAGGCGACCCTGATCACCGCCGACCTCGGCGTCGGGCCGACCGACGAGCTGATCACCGCGCTGCGGCGTGAACTCTCGATCGACGGCACCTCCGATCCCGCGAAGGCGAAGGACGTCCTGCGCCGCGAGCTCCTGCGTCTGGTGGGGACGGACGCGGATCGCAGCCTGAGGGTCACCGGCGCCGGCGGGCTGCCGGGGGTCGTGCTGGTCGTCGGGGTGAACGGCACCGGCAAGACCACGACCATCGGCAAGCTCTCCCGGGTGCTGGTCGCCGACGGCCACTCCGTGGTCCTGGCCGCGGCCGACACCTTCCGCGCCGCCGCGGCCGACCAGCTGCAGACCTGGGCTTCCCGCGTGGGCGTCCCGGTCGTGCGCGGGCCGGAGGGCGGCGACCCGGCGTCGGTCGCGTTCGACGCGGTGGAGAAGGGTCTGTCCGAGGGCGTCGACGTCGTGGTGGTCGACACGGCCGGACGCCTGCACACCAAGACCGGCCTGATGGACGAGCTCGGCAAGATCAAGCGGGTGATCGAGAGGAAGGCCCCGGTGACGGAGGTGCTCCTGGTGATCGACGCCACCACCGGCCAGAACGGCCTCGCCCAGGCCAGGGTGTTCGCAGAGGTGGTGGACGTGACCGGCATCGTGTTGTCGAAGCTGGACGGGTCGGCGAAGGGTGGCATCGTCGTGCCCGTGCAGCGCGAACTGGGGGTGCCGGTGAAGCTGATCGGGCTGGGTGAGGGCCCCGACGACCTCGCGCCGTTCGAGCCGGAGGGCTTCGTCGACGCGCTCCTCGCGGAGTCGTGATGCGGATCCGCGCGGCGCGTCCGGCCGATCTGCCCGCGCTGCTGGAGATCTACAACGACGCCGTCGTGCACACGACCGCCAGCTGGGACCTGGTGCCGTGGACGCCGGTCGAGCACGCCGAGTGGTACGCGACCAAGGCCGGGCACGGGCATCCGGTGATGGTGGCCGACGACAACGGGGTGGTCGTGGGCTACGCCGCCTACGGCCCGTTCCGGCCGAAGGCCGGCTACGCGGGGACGATGGAGCACAGCGTCTACGTCCACCCCAACCACCAGGGGAAGGGCATCGGACGCGCGCTGCTGGTCGCGATCATCGACGCCGCGCGCGCCGACGGCGTCCACGCCCTGATCGGGGGACTCAGCGCCGACAACGAGGCGTCGACGGCCCTGCACCGTTCGCTCGGCTTCGTCGAGGTCGGCCGGCTCCCCGAGGTCGGCCGCAAGTTCGACCGCTGGCTCGACCTCGTCCTGGTCCAGCTGTTCCTCTGACTCTGGACCGAGTTGGGGACGGTTCTCTACTCGGTCCACTTCCCGCCGATGGACCGAGAAAGGAACCGTCCCCCATTCGGTCCGGTGCGGCGGATGACTCTGGACCGGGTTGGGGACGGTTCTCTACTCGGTCCACTTCCCGCCGATGGACCGAGAAAGGAACCGTCCCCCATTCGGTCCGGTGCGGCGGATGGGTCGGAGCCGGGGGCCGGTAGGATGTCCCGAGTTCCCGAGCGTGAGGTATCCCCTTGTTCGACACCCTCTCCGACCGCCTGTCCGCGGCGTTCCGCAACCTGCGCGGCAAGACCCGGCTGACCGACGCCGACATCGAGGCGACGACGCGGGAGATCCGCCTGGCGCTGCTCGAGGCGGACGTCAACCTCGGCGTCGTCAAGGAGTTCATCGGGGCCGTCCGTGAGCGCGCGGCCGGCGCCGAGATCCACGCTGCGCTGAACCCCGCGCAGCAGATCGTCAAGATCGTCAACGACGAGCTGATCGCGATCCTGGGCGGCGAGGCGCGTCCACTGCGGTTCGCCAAGCGCCCGCCGACGGTGATCATGCTGGCCGGCCTGCAGGGTTCCGGCAAGACCACGCTGGCAGGGAAGCTCGGTACGTGGCTGAAGGAGCAGGGCCACTCCCCGCTGCTCGTCGCCGCCGACCTCCAGCGCCCGAACGCGGTCACCCAGTTGCAGGTGGTCGGCGAGCGCGCAGGTGTCCACGTCTACGCCCCCGAACCCGGCAACGGCGTCGGCGACCCGGTCGCGGTCGCGCGGGCGTCGATCCTGCAGGCCATGAGCAAGCTGTACGACGTCGTGATCGTCGACACCGCCGGCCGGCTGGGCGTGGACGCGGAGCTGATGCAGCAGGCCGCCGACATCCGCGACGCCGTCAACCCCACCGAGATCCTGTTCGTCGTCGACGCGATGATCGGCCAGGACGCGGTGAACACCGCACGGGCGTTCGCCGACGGCGTCGGATTCGACGGCGTCGTGCTGTCCAAGCTGGACGGCGATGCCCGCGGCGGTGCCGCGCTGTCCATCGCGCGCGTCACCGGCAAGCCGATCATGTTCGCCTCCAACGGCGAGGGTCTGGGCGATTTCGACGCCTTCCACCCCGACCGGATGGCCAGCCGGATCCTCGGCATGGGCGACATCCTCACCCTGATCGAGCAGGCCGAGAAGACCTTCGACGCCGAACAGTCGGCGAAGGCGGCCCAGAAGCTCATGTCGGGCGGGGGCGAGTTCGGCCTCGACGACTTCCTTCAGCAGATGCAGGCCGTCCGCCGGATGGGTCCGCTGTCCAAGATCCTCGGCATGATGCCGGGGATGGGCCAGATGAAGGACCAGATCAACAACATCGACGAGAAGGAGATCGATCGGATCGAGGCGATCATCTACTCGATGACGCCGTCCGAACGGACGAACCCGAAGATCCTGGACGGTTCCCGCCGCGCCCGGATCGCGGCCGGCTCCGGCACGAAGGTCTCCGACGTGAACTCGCTGGTGAACCGCTTCTTCGAGGCCCGCAAGATGATGCAAAGCATGGCCGGTTCGATGCCGGGCATGCCGGGTGCACGGCGGCCGGCGGCCAAGCAGCAGGCCAGGAAGAAGAAGGGCAACCACAAGGTGTCCGGCAACCCGGCCAAGCGCTCGGGAGGTCCCGCAGCGCTGCCCTCCGCGCCGCAGGCGCCGTCGGCGTTCGGCCAGCAGGTGCCGACCGAGGCCGATCTCGCCAAGGCGGTCGGCGAGTTCCAGCTGCCGGCCGAACTGCAGCAGCTGTTCAACCCCAAGAACACCGGCCCCCGCTAGCCGCGAGCGATGAGCCACCACCACGCGCCGCCAGGGCTCGGGGAGCCGGAGTTCTTCGCGCACGAGCACGCGGTGGTGGCTGCGGGATCCGGCGCGCCGGAGAGGGTGCCGCTGCACCTGAACGGCGTCCTGCTGCCCGACGGCGAGGTGCGCGATCTGTGGGTGTCCGAGGGGGTGATCCGCACCGAACCCGTCGCCGGCGCGGTGACGGTGTGCCGGGGCGCCTGGATCATGCCGGGCCTGGTCGATGCGCACTGCCACATCGGTCTGGGCGCCCGGGGCGCCGTGCCGGCGGAGGTCGCCGAGGACCAGGCCCGCACCGACAGGGACGCCGGCACCCTGCTCATCCGCGATGCCGGCTCGCCGGTCGACTCGCACTGGATCGATGAACGCCCGGACCTGCCCCGGATCATCCGCGCGGGTCGGCACATCGCGCGTCCGATGCGCTACATCCGCAACTACGCCGAGGAGGTCGACCCCGACGAGCTGGTCGCGGAGGTCGAGCGGCAGGCCCGACGCGGGGACGGCTGGGTGAAGTTGGTCGGCGACTGGATCGACCGGAACGCCGGTGACCTCGCACCGCTGTGGCCGGCCGGGATCGCCGCCGCCGCCATCGCGAGGGCACACGAACTCGGTGTGCGCGTCACCGCGCACTGCTTCGGCGAGGAGTCGGTCCACGAGCTCGTTCGGGCGGGCATCGACGGCATCGAGCACGGCACCGGGCTGGACGACTCGACGATCGCCCTGATGGCCGAACGCGGGGTGGCCCTGGTGCCCACCCTGGTCAACCTGGAGAACTTCCCGGGCTTCGCGGACGCGGGCGAGGCGAAGTTCCCTGCCTACGCGAGCCACATGCGAGCCCTGCACGCACGCCGGCTCGCCACGATCGGGGCCGCGGTGGACGCGGGCGTCCCGGTCTTCGCGGGCACCGACGCGGGCGGCACCGTCCACCACGGCCTGATCGGCACCGAGATCGAGCTGCTCGCCGGCGTCGGCGGGACGGAGTTCGCGCTCGGCGCCGCGTCCTGGCGGGCCCGGGCGTGGCTGGGCGCTCCTCCGCCGGCCGACGGCGGCTGGGCGGACCTCGTCGCCTACGCCGCCGATCCGCGTCTCCAGCCAGAGGTCACCCGGCACCCGTCCGTCGTGATCCTGCGCGGCCGGGTGGTGGTGAGCTCCGGGTCGGTGTGAGCGAGCCGTACCAGCGTCCGGTCCCGACCGCGGAACCCGCAAAGTTAAGGTAACTTAACTCTCGTGAGTGGAGGTGCGGCCGCCGCCCCGGCGGAAGCGGTCCGGCCGGGCGGCCAGGGCGAGCGCGGGCGGCGGCTGGCCTGGCTG
>NZ_JASGES010000035.1:0-7799 GCF_047606205.1 Propionicimonas sp. | reverse complement strand
GAACCTGTACTGGCAGTTCCAGTCCGCCCCGGGCCGGGAGGCCGGCGTCACCACCGCGGCAGAGCTGTTCGCCTAGCCGCCCCTGCGAGCGGCGGGACAACCGGGGGCCTTCGTGACCCGCCCGGCGGGCCGGGAGACTAGGGGCCGCCGGGACCACCCCCGAAACCGCCGGGACCACCCCCGAAACCACCGGGACCACCCCCGAAACCACCGGGACCACCCCCGAAGCCGCCGGGGCCGCCGAAGCCGTGGCCGCCCCAGCCGCCGCCGAAACCGAACAGGCCACGTCCGAAGCCGAAGATGCCTCCGGGGCGGTCGAAGAGCAGGTCGAACACCGCCGAGCCGACGAAGCCGGCCGCCAGGGACGCCAGCACCGTGCGGCCGGCTCCGTAGCCGCCGAACAGCTGGTCCAGCGCGCCGGGCCTGCGCACCTCCAGCCGGGTGGCCGACCGGGCCAGTGCTGCCGGCGAGTCGTCCTTCGGCACCTCCTCGGTCCGCGCGAGCGCCTGCAGCACCTGCCGGCGCTCCTCGGCGTCCAGCTGCGCGAATGCCTCCGCGTGTGCCTGCTCGATCTGTTCCGGCGATGCCGTCCGCAGCAGGTAGCGGTAGCGCTCGACCGGGTCCGAGCCGGTGCCGGGATAGTTCTGGTAGGTGCTCATGATGTCCTCCTGCACCCAGCACAGCGCGGTTTCCGGTGAGCCCGCTGTGCGTCTGCCATGGAGCTCGCTGTGGGTCGGGGGCACCGGCCGGGGGATCGCGGCGACTGCGGGCCCCGGCCGAGACGGGTTCCGTGCAGCGGTGCCCACAGCGAGAATGACGCGATGGAGAGCGCCCTGTTCGTGGTCGTGCTGCTGGTCGGCGTCCTCGCCGGCGCCGCCCTCGCCGGGCGGATCGGCGTCCCGACGCCGCTGCTGCTCATCGTCGCCGGCGTCGCGGTCAGCTACCTGCCCGGCGTCCCCGAGGTGCACCTCGAGCCGGAGGTCGTCCTGCTCGGGCTGCTTCCGCCGCTGCTCTACGCGACGGCCGTCCAGACCTCGCTGGTCGACTTCGCCCGGAACCGCCGGACGATCCTGCTGCTGTCGATCGGGCTGGTCGCCTTCACCACCCTCGGCGTCGGCGTGGTCGTGCACGCCCTGCTGCCGGCCATCGGCTGGCCGGCGGCCTTCGCGATCGGCGCCGTGGTCGCACCTCCGGACGCGGTCGCCGCCACCGCCATCGGACGCCGGATCGGGCTCCCCCGCCGGCTGGTCACCATCCTGGAGGGCGAGTCGCTGCTGAACGACGCCACCGCGCTGGTCGCCCTGCGGACCGCGGTCGCGGCGATCGGTGCGGGCGTCACCGCCTGGCAGGTCGCCGGAGATTTCCTGCTCGCCGCCGGCGGCGGCGCACTGGCCGGCTTCGTCACCTTCAAGGTCGTCGCCTGGTTCCGGCCCCGGATCACCGACCCCGTCCTGGACACCGCCGTCTCCTTCGTCGTGCCGTTCGTGGCCTACCTCGCGGCCGAGGCCGTGCACGCCTCCGGCGTGCTCGCCGTGGTGGTCGCAGGGCTGCTGCTGGGCCACAAGGCCCCGCTGCTGCAGACGGCGAAGTCCCGGGTCACCGAGCGGACGAACTGGCGCACGCTCGCCTTCGTCCTGGAGAACGCCGTCTTCGCCCTGATCGGCCTGCAGGCGAAGTGGATCATCGGGGATGTGGTCCGCTCGGGCGTCCCGCTCGGGCTCGTCCTGGGCGTCTGCCTCGCCACGCTGGGTGCGGTGATCGTGCTCCGGCTGGCCTGGGTGTTCCCGGCCCGCTACCTGCTGATCCGCCCGCGTGACCTCGCCTCGGGGGAGAAGCCGCCGGCGGCCAACACGTTCGTCCTCGGCTGGGCGGGCATGCGGGGCGTGGTCACGCTGGCCGCGGCGTTCGTCATCCCCACCCAGACCCCGTACCGCGAGGTGCTCCTGCTCGCCGCGTTCACCGTCGTCGCCGGCACCCTGCTCATCCAGGGACTGTCGCTGCCATGGCTGGTGCGGCGGCTCCGCGTTCGCTCGCCCGACCCGAGGGAGGACGCCCTGGCCCGCGCGACGCTGCTCGACCAGGCCTCCGCCGCCGCGGAGGAGCGGCTGGCGGAGCTGGAGTTCGACGACCCGCACGGCGTCCGCGACCTGATCCGCCAGCGCAGCGAGCAGCGCAATTTCGCCGCCTGGGAGCGGCTCGACACGGTCGCCGAGCAGGAGACGCCGAGCGAGCTGTACGCACGCGTCCGCACCGAACTCCTGGCCGCCGAGCGTGAGCGGGTGCTGCAGATCCGTTCGCTGGGCCAGGTGCCGTCGGAGGTCGTGGCGGACGTGCTGGCCACCCTCGACCTGGAGGAGTCGATGATCGACGACGCGCAGCCCGAGCGGACGGACGCGCCCGCGCCGGCCGGCGTCCACCGCACCGGCGAGGGCTGCGCCGACCTCGACCGCTACCCGGTCGCCGCGATCGAGCCGGCCCGGGCCTGCCCGGAGTGCCTGGCGGAGGGCCTCACCTGGGTGGCGTTGCGGCAGTGCCTGGAGTGCGGGCACGTCGGCTGCTGCGATTCCTCGCCGGGTCGGCATGCCACTGCACACTTCCGCGCCACCACGCATCCGGTGATGCAGTCCGCCCAGCCCGGCGAGGACTGGCGCTGGTGCTACGTCCACCACACCACCGGCTGAGGAAGCACCGAGCTGCGGCTGGTCAGGCCGATCGAGACTGACACGACCGCTGCGGACCGAATCGGGGACTGGACCGAATGGGGGACGGTTCTCTACTCGGTCCACCCCCGCCAGGTGGACCGAGTAGAGAACCGTCCCCAATTCGGTCCGGACTGAGCCTCGGGCACCTGTCGCCGACCGGTGGGCCCGCAGTAGCCTCTGCACCAGCCACACCCGGGAGGTGCCCGTGACCAGCGACGTCTTCGACCCGCTCGACCGCACCCGGTTCCCGATCGACCCGTGGGCGCTGCGCGAGACCCGCTACGACGGGACCGATCTCGGGGTCACCGAGACCCTGTTCTCGGTCGCCAACGGCTACCTCGGCCTGCGCGGCAACGTGGAGGAGGGCAGGGACGCCTACGCCCACGGCACCTTCATCAACGGCTTCCACGAGGTCTGGCCGATCCACCACGCCGAGGACGCCTACGGCTTCGCGAAGGTCGGCCAGACGATCGTGAACGTCCCGGACGCGAAGATCATGCGGCTCTACGTGGACGACGAACCGCTCCTGCTGAGCGTGGCGGACCTGCGCCGGTACGAGCGCACGCTGTCGTTCCGCGACGGCGTCCTGGTCCGCGAACTGCTCTGGCGCACGCCCGGCGGAAAGCTGGTCCAGCTGCGGTCGCGTCGGATGGTGTCGCTGGCCGAGCGGCATCTCGCGCTGATGGACTACGAGATCACGCTGCTCGACGCCGACGCCCCGATCGTGGTCAGCTGCGAGATCCTGAACCGGCAGGACGGCCAGGACGAGTTCCATGTGCCCTCCGCAGCGATGGGCGCCGGCTGGGACCCGCGCCGCGCCGCGCAGCTGCCCGGACGCGTCCTCGAGCCGGTCTCAAAGTGGGAGGGCAGTGGGCGCGCCGTCCTCGGCTACCGTGTGGCCGCGTCCGGGATGACCCTCGCGGTGGCCGCCGACCACACCATCGAGACCACCGACTCCCACGAGATGCGGACGCTCGTCGACGACGACATCGCCAAGCACGTGTACCGGATCAACGGCACCCGCGGCACCACCACCCGGATCACCAAGACGGTGAGCTACCACACCTCCCGGGTGGTGCCTCCGCTGGAGCTGATCGACCGCTGCCGGCGCACCCTCGACCGGGCGGCGGAGTCCGGCCCGCGGGCCATCCTGGCCCGCCAGCGGGAGTGGCTGGACGCCTTCTGGGAACGCAGCGACGTCGTCGTGGAGAACCAGCCGGCGATCCAGCAGGCGGTCCGCTGGAACCTGTTCCAGTTGGTCCAGGCCGCGGCGCGCGCGGAGGGCGCGGGGATCCCGGCCAAGGGCGAGACCGGCTCGGGGTACGACGGCCACTACTTCTGGGACACCGAGATCTACGTCGTACCGTTCCTCACCTACACCTCCCCCGGCTACGCCCGGAATGCGTTGCGGTTCCGCTACACGATGCTGGACGCGGCGCGGCGACGGGCCGGAGAGCTCAACCAGCGCGGCGCCCTCTACCCGTGGCGCACGATCAACGGCGAGGAGGCGTCCGCCTACTACGCGGCGGGGACCGCGCAGTACCACATCGACGCCGACATCGCGCACGCCGTGTCGCAGTACGTGGCGGCGTCCGGCGATCGCGACTTCCTGATCCGCGAGGCGATCGACATCCTCGTGGAGACCGCACGACTGTGGGCCGACCTGGGCTTCTGGCGCCGGACCGACAACGACGACGAGCAGTTCCACATCCACGGCGTGACCGGCCCGGACGAGTACACGGCGGTCGTGAACGACAACCTGTTCACCAACGTGATGGCCAGGGCGAACCTGCGCGCAGCCGTCCGCAACCTGCGCTGGATCGAGGAGCACGACCTGGACGCCTACGCCCGCGTGCTGGACAGGTTGTCGCTGACCGGGGAGGAGATCGAGGAGTTCGCCCGCGTGGCGGAGGCCATGCACGTCCCCTACGACGAGCGGCTGGGCATCCACCCGCAGGATGACGACTTCCTGTCCAAGGAGCTGTGGGACCTGCCCAACACGCCGCCGGACAAGCGTCCGCTGCTGCTGCACTACCACCCGCTGGTGATCTACCGGCACCAGGTGCTGAAGCAGGCCGACATCGTGCTGGCCGCCTACCTGCAGGGGGACGAGTTCAGCCTCGAGGAGAAGCGGGCCGACTTCGAGTACTACGATCCGCTGACCACGGGCGACTCCACGCTGTCGGCGGTCGTCCAGTCGATCATCGCCGCCGAGGTGGGCTACGCGGAGCTGGCCGAGCGGTACTTCCGGTCCGCGCTGTACGTCGATCTGGCCGACCTGCACCACAACACCGACGCCGGGGTGCACGTCGCGTCCCTCGGCGGGCTGTGGCAGGCGCTGGTCGCCGGGTTCGGCGGGCTCCGCGACTACCTCTCGGTGTGGTCGTTCGACCCGCGGCTGCCGGCCGACTGGACGGCGCTGGAGTTCCCGCTCACACTGCAGGGGAACCGGCTGCGGGTGCGGGTGGAGCGGGAGACGATCACCTTCACGCTGGAGACCGGCACGGCGCAGCGGCTGCCGGTGACCGTGCAGGGACGCCACCTGTTCGTGACCCGGGGGCAGCCGCTGGCGGTCCCGCTGGACCCGCCGCCGCTGCTGTCCGGCCACCCCTCGGTCCGCGACATCGTCGGCACCCTCCGCGAGGACGGATCGGTGATCCAGGCGACGGTCCCGTCCCTGCCCACCTTCGACGACGACCTCGTCACCTAGGGAGACGACGAGCCGCCCGCACCCCCCGCCGAGGCCCCCCGCATGACCCGCACGCGGGTGAGCGATCCCCGGGGACGGTTCCTTTCCCGTTCGCTGGTCTGTCCCCTTTCCCGTTCCGGGGACGGTTCCTTTCCCGTTCGCTGGTGCGTCCCCTTTCCCGTTCCGGGGACGGTTCTCTTCCCGTTCGCCGGTCTGTCCCCGATGTCGTTCGGGGGACGGTTCCTCGGCTGTCCGCGGGGACGGTGCTCGGGCGACGAGCGGTCTCCTCAGTCGCGGGACGGCGCGGGACGGCGCGGGAGCCGGCTCAGGCGAGCATCCAGGAGTGCGGCTCGAGGTGGACGGGGCCGCGGGCGCCGGCCAGGTCGACCGGGGCGTCACCGGCGTTGAGGGCGAGGGTGAGCCGCTCGTGCCCTCCGTCGAGGTTGATCGCGATCGCCTCGCTCGTGACGGTGCCGACCGACAGCCCTGCCCACGCCAGCCACGGGTGGCTCCGGCGCAGGTGGATCAGGTGCTGGTCGAGGTCGTGCACCGGGCGGCCGAAGCCGGCCAGCCGGTCCGGGCCCTCCGGGAACGGCGGACGCACCGCGTCGTCGCCGGTCGGCCCATCGGTCTTCTCGCCGGTGAACCCCTGCTCGTCCCCGGCGTAGATCGCAGGGACGCCCGGGAGCAGCATCAGCAGCGCGTGCGCGAGCGGCAGCTGGCGGGGGTCGGTCAGCTTCGTGGCGATCCGGGTGGTGTCGTGGTTGCCGATGAAGTTCAGCGGGCGGAACCGGCTCGCGAACTGCGCGTGCCGGCTCAGCGTCCACGCGAGTTCGTGCAGGTTGTGGTCGTTCAGCGAACTCCAGGTGGCCTTCCACAGTTCGTACTCCGTCACCGAGTCCACGCACGAGCGCTCGACGAAGTCCACGTAGTCACCGTGGATCACCTCGGCCAGGATCCACGCGTCCGGGTGCGCCGCACGTACCCTGTCGATGATCGGACGCCACGCGTCCGGGCCCGCGGAGTACGCGGCGTCCAGGCGCCACCCGTCCGCGCCGCGGTCGAGCCAGTGGTTCATCACGTCCACCACGTAGTCCTGCACGGGCGGGTGGCCGAGGTCCAGTTCGACGAGATCGAGGTTGCCCTCGAAGCCGCGCGGGTACTCCCCCACCCAGCGGATCCAGGCGCCGGCGGCCGAACCCGGCCCGCCGGCGAGGGCGCGGCGGACGATCTCGTGCTCGGCGCTGACATGGTTGAAGACCCCGTCGAGCAGCATCCGGACGCCGCGCTGCCCGGCCTTCGCGACGAGGTCGGCGAAGTCGGCCTCATCGCCCAGCCGCGGGTCGACCCGATAGTGGTCGAGGGTGTCGTAGCCGTGGGTGCGGGACGCGAACACCGGTGCCAGCAGCAGCCCGTTCGCCCCCAGTTCCACCAGGTAGTCGAGGTAGTTGGCCAGCCGCCACAGCCGGTGCTCGACGTGGTCGATCTCCTCGCGCTCCGCGTCCACGAAACCCAGCGGATAGCAGTGCCACCAGATCACGCTGTCGGCCCAGGCCATCTCTCCTCCTCAAGTGAGTGATCCTCAATACGTTATTGAGAGTAGCTCACTACGCGCTAGGATGTCCATCGTGAGAACCGGGGACCGCCGCGTCAGGCAACGCCTGGATCCCCGGGCCCGCGCGGACGCGATCCTCGCCGCGGCGACGGAAGCCTTCACCCGCAGCACCTACGACCAGGTGTCGGTGGGCGCGGTCGCCACCGCTTCCGGCTCCTCCGAGGCGCTGGTCTACAAGTACTTCGACAGCAAGGCCGGGCTCTACACGGCGGTCGTCCGGGCCCAGCTCGACCAGCTCGCCACCCGCCAGGCCGACGCGGTCGCCGCCCTGCGCCCGAACTCCAGCGCCCGCGACCAGATGCGGGTGACCGTCGGGGCCGTGCTCGACCACGTCCAGCACCTGCAGGTCGCCTGGGCATCCCCCTTCTTCACCGGCGCCTACGAGCCGGCCGCCGTCCAGGACCTGCGGCGCCGCTACCGCGACGAACTGGTGGAGAGCCTGCGCGAGAGGCTCGACAACCCCGGCTACCGTCGTGCGCAGCTGGCGATCATCGGCTTCCTCGGCTATCTCGGGGCGGCCGCCCAGCAGTGGGTGGAGGAGGGCTGTCCCGCGTCCGACCGCGGCCCGCTGGTGGAGGCGGCGCTGGGCGCCCTGCAGGGCGCGCTGGGCGACTGGGGCTCCCTGCGTCCGCCGGCCTGAGTAGCCCTCCCCCTCGCCGTTCTCGCCCTTCCCCTCCCCTCGCCGCCCTCGCCCGACCTGACTCCCCTCCCCCGCCCCTTCCTCACAAACGCTGCCGAAACTCGTCCGCGCTCCCGAAATTTCGGTGGCTTCTGCGCTTTTCGGCAGCGTCTG
>NZ_JASGES010000034.1:0-13770 GCF_047606205.1 Propionicimonas sp. | reverse complement strand
TGCCCGCCGCGCGACGCCCGGCGGACGGCCCGCCCCATGGCGTCGCGGCGGGGGACGGCCCGCTCCTGCGGGCAGCGCGCAGGGCGATCGCGTTTACATCCCGTTGTCACCGGGTTGACGGTGGGTTGACCTCGGCTGCCCAGACTGGCGTCAACACAGACGTCGAAGGAGAACCGACATGGCACCGGTGATCGAGGTCCACGACCTCGTCAAGCAGTACAAGAAGGCCACGAGACCCGCCGTGGACGGGGTGAGCTTCACGGTCGCGGAGGGCGAGTTCTTCGCATTCCTCGGCCCGAACGGGGCTGGCAAGACGACCACGATCTCGATCCTCACCACAACACTCTCGCTGACCTCGGGCAGCGTCCGGATCGCCGGCTACGACATCGAGCGGGAGGACCGCCAGGTGCGCGAGCACATCGGCGTCATCGCGCAGCGTCCGAGCCTGGACACCTCGCTCACCGCGGAGGAGAACATCCGGATCCACGCCTGCCTCTACGGGCTGTACGGCTATCGGCCGGCCTTCCGGATGATGCCGGCGGAGTACCGCGAACGCGTCCAGGAATTGGCCGACGTCGTCGGCATGCGCGAGTCGCTGTTCACGAAGGTCGGCAAGCTCTCCGGCGGGATGGCCCGCAAGTTCGAGGTGGTCCGCTCGCTGATGCACACTCCGCACGTCCTGTTCCTCGACGAGCCCACCCAGGGTCTGGACGCGGTCGCGCGCCACGACCTGTGGGACTACCTGGACCGGGTGCGCCGGGAATGGGGCACGACCGTCTTCCTCACCACGCACTACATCGACGAGGCCGAGTCCGCCGACACGGTCTGCCTGATCAACCGCGGCCGGATCGCCCTGTGCTGCCCGCCGGAGCAGATGAAGCGCAGCCTCGGCGCCGACACCCTCGAGGACGCGTACGTCGACTTCCTGCGCCGCGACGGCGCCGACCACCTCGACGCCCTCGACCTGGAACGGGGGACGGCGGCATGAGTGTCTCCATGGCAGCGGGCTCGGTCCGCCCGGCGACCTCGCGCGCGGCGCGGGAACTGAACGCCGTCGTGGCCGTCGCCGCCCGCGACATCACCATCACCCTGAAGAGCCCGGCCACCCTGGTGATGAGCCTGGTCATGCCGCTGCTGATGATGGGCATGATCGGCGGCAACCTGATGCAGAACATGGCCAGCGGTCTCGACTTCGACTTCGGCACCTTCATGCTGGTCGGGATGCTGGTCAACATGCTGTTCATGATGACCACGATGGGCATGGTCACGCTGGTCGACGACAGTGACGACAACTACTCCGCCGAACTGCTGGTCTCGCCGGTGTCGCGGTACTCGATCGTGATCGGCAAGATCGTCGGGTCGTCGTTCATGGCGATCGTGTCGTGCCTGGGCGTCCTGGTCGTCGGACTGGTGATGGGCATCACGCTGACCGGGTGGCAGCTGCTGGCGCTGCTCGTGCTGGCGCCGCTGATGTGCCTGTCGGGCGGCGCGCTCGCGATGATCGTGATGGGCGTGATCAAGAGCAACAAGGTCGCCAACATGGCGGTGATGATGATCACGATGCCGCAGATGTTCCTGTCCGGCGTGATCATCCCGATCGCCAACTCCAGCGGCGTCCTGTTCGTGCTGAGCCGGATCCTGCCGATGACCTACTGTGTCGACCTGGGCCGGGCGGTCGTCTACGCGGGCAGCCCCGACTTCGGCTCGGTGGTCCTGTTCAACCCGATGGTCAGCCTGATCGCGATCATCGTCCTGACTGTGCTCTGCCTGGTCGTGGGGACCTTCCTCTACGCCCGCTCGGAGAAGAATCGCTGAACCCGCACGGCACGAGGAGCCGTCCCCTCGAGCCCCCTACGCGGGAACCGTCCCCTCGTGCCGGCTGACCGGGCGGACGGTTCTCTCGTGCCGGCTACGGGAGACGGTCGTGCCGGTCGCGGGAGGACCGTCCCCGTGTCCGGGCAGGAGTTCGCGGCGGGTTCACCGGGTCTTCACCGGGACGAGCTAGCCTTGGCGCCAGTATGAAGAACAGTGAACTGGCGGCCTGGAGGCCGCGAGTGGTGGCACTGGACATCGACGGGACGCTCGTCGATCACGAGGGAGTGCTACCCACCGAAGTACGCCGATCGGTTCGGCGAGTCACGGCGGCCGGGATTCCGGTCGTCCTCACGACGGGGCGCAGCTGGCATGCCACGCGTCCGGTCTTCGAACAGCTGGGGCTCCCTGCGGGGCCCGCTGTGTCCTCCAACGGCGCGGTGACGGTCGCGTTCCCGCCCTTCGAACTGCGCAACGTCATCACCTTCAATCCCGCCGACGTGATCGAGCGGGTCCTGCGCGAGCATCCCACCGCCGCGATCGCCGCGGAGGTGGTCGGCGAGGGCTACCGGGTCACCCGGCAGTTCCCGGACGGCGACCTCACCGGCACGATCGAGACGGTCACCGTCGACGACCTCGCCGGCAGCGACGTCTCCCGGATCATCGTGCGGGACCCCGAGTCCTCCGACACCGAGTTCATCGAGCTCGCCGGACGCCTCGGCCTGCACGGGGTGAGCTACTCGGTCGGCTGGAGCGCGTGGCTCGACATCGCCCCGGCCGGGGTGAACAAGGCCACCGCGCTGGCCGAGGTGGTGGCCGACCTCGGCCTCACCGCGGCCGACGTGCTGGCCATCGGTGACGGCCGCAACGACATCGAGATGCTCACCTGGGCCGGACGCGGGGTCGCCGTCGGTGACGCCTGCACCGAGGTGCGGGCGGCCGCCGACCACGTCACCGGTTGTTTCGCCGAGCGCGGCACCGCGCAGGAGCTCGACCGCTGGTTCGGCGGACGGCGCGCGCGCCGGCGCGTCCCCGAGCCCAGCCGGCTCGCGTCCTGAGCCGCGGCCCGGCTCCCGCACGCTCCGGGACCTGGTCACCCGGGAGTTGCTGAGCAGCGCTGCTGCGGGCGACGACGTGCGGCCGGTGTGGAGGGACACCGACGTCTGTGCTCGACGCGGACCGGCCCGCTCCCCGATCTGTCGCGGACGCGCGGCGGCTCGGCACCGTGCGGGTCCTGACCCGCCGGCGGGGGGATTACCCTGAATCGGTACAACGAGCGAGGGGGCCGATGTGGTGCAGCCGTACCTGCGTGAGCCGGAGTTCATCACGCAGCTGAAGGACGGCACGGTCAAGCAGCTGAACCCGTTCAGCGGCACGGAGGTGTGGACGGTGGCCGGGCGCGGCAACCGCCCGCTGGGTGTCGCGCTGCCCGATCCGGTGCCGCTCGACCCCGCCCAGCACGGGAGGCACTGCGCGTTCTGCGAGCGCCGCTACCTGGACACCCCGCCCGAGAAGTCCCGGGTCGTCAGGCACGACGACGGCACCTGGGAGACCCGGTACCGCACCTCGGCGGACCAGCTGGAGGCGACCGTGGCGGAGTTCCGTCGGGTCCCGAACCTCTTCGAGATCCTCTCCTACGACTACTGGCACCTCAACTACGGCTACGAGCTGCCGTCGAGGGTGCGCGAGCGGAAGTCGGCCTACCTGGCCTCGGACGCGGGCCGGGAGCACGTGCTGGCGGTGGTCCGCGCCAAGCTGAAGGCGGGTGGACGCAGCGACGCGGTCATCGACGCGATGGGTGTCGAAGGCCAGCTGGAGGCGGCGTCGGGGTTCTTCGGCGGCGGGCACGACGTGATCGTGGCGCGCCGGCACTTCGTGGACGGCGCCACCGACAACACCCAGTTGGCGTCCTCCGGCACGCTGACGCCTCCCGAGCACGAGCAGTTCATGGCCTTCACCGTGGAGTCGACCGCCGCGTTGTTCGACCTGAACCGGTACGCCCGCTACGTGGCGGTGTTCCAGAACTGGCTGCGTCCGGCCGGGGCGTCGTTCGACCACCTGCACAAGCAGCTGGTGGCGATCGACGAGCGCGGTACCCAGCACGAGCAGGCGATGGAGCGGCTGCGCGCCAACGCGAACATCTACAACGAGTACGGGGTCAACTACGCCGCGTACAAGAACCTGGTGATCGCGGAGAACGACCACGCGATCGCTTTCGCGGGTTTCGGTCACCGCTACCCGACGATCGAGATCTACTCCAAGTCGGAGGCGCCCGACCCGTGGAACCACACGCCGCAGGAGTTGCGCGCCGTCTCGGACATGGTGCACGCCATGCACGCGGCGTCCGGGGTGGCGGTGCCGTGCAACGAGGAGTGGCACTACCGGCCGGTCGACTCCGACCTGCCGATGCCGTGGCGGGTGATGCTGAAGTGGCGAGTGTCGACCGTCGCCGGCTTCGAGGGGGCGACGAAGATCTACCTCAACACGATCGACCCCTACGCGTTGCGGGACCGGATCGTGCCGCAGCTGTACGCCCTGCGCGACCAGGGGCGCATCGCCGACATGCAGATCGCCACCGAGGCGCCCTGCCGTCCGAACTCGCTGCGCTATCGGGCCAACCGCGGGTAGCCGATCCGCCGCCCGCGGCTTCGCGGCACCGCGAGGCAGGCGCGTCCCCTCGGGCGCTCCGGTCTGCGGTGCCCGCCCGGCGTCCGCGGACTGGTCGGGACGGGCGGGTCGGGCTAGCGTCGGAGCCATGATCCACGGCTACACCCTCAACGACGGACACACCCTTCCCGCGATCGGCTTCGGCACCTTCCCGCTCGGCGGCGAGAGCGGGGTGGCGGCGATCGTGAGCGCGCTCACCCAGGGCTACCGGCTGATCGACTCCGCGGTGAACTACGAGAACGAGGGCGCGGTCGGCGAGGCGATCCGGCGCTCCGGCATCCCGCGGGAGGAGGTGCTGGTCACCTCCAAGCTCCCCGGACGCCACCACGCCTACGCCGAGGCGAAGACCTGCGTGCATGAGTCGCTGTACCGGATGCAGCTCGACCACATCGACCTCTACCTGATCCACTGGCCGAACCCGGCCGTGGGCGCCTACGTGGAGGCGTGGCAGGCCCTCGTCGACCTGCAGCGGGAGGGGCTCCTGCGCTCGATCGGCGTGAGCAACTTCCTGCCCGAGCACCTCGACCGGATCATCGCCGAGACCGGTGTGACCCCCGCGGTGAACCAGATCGAGTTGCACCCGTACTTCCCGCAGGAGCTCCAGTGCAGGGTGGACGCGGAGCGCGGCATCCTCACCGAGGCGTGGAGCCCGCTCGGCCGGGCCGGTGAGGTCATGCACGACCCGGTGGTCACGGGCATCGCGCACGCCCACGGCCGCACGCCCGTCCAGGTGGTGCTCCGCTGGCATGTCGAGCGGGGCACTCTCCCGCTGCCCAAGGCCGCGTCGGCGAGCCGCCAGCTGGAGAACCTCTCGGTGTTCGACTTCGCGCTGACCGAGGCGGAGGTCGCCGCGATCACCGCGCTCGGGCGTCCTGACGGTCGGCTCTTCGACGCCGACCCCGCCGTCCACGAGGAGTTCTGACCCGCCCCCAACCAACCCCCAGCCAGAACCGTCCCCTTTCCGGTTCGGGGGACGGTTCTTTTCCCGTTCGCGGGTCTGTCCCCTCTTCCGTTCTGGGGACGGTTCCTTTCCCGTGCGCAGGTCTGTCCCCTCTTCCGTTCTGGGGACGGTTCCTTTCCCATTCACCGCTGTCGGTGGCGACGGTTAGGGTGACCGGGTGCCTGTGATCGAAGCGCGAGAGCTCACCAAGACCTTCGGCGAACTGCGCGCGGTGGACGCGATCTCCTTCGAGGTGGCCCCGGGGGAGTCGTTCGGGCTGCTCGGGCCCAACGGCGCCGGCAAGTCCACCACCATGCGCATGATCGGCGGCACCAGCCTGCGCACGTCGGGGACGCTGCTGGTCAACGGGCTCGACCCCGAGGTGAACGGTCCCGAGGTCCGCGCGGGTCTCGGCGTCGTCCCGCAGACCGACAACCTCGACAACGAACTGAGGGCGCGCGACAACCTGATCATGTACGGGCGCTACTTCGGCCTGCCGTACGACTACCTGCGTCCCAAGGCGGACGAACTGCTCTCCTTCGCCCAACTCACCGACAAGGCGAAGGAGAAGGTCGACAACCTGTCCGGCGGCATGAAGCGGCGGCTCACCATCGCCAGGGCGCTCGTCAACGAGCCGCGCATCCTGCTGCTCGACGAACCCACCACCGGACTCGACCCGCAGGCCCGGCACATCCTGTGGGACCGGCTGTTCCGGCTGAAGGAACAGGGGGTCACGCTGATCGTCACCACCCACTTCATGGACGAGGCCGAACAGCTCTGCGACCGCCTGATCGTGATGGATCACGGCCGGATCGTCGCCGAGGGCAGCCCGTCCGAGCTGATCCGCCGCTACTCGACGCGCGAAGTGGTGGAGCTCCGATTCGGATCCGACCGCAACGCCGCCCTGGTGGAGCGGCTGGCGGGCTTCGCCGAGCGGCTCGAGCCGCTGCCCGACCGCGTCCTGCTCTACACACCCGACGGGGAGGCGGCCCTGGAGGCCGTGCGTCGGGCAGGGCTGGTCCCGGTCACGTCGCTGGTGCGGCGCTCGTCCCTGGAGGACGTGTTCCTCCGGCTGACCGGACGGAGCCTCGTTGACTGATCCTGTGGGTTCTTCTGCCACCCCTCCTCAGGGCCCCGCCCTTCCCGGCCGCGGGCGACCGGGACCGGTGTCGTCGGGGTTCGTCGACACCAATGCGCTGGCCTACTCGGGCCGCGCGCCCCGTCCCGACCGCCAGGCCGCCCGCACCCGCAGGTGGGGGTGGTGGTACCAGGCCGAGTGGCGACTGGCCGGGATGAAGGCGTACTGGTCGTCGGCGCTCGGCTACGCCGTGCTCACGCCGATCCTGTACCTGATCGCCATGGGTATCGGGCTGGGCACCCTGGTGGACGCCGGGTCGGGCGGCGTCGAGGGCGTGCCCTACCTCACCTTCGTCGCTCCGGGGCTGCTGGTGAGCAGCGTCGTGATGGCCGCGGCGGGCGAGACCACCTTCCCGGTGGTCGACGGGTTCAAGTGGGGCAAGCTCTACTACGCGCGCAGCGCGACCGCCGCGTCCGCAGCCCAGGTCGCCCTGGGCGAGATCGTGGCGATCGCGCTCAAGTTCGCGGGGATCTCGCTGATCTTCTGGCTCGTGCTGCTGGTCGCCGGTGTGGTCGGTGCGGGCTCGTGGCCGATCGTCGTGGTCGCCGTGCTGGCCGGGCTGTCCTTCGGCACCCCCCTGATGGCCTACGCCGCCACCATCGAGAACGAGGGCTACCAGTTCGCGATGGTGCAGCGGTTCATCATCAACCCGATGTTCCTCTTCGCGGGCACCTTCTTCCCGCTCGAGTCGATGCCGGTCTTCCTGCGCTGGATCGGCTGGATCTCGCCGATGTGGCACGGCACCCAGCTCGCGCGGCTGCTCGCCTTCGGCCTCGCCGTCCCGTGGGGGATGGTTCTGGTGCACCTCGCCTTCCTGCTCGTCCTCGCCGGCGGCGGCGCGGTCCTCGCGGTGCGCAACTTCACCAGGCGGTTGGCCCGGTGAGCGCCGCACCCGAAGAGGGCCTCCGGCGCCGGCGTCCGGTGTCGGCCTGGGTCGCGTCCAACTCCTCCGGCAACACCGGCGCGGTGATCGAGCGCGGCTTCGCCGTGATCCGCTCGCAGAACTGGCTCGTGATGGTCTCCGGCTTCTTCGAGCCGGTGTTCTACCTGCTCGCCATGGGGTACGGGCTGGGCGGGCTGATCGGGACGGTGGCAGGGCCGGACGGACGCCCGATCGCCTACGCGGCCTACATCGCGCCGGCGCTGCTGGCCACGTCCGCGATGAACGGGGCGATCTACGACTCGACCTGGAACGTGTTCTTCAAGCTGAAGTTCGCCAAGCTCTACCAGGGCATGCTCGCCACCTCCCTCGGGCCTCTCGACGTGGCGGCGGGCGAGATCTTCATGGCCCTGTTCCGTGGCTTCCTGTACGCGCTGGGGTTCACGATCGTGATCGCGGTGATGGGGCTGGCGACCTCATGGTGGGCGCTGGCGATGATCCCGGTGGCGCTGCTGATCGCGCTGGGCTTCGCTGCCCTCGGCATGGCCCTGACCAGCTACTTCGAGACCTTCCAGCAGATGGACTGGATCAACATCGCGCTGCTGCCGATGTTCATGTTCTCCTCCACCCTGTTCCCGATCACCGTGTTCCCCGAACCCGTGCAGTGGTTCGTGATGGTGATGCCGCTGTGGCACGGCGTCGAGCTGATGCGTCAGCTGTCGGTGGGCCATTTCGAGGCGTCGACCGCCGTGCACCTCGGATACTTTCTGGTGATGTCGTTGCTCGGAATCGGCTTCACCACGAGAAGGCTTCGCGCGCTGTTCCTCCGGTGACGCAGACTGTGGTCGCAGGACCACGAGCAAGGAGACCGGGATGATCGCGATCGTCGCCGCGCTGCCCGACGAGCTCGCCGCGATCAGGACGGCGGCTGCGCTGGAGGCGCCACTGAGCACCCGCCGCGTCGCGGGCCGCGACTTCCACACCGGCCGGTTGTGCGGACGCGACGTCGTGCTCGCCCTCTCCGGCGTCGGCAAGGTCGCGGCCGCGTCGACCGCCACGCTGCTGGCCCAGCAGGCCTCTGCCGTGATCATGGTCGGCACGGCAGGCGGGCTCGGGGCGTCCGTCGGGCCCGGGGATGTCGTGGTGGCGTCCGAACTGCTGCAGCACGATCTCGACGCGCGCCCGCTGTGGGAACGCTGGGTGGTGCCGTCCCTGGAACTCGCCCGAATCCCGGCCGACCGGGCGCTCACGGCCGCGCTCGCCGCGGCGGCAGAGGTGGTGGTGGGACAGCACCGTCCCGACCTCGCCGCGCTTGGCCTGGCCGACCCGCACTGGCACCTCGGCCTGGTCGCGTCCGGCGATGTGTTCGTGGCGACCAGCGAGCTGTCGGACGCGCTGCGCCGTGACCTGCCTGACGTGCTCGCCGTGGAGATGGAGGGCGCGGCGATCGCCCAGGTCTGCCATACGGCCGGGGTCCCGTTCGCGGTCGCCCGTACGATCTCCGACCGCGCCGACGCCGACGCCCTGATCGACTTCCCGAAGTTCCTCAGGGAGGTCGCTGCCCCGTACGCGCGGGATCTCGTCCTGACCGCGCTGCCCTGGTGTCCCTGACCCGCACGACCGAACCGTCCCCTCGTTCCGAAATGAACGGAAATGGGGACAGACCAGCGAACGGGAATGGAACCGTCCCCTCATGCCGGCTGCGCGGGGACGGTTCCTCATGCCGGCTGCGCGGGGACGGTTCCTCGTGCCGGTGCCGGTGCCGGTGCCGACCGGACGGTCAGCCGACCCGGACGGTCAGCGGGCCGGGCTGACCGCGACCTCGACGTCGGCAGCGGCGGTCAGCGTGAAGCCGGTCGCCTGCCCGCGGAGCGTGAGCTCGTAGTCTCCGGCGAATCCGCGGACGGACACCTGGCCGGCGGCGTCGGTGCGCAGACGGGTGGGTGGCAGCCACCACTCGCCCTTGACCAGCTCACGGAGGGCGGCGAAGGACGGTTTGGGTGAGCCGTCGGCCCGGAGCAGCCCGATCGGGGCGCCGAGCCAGGCGCCGGCGTCCGTGATGCCCCAGTACGTGATCGCCTCGACCGATGGCTGGGCGACCAGGCAGCGGTAGTGGCGGACGAGCTCGTCGGCCTGGCGCGCCTCCCCGTCCGGCGTGCTGGGCCAGGAGTCGACGACGTAGTCGTTGAGGTCGACGATGTCCGGCGGCATCAGGTCGCCCGACACCAGCGACGTCTCGGTGAAGTGCAGCGGAAGCCCGTAGCGGGAGAACCGCTCGACGACCTGCAGCACCTGCTCCTCACCGCGGTACCCCTGGTGCATGTGGGTCTGCAGGCCGATCGCGTCGATATCGACTCCCGCCTCGAGCACACCCTCGATGAGGCATTCGTACGCGGTGGACAGGTCGAAGTCGTTGATCAGCAGCAGGGCGGACGGGTCTGCCGCGCGCGCCTCCTCGAACGCCAGCCGGACCGTGGCGATCCGGCCCTTGTGCCGCGCCAGCGGGCTGATCGCGTTCTCCTGGGCGGTGAAGACCGGCATGATCACGACCTCGTTGATCGCGTCCCAGGTGTCGACGTACTCGCGGAAGGCGGTGACCTCGCGGCGGATCCGCTCGCGCTGCAGCCGTTCCACCTCGGCGAGGGGGCGGCCGAGCAGCCAGCGGGGCTGGACGGTGTGCCACATCAGCGGGTGACCCTTCAACCGGACGCCGCGGTCGGCGAACCACGCGGCGGTCGCGAGCAGGCTGCCGGTGCGCGGCGCGCCCTCCTCGGGCTCGAAGGTGCCCCAGTAGAACGGCAGGGTCGCGGTGTTGAACAGCTCCAGCCACCGCTCGGCCAGTTCGGCGTCCCCGTTCGTGCCCCGCCCGTTCGCCAGGTCGACAAGGTCGAACCCGATGTTGCCGAACGTGAACGCGTGCCGCAGCTGGGAGACCTCCACCTCGGTGTCGGGCAGGGGAGCGCCGTCGGCACCGGTCAGGGTCAGGACCGCGGACCCCAGCCGGTGCGCCCACCCGGTCTCGGCGCAGGTTGCCTGTTGCATCGTGCGTGCCTCGTGACGGGGTTCGGGGGCTATGCGGTGCTGGGTCCGGCCCAGAGGTTGATGCCGCCCTCGGTGGCGTAGCGGTCGATCAGGGCGAGCTCCTCTGCCGTGAAGGACAGGTTGGCCACGGCCCCGACGCTGTCCTCCAGCTGCGTCACGCTGGACGCCCCGATCAGGGCGGAGGTCACGCGGTCGTCCCGCAGCACCCACGCGATCGCCAACTGGGCCAGCGTCTGGCCGCGTCCGGACGCCAACTCGTTCAGCGCGCGGATGTGGGTGAGGTTCTGCTCGGTCAGCAGGTCGGGCGACAACGACTTCCCCTGCGCCGCACGAGAGCCCGCCGGGACCCCGTCGAGGTACTTGTCGGTCAGCATCCCCTGCGCGAGCGGGGAGAACGCGATCGCGCCGAGCCCGGTGTCGCCGAGGGCATCGAGCAGATCCTCCTCCACCCAGCGGTTCAGCATCGAGTACGACGGCTGGTGGATCACCAGCGGCGTCCCGAGCTCGCGTGCGATCGCCACCGCCTGGCGCGTCCGCTCACCCGAGTAGGAGGAGATGCCGACGTAGAGCGCCTTCCCCTGCCGGACGGCCGCGTCCAGCGCCTGGATAGTCTCCTCCATCGGCGTGGTCGGGTCGTAGTGGTGGTGGTAGAAGAGGTCGACGTAGTCCAGCCCCATCCGGGCCAGCGACTGGTCGAGGGACGCGAGCAGGTACTTGCGGGAACCGAGGTCGCCGTAGGGGCCTGGCCACATGTCCCAGCCGGCCTTCGTGGAGATCACCAGCTCGTCGCGGTACGGACGGAAGTCCTCGCGGAAGTGGCGTCCGAAGTTCGTCTCGGCCGAGCCGTACGGAGGCCCGTAGTTGTTGGCCAGGTCGAAATGGGTCACGCCCAGTTCGAACGCCCGGCGCAGCGTCGCCCGCTGGGTGCCGAACGGGACGTCGTCGCCGAAGTTGTGCCACAGCCCGAGGGAGACCGCCGGCAGCTTCAGCCCGCTGCGGCCCACACTCCGGTAGGGCATGCGCCCGTCGTAACGGGCCGGATCGGGAACGTAGGTGTCCAGGATGGGCATCGGTGACCTTTCTGTCGCTCCTGCGATCCTACGGCCGCGACGGCGTCAGCACTCGATCACGTTGAGGGCGAGGCCGCCGCGGGCGGTCTCCTTGTACTTCACGCTCATGTCGGCGCCGGTCTGCCGCATGGTCTTCAGTACGGAGTCGAGGCTGACGATGTGCCGCCCGTCGCCGCGCAGTGCCGTGCGGGCGGCGGTCACCGCCTTCACCGCCGCGATCGCGTTGCGTTCGATGCACGGGATCTGGACGAGGCCGCCGACCGGGTCGCAGGTGAGTCCGAGGTTGTGTTCCATGCCGATCTCGGCCGCGTTCTCCACCTGCTCGGGCGTCCCGCCCAGCACGGACGCCATGCCGGCCGCCGCCATCGAGCAGGCCGCGCCGATCTCCCCCTGGCAGCCGACCTCCGCGCCGCTGATGGAGGCCAGCTCCTTGATCACCACGCCGATCGCCCCCGCGGTGAGCAGGAACCGGACGACGCCGGCGTCGCTGCAGCCGTGGACGAAGCTGCGGTAGTACGTCAGCACCGCGGGAACGACACCGGCCGCCCCGTTCGTGGGCGCGGTGACGACCCGTCCACCGGCCGCGTTCTCCTCGTTCACCGCCAGCGCGTACAGCGTGATCCAGTCCATGCCACGCAGGGGGTCGCTGGTGTCGGCCTCGAGCTGGAGGCGGCGCAGCAGTTCCGGCGCCCGGCGACGCACCTTCAGCCCGCCGGGCAGGACGCCCTCGGTGGCCAGGCCGTGCTGGACGCACTCCTGCATCACCCCCCAGACGTGCAGCAGCCCGGCGTCGATCTCCGCGTCCGTGCGCCAGGTGCGTTCGTTCTCGCGCATCAACCGCGCCACCGAGAAGCCGGTCGCCGCGCAGTGGGCGAGCAGTTCCGCGCCGGTCCGGAACGGGAAAGGGAGGACGGTCGCGTCCGGCACGACGCGGTCCGGCCCGGTCTGGGACTCGTCGAGCACGAAGCCGCCACCGACCGAGTAGTACGTGCGCCGGGACAGTTCCGTACCGTCGGCGTCCCCTGCGCTGAACACCATGCCGTTGGCATGCACGGGCAGCGAGCGGCGGCGGTAGAGGACGACATCCTCGTCCGGGTCGAATGCGATCTCGGGGCCGCCGGCCAGCGGGAGCCGGTGGGTGCGGCGGAGGTCGGCCACCAGGGGCCGCACCGACGGCGGGTCGACGGTCTCGGGCGCGTGACCGGCCAACCCGAGAACAACGGCGGGGACGCTGCCGTGGCCCTTGCCGGTCGCGCCCAGCGATCCGTAGAGCTCGACCCGGACCGCCGCGACGCGCGGCAGCAGGCCGTCGGCGGCGAGGGCCGCGACGAAACGTCCGGCCGCCTTCATGGGGCCGACGGTGTGCGAGGAGGACGGGCCGATGCCCACCCGGAAGAGGTCGAAGACGCTGAGCGCCATGCGTCGAGGGTAGTACGGCGGGACGGCCGCACGCTCCCGGCGGGTCGCGGAGACCCGACCGTCCCGGAGCGCCGAGTCAGGGGTGTGGACGACAGCGGTCGGGGTCATCAGGCGGTGGGAGCATGGCGGATGCCGGACGCGCGTTCCGTCCGGTTCCGCTCCAGAGCCCGAGGGAAGCGTGCCGCCAGGATCATCGAGCCACAGCCTGCTCTGGCGTCTCGTCCCGGTGGCGGCCCTGCTCGCGCTCACCCTGGTGCTGCGGGCGCCGGTGACGATCGTGTCCCCGCTGCTGGCGCAGGTGCGCGCCGACCTGGGGCTGGACGCGGCCGCCGCCGGGCTGCTGACCAGCGTCCCGGTGTTCTGCTTCGGTCTGCTGACGCCGGCGGCGTCCCGGCTGCTGCGCGGCACCGGCATCAACCACGGCGCGTTGTACTGCCTGGGCGCCATTCTCGCCGGCTCGATCGTGCGATCGTCCGGCGACGTGACGACGGCCTTCGTCGGCACCGTGCTGCTCGGGATCGGCATGACGATCGGCAACCTCGTCGTCCCGATGCTGATCGGGCGGCAGTTCCGGCATCGCGCCGAACTGCTCAGCAGTGCCTACACGGCCACGGTGAACATCGCGGTCACCGCCACCATGGCCGCGGCCGTTCCGCTGGCTGCGGCCGCCGGTTGGCGGTGGGCGGTCGCGCTGCCCGGCGTGGCGCTGGGAACGCTCGCACTGCTGCTCTGGCTCCTCGTCTACCCGCCCGGCGTGCGGGGTGCCCACCCCGGCGTCCGCCGCAGGGCCGGGCTGCCCGAC
>NZ_JASGES010000033.1:0-3150 GCF_047606205.1 Propionicimonas sp. | reverse complement strand
TGTTCGGCAAACCGTCGGTGGCCGGACGCCGCCGGGTCGCGGTCACCCTCGCCCGCGGAGCCGATGTCGAGGAGGCCCGGCAGCGCGCGAGGGACGCGGCGGCCGCGCTGCGCGTCCACCTGGACTGAGTCGCCCCGCACCCCCTCGGATCCGCCGGCGACCGCTCGCCGCCGGCACGGGCCGTGCCCGCCGTCGGCGGCCAGGCGTGCAACACCGCCGAAACCTCTCCCGCCTAGCCTGCAGGAATGGATGTGGCGGTGATCGGTGCCACCGGCGACGTGGGGCGGCAGGTCTGCGTCCAGCTGATCGAACGCCGGATCGTGCCGACCTCGTCGCGGCTGCAACTCGTCGCCCGCGCGGACGGGCCGTCCGCCCACGCCGCCTACGGGCTGCGCGCCGACCTCGTGGACGCCTACGCAGAGCACACGCCACTGATCGACGTCGCGCTCGACCCGTCGGAGGTCGTCGCCGACGTGGTCGTGATGACGGCCGGCCGCACCATCCCTGCCACGCCGGGCGGCACGGTCGACCGTCGTGGGCTGGCCGCGGGGAACATCGAGGTGTTCCGCTCCTACGCCAGCGCCCTGGCCGACCACGGCTCCGGCCACGAGGTCGTGATCGTGGTGTCGAACCCGGTCGAGCTGGGCGTGGCGGTGTTCGCCCAGGTCCTGGGCAGGCACCGGGTGATCGGCATGGGCGCCTGGCTGGACACGCTGCGGTTCCGCCGCGAGATCGCCACCTCGCTGGGGATCCGGCGGCAGTCGGTCGGCGGGTTCGTCGCCGGACAGCACGGCGACGACCTGGTCCCGCTGTGGTCGAGCGTCCGGATCACCGGCCTCACCCCGGACGAACGCGCCCACGCGGTCGGCGCCCTGCGGGGCCGGCGGAGCCTGGACGACTTCGGCGCGGAGGTGGAGCACGCCAAGCTGGTGCTGTCGGAACTGGCGGTCACCGACATGCGCGCGGCCTTCGACGCGATCGACGAATGGCCGCCCGATCTGCGCGCCGTCGCCCGTCCATGGCTCACCCACCAGAGCGGGGCGAAGACCGCCTCCGGTACCGCGGGGGCGACCGTCGACCTCGTCGAGGTGGTGCTCGACGGCCGCGAGATCGTGGTCGCCGGCCAGGTCGCGCTGGACGGGGAGGCCTCGGTCGGCGGGGTCGGAGTCCGCGGTGTCGCCGGCGTCCCTGCCGTGCTCGGCCCGGAAGGGTGGACGCGGATCCTGCTCGACCCGCTCGCCCCCGATGAGTCGCGCCGGCTCGCGGCGAGCATCGAGCGGATCACGCGGGCGCTGGCGGAGTGGGGAGTGGAGCCGTGAGGGACCTGGCCCCGCCGCGGCAGCGCTACGTGGCCTTCGTGCGTGCGGCCGACCGGCCGGGTTCGCTGACCGCGGTCGCCGAGGTGATGAGCAGCCGCGGCGTGAGCATCGAGTCGTTCCGGTCGAGCGCGCGGCTGTCCGGGACGGCGATGCTGACCCTGGTGTTCAGCACCAGCGCCCGACTGGAACGCCTGATCGAGCGGACGCTGGCCCGGCTGGCCGCCGTGAGCGATGTGACGGTGTTGCCCGCCGACGCGCCGCGGGTGCGCGCGGTCGGGGTGGTGCACGCCGCACCGGGCCGGCGGTTCATTCCGCCCGGCGACGCCGCCGTGACCTGGTCGGGCGACACCTCCCTGGACCAGCCGCTGCTCATCGAGGGCACGCTCGTCGACGTGGAGAAGGTGCTCGCCGCTGCCGTCGCCGAGGGCGCGGCGCTGGTGAGCTCGATCGTCCTGCCGCCCTGATCGAACCGGGCGTCCACCGAGCCCGGCCACGGTTGGACCGGCCGGGGCGGCGACGCCGGGGGACGCGGATCAGCGCAGGGCCGCGACCTCCGCGGCGGACGTCCCGGAGTCGCGCAGGAACTGCTGGCAGCGATCGGCCTCCTCGGTCTCGCCGATCGCCGCGGCCGCCTCCGCCAGCGCGAGCAGGGCACGCAGGAAGCCCTGGTTGGGCACGTGGCCGGCGGGGATCGGGCCCTGGCCGCGCCAACCCGAGCGGCGCAGGGCGTCCAGGCCCCGGTGGTACCCGGTGCGGGCATAGGCGTAGCCGGCGACCGGGTCCGTTCCGAGCGCCTCCTCGGCCAGGAGCGCCCACAGCAGCGACGCGGCCGGGGCGGACGGGACCGCCGCGCGCGGCGAGGTACCGGCGGCCAGCGCCGCGCGGGCGGTCGCGTCGGGTCCCTCGGCGGGAAGGAAGGTCGGGTCGGGTCCGGGCAGCAGGTTCTGGTGGGTCATGCCAGTGAGTCTGCCGCCCGTGACCAGGACCGCACCAGTACGGCGCGTCGCTGTCGGAAGCGAGGGGTACGGTT
Organism: Propionicimonas sp.; assembly: GCF_047606205.1. Taxonomy (GTDB): domain Bacteria; phylum Actinomycetota; class Actinomycetes; order Propionibacteriales; family Propionibacteriaceae; genus Propionicimonas. The sequence goes on along the minus strand of NZ_JASGES010000033.1, from coordinate 801 downwards.
CCAGACGTCCAGGAGTTGAGGAGGCAACATGACCACCCTGACCGACCGAACCGGGGCAGCGCTCGTGGTGATCGACGTCCAGAACGGCGTGGTGGCGCAGGCGCACGACCGCGCCAGGGTCCTGGAGGCCATCGGCACCGCCGTGCGGCGGGCAAGGGCTGCCGGCATCCCCGTCGTCTGGGTGCAGGACACCGGCGATGACCGCGAGCCCGGCAGCGACGCCTGGCGGATCGTCTCCGAGCTCGACCCCGCCGACGACGAGCCGCGCGTCCAGAAGGCCTACGGCGACTCGTTCGAGGCGACCGACCTGGAGGAGATCCTCGCCGGGCGCCACGTCGGCCGGCTCTACATCGCCGGCGCGCAGACCGACGCCTGCGTGCGTTCCACGCTGCACGGCGCCTTCACCCGCGGCTACGACACCGTGCTCGTCTCGGACGCCCACACGACCGAGGACCTGACCGAGTGGGGCGCCCCTGCGCCCGAGGCGGTGATCGCCCACACGAACCTGTACTGGCAGTTCCAGTCCGCCCCGGGCCGGGAGGCCGGCGTCACCACCGCGGCAGAGCTGTTCGCCTAGCCGCCCCTGCGAGCGGCGGGACAGCCGGGGGCCTTCGTGACCCGCCCGGCGGGCCGGGAGACTAGGGGCCGCCGGGACCACCCCCGAAGCCGCCGGGACCACCCCCGAAACCACCGGGACCTCCACCGAAGCCGCCGGGGCCGCCGAAGCCGTGGCCGCCCCAGCCGCCGCCGAAACCGAACAGGCCACGTCCGAAGCCGAAGATGCCTCCGGGGCGGTCGAAG
>NZ_JASGES010000032.1:0-38995 GCF_047606205.1 Propionicimonas sp. | reverse complement strand
GAGTTGGGGACGGTTCCGCTTTCGGTCCGCCCCCCGGTCCGGCGGCCCGCTTGGACCGAGTAAGGAACCGTCCCCGCCTGGACCCCCCGTTCTGGACCGAGTTGGGGACGGTTCCGCTTTCGGTCCGCCCCCCGGTCCGGCGGCCCGCTTGGACCGAGTAAGGAACCGTCCCCGCTTGGACCCCCCGTTCTGGACCGAGTTGGGGACGGTTCCGCTTTCGGTCCGCCCCCTGGCCCGTCAGGTCGGTTGGACCGAGTAGGGAACCGTCCCCGTTCAGGGGGACGGCGGCTGATCGGGGACGCGGGCGCCTCCGATCGTGCGGGTGCGGAGGCGGAGCAGGCAGGATGTGCGCATGAGTGACGAACCGGCGGCCGAACGGGTCGGCGCGCTCGCGCCGTTCCACAACCCGACGTTCGGCGTGCTGTGGGCAGGGGTGGTGTTCAGCAGCATCGGGGCGTGGGCGCAGACCGTCGGTGCGCAGTGGCTGTTCATCAACGATCCGAACGCCGCGACGATCGTCTCCCTCGTGCAGACCGCGGCCACGTTGCCGATGATGCTGTTCTCGCTCGCCGCGGGGGTGCTCGCGGACGCCTTCGACCGGGGCCGGATCCTGCTCTGGGTCCAGGTCTACTTCCTGGTGGTGGCGGGGCTGCTGGCCGCCCTCACCGCGCTCGACCGGATGCCGCCGCTGCTGCTGCTGGCCTTCACCTTCGCGATCGGCGTCGGCAACGCCGTGCTCGTGTCTACCTGGCAACCGCTGATCACCGAACTCGTGCCGCGCGCGCACCTCGCGGCGGCCATCCGGCTCGACATGGTCAGCGTCAACGTCGCCCGTGCCGTTGGACCCGCGATCGCCGGCGTGGTCATCGCCGCGTGGGGCGTCCCGCCGGTCTTCGCGCTCAACGCCGCGCTCACCCTCTTCCTGATCGTGGCGCTGCTCACCTGGCGCAGGCCGGCCCGCGACGCACCGTCCGCGGCCAGGGAGCGCTTCCTGCCCGCCCTGCGCACGGGCGGACGCTACGTCCGCCACGAACCCGTCGTCCGTCTGATCCTCACCCGGCTGGCGATCTTCGTCGCCCCTGCGACCGCGATGTGGGCACTCCTCGCCCTGATCGCCAACCGCCAACTCGGCCTCGGCGCGGACGGCTACGGCTTCCTCTACGGTGCGCTCGGCGTGGGGGCGGTGGCCGCCGCCTTCACGGTCGGGCGGCTCGGCGGGCGATTCTCCGCCAACACGCTCCTGAGCGTGATGGCGATCGTCTACGGTGCGGCGTTCGCCCTCACGATGGCGATGCCAGGGATCGCCGGCGCGCTGCCGCTGCTGGTCGTCCTCGGCTACGCGTGGACGGCCACCGTGGCCATCCTGAACGCGGAGCTCCAGCTCTTCCTGCCCGGCTGGGTGCGGGCCAGGGCCGTCGCGGTGTACATGATGACCTTCACCGGTGCGCAGGCCCTGGCGTCGCCGGTCTGGGGGCTGCTCGCCCAGCACGTGAGCCTGGCCGCCGCCGTGTGGATCGCGTCCGCCCTGGTCGTGCTGGGCGGCCTGGTGGGCTTCGCCTGGCACTTCCCGGAGAGCTCCGGACTGGACCGCAGCCCGCTGGCGTTCTGGAACGACGCCATGCTGGTGGTCGAGCCCGAGCCCGACGCGGGCCCCGTCCAGGTGAACGTGGAGTACGTGGTGGAGCAGGCGAACTACGCCGCGTGGCGCACGGCGATGGACGGCATGCGCCGCTCGCGGCTGCGCAGCGGCGCGAGCCGGTGGGACCTCTACCGCGTCGGCGAACGTGCCGACACCTACCTGGAGGTGTTCACCGTCCCCTCGTGGGCCGAGCACCTGCACCAGCACCAGACCCGTCTCACCGCGGAGGACCAGGCGATCGAGGAGCACGCCTTCTCCTTCACCGCGCTGCCGCCCAAGGCCGAGCACCTGCTGCCCACCGACCCGGACTGACCCGCCGGAGGCGCAGGACGCGGAGGGCCCCGGCTCAGGCCCGCCAGTAGCCGGTGAAGCTGATCCGGGACGCGGCCAGGCCGGCCTTCTTCAAGGCTTTGCGGCCCCCGGTCGCGAGCGAGGACTCCCCGACCACGAAGGCGTAGCCGTCCGGGTGCGGCGCGACCTGCTGCAGTTCGGCGAGGGCGAACTGTCCGGCCGGGCGGCCGCTGCCGTTGCGCACCAGCCACTCCACCCGGACACCCTGCGGCGCGGCGATCGAGCCGGCGTCCTCCTCCGAGGGCACCTCGAGGAAGGCCCGCCCGACGGCGTCCTCCGGCAGGTCGCGGAGGATGCCACGGACGGCCGGAAGGCCGGTCTCGTCGCAGGCGAGGTAGATCTCGGCGGCGTCCTCGGGCGGATCGAAGATCACCCCCTGGTCGAGGAAGCCGACCGGGCTGCCGGCCGCGGCGCCGACCGCCCACTTCGCCACCGCGCCGCCGAGCTGGCCGTCGTGCCAGTGCAGGACCACGTCGATGTCCAGCTCACCGCCGTCGGCCGCCGGCCGGAACCCTGCGACCGTGTAGTTGCTGCAGTGTGGGCGCTCGCCCGAGGGGATCAGCAGGTAGGAGCGGTACCAGGCCCGTCCCTTCACCGTGGGCAACCGCAGCGCCGCCCCCGGCTGGGGCGGCAGGAACAGCCGGAACCAGTGGTCGCGTCCCAGCCACTCGAACTCCGCCAGGTCCGGGCCGGCGATGGTCACGCGCTGGAAGGACGGCGAGAGCGCTTCGGTGCGCACCACGCGGGCGTGGAAGAGACGCGGGTCGCTGGGCATGAGGCGCGGGTAGCGGGACATCGGGTCGTCCGTTCAGAAGGTCGGCGAGCATTTAGGTTAGGCTCACCTTACCTAATAGGACTAGGCTCTCCCCATGCCGTCCGCCCTGCTCCGCCGCGCCGCGCCCGAGGCAGGCCCGGCCGTCCCGGTACGGACGCCGGGCGCGGGGCAGGGACGCGGCACCGCCGGCGCCTTCGGCCTCCTCGTGGCCTGCCTCCTGGTCGTGATCGTGGCCAGCCTCTTCCTGGGCAGCAATCCGGTTCCCCCCGGCACCGTCCTGCAGGGGTTGCTCGATCCCTCCACCGACACCCAGTCGATCGTGTGGGGCTCACGCGTCCCGCGCACGCTGCTCGGCCTGCTCGTCGGCAGCGCACTCGGTGTCGCCGGGGCGGTCATGCAGGGCCAGACCGGCAACCCGCTCGCCGATCCGGGCCTGTTCGGGGTCTCCGCCGGAGCCAGCCTCGCCGTCGTGCTGGGCGTCTACGTCCTCGGCGTGAACTCGATGCTGCTCAGCCTGGGCCTGTCCCTGGCCGGCGCGGTCGTCGCCAGCGTGGTCGTGTTCGGCGTCGCGGCGCTCGGCCGGGGCCTGGCCAGCCCCGTCCCACTCGCGATCGCGGGCACCGCGGTGTCTGCCCTGCTCGGCGCGGTGACGTCCTTCCTGGTCCTGCGCGACCCCGAGAGCCTGGAGGCCTACCGCATCTGGGTGGTCGGGTCGCTGTCCGGCCGGACGCTGGAGGGCCTCGGCTGGGTGCTCTGCTTCCTCCTCGCCGGCCTGCTCTGCGCGCTGGGCAACGTCCGCTCCCTGAACAACCTCGCCCTCGGCACCGAGATGGCCCGCGGCCTCGGCGAGAGCCTGTGGCGGGCCCGGCTGGTCGGGCTGGGCGCGATCACCTTCCTTTCCGCCGGCGCCGTCGCCCTGGCCGGCCCGATCGGGTTCATCGGCCTGACCGCGCCGCACGTCGGCCGCGCCCTGGTCGGCGGCAACCACTACCGGCTGCTGCCGGCGTCCGCGCTGGTCGGGACGCTCGCCCTGCTGGCCTGCGACGTGGTCGGACGCCTGATCGGCGGGCAGGCGGAGGTCTCGGTCGGCGTCGTGCTCGCCACTCTCGGCGGGGTCGCGTTCGTCGTGATCGTCCGCAGGGCGAAGCTGGCGGCGCTGTGACCGCCCCGTCGCCGCACACCCTCTCCGACCGAGCCCGGACGGAGGGGCTCCCGATGACCCGTGCGGGGGTGCGCATCGGGCCGCTGGGGCTGCCGTGGCGGCTTCGCGTCCTGGTCGTGACACTGGCGTGCCTGCTGGCCGTCGTGATCGCCTTCGTCGTCGGGATCGCCGCCGGCTCCTCCACCATGACGATCTCCGACGTGCTCCGGACGCTGGCCGGCGCCGGCACGAGGCCGCAGCAGTTCATCGTCTTCGAGTTGCGGCTGCCCCGCGCGGCCGCCGGCGCGGCGGTCGGCCTGTGCCTGGGCCTGGCCGGCGCGCTCACCCAGACCTTCTCCCGCAACCCGCTGGCCACCCCCGACATCCTGGGCGTCACCTCCGGCGCGTCCGCGGGAGCGGTGACCGCGATCGTGATCGGTGGCGGCGGCTACTCGGTCGGCTCGTCCCTGCTCGGCTTCGGCATTCCCGTCGTGGCCACGGTCGGCGGGCTCGTCGCCGCCGCGGTCGTCTACGGCCTGTCCTGGCGGGGCGGGGTGGACAGCTACCGGATCATCCTGATCGGCATCGGCATCACCGCCAGCCTCGGCGGCCTGACCAGCTACCTGCTGGTGCGCGCGCAGATCACCCAGGCCACCGCGGCCACCCAGTGGCTGGTCGGCAGCCTGTCCGGGGTCTCGTGGGCGAGCGTGTGGCCGATGGTGCTCGCGCTGGTCGTGGTGCTGCCGCTCGCCCTGGCCCAGTCGGCACCGCTCGGGATCACCCAGCTCGGCGACGAGTTCTCGACCAGCCTCGGCGTCGGGCTGCAGCGGCACCGGCTGCTGGTCATCGCGGCCGCAGTCCTGCTGACGGCGATGGCGGTCTCCGCGGCAGGCCCGGTCGAGTTCGTCGCGTTCGTCGCGCCACAGGTCGCCCGCCGGATCGCGGGCACCGGCCGGCCGCCCCTGTGGGCGTCCGCCCTGGTCGGGGCGACCCTGGTGGTCGTCGCCGACATCGTCGCCCGCACGGCGTTCCCCGGCGAACTGCCGGTCGGCATCCTCACCGCGATCATCGGTGCGCCCTACCTGATCTGGCTCCTGACCCGCCGCAACCGCAAGGAAGTGATGGCATGACCATGGCCCTGCAGGCCGAGGGGCTCACCCTCGGCTATGACCAGGTGACGGTCTTCTCCGACCTCGACCTGTCCATCGAGGAGGGATCGATCACCACCCTGATCGGCGCGAACGGCTGCGGCAAGTCGACCCTGCTGAAGGCCTTCGGCCGCCTGCTCGCGCCGAGCCGGGGTACCGTCCGGCTCGGCGGGACGCCGATCCGCCACCTCTCGGCCCGCGAGGTGGCTCGCCGGCTGGCCGTGCTTCCGCAGAAGCCGCTCACCCCCGCGGCCACCTCCGTGCGCGACCTCGTGATGCGCGGACGCCACCCGCACCAGAGCCTGCTGCGTCCCTGGACCCGCGAGGACCAGGAACTGGTCGCGGAGGCGATGGCGGCGACCGGCGTGGGCGAGGTGGCCGAGCGGGACGTCAGCGCGCTCTCCGGAGGGCAGCTGCAGCGGGCGTGGATCGCGCTGGTGCTGGCGCAGGCCACACCGACGATCCTGCTGGACGAGCCGACGACCTTCCTCGACCTCGCCCACCAGCTCGACGTCCTGCGCCTGGTCCGCAGGATCAACGCCGAGCGGGGCAGCACGATCGTGATGGTGCTGCACGACCTCAGCCTCGCCGCCCGCTACTCCGACCGGCTCGTGGTCCTGCACGACGGGGGCGTCCTCGCCGACGGGGACCCGTGGTCGGTGCTGACGCCCCAGGTGCTGGCGACGGCGTTCGGGCTGGCCGCCGACGTCATCCCCGACCCGAGCTCCGGGACGCCGCTGGTGGTGCCGCTGGAGCCTGCCGACAGCGGTGCCCTCGCCCTCGTGGAGGCCGCCGGCTGAGCCCGGCCCGGGCTCCCTGACCGGCGCCGGGCTCGACCTTGCGGGCGACTGGGGTGCCGATCGCCGCCCCGGGCTCGACCCCGCCGCCCCGGCCTCCAGGGCGGCGGTCCGTGCGTCCGCGAGCGGACATGCGAATTAGCTAAGGTTAGGCTAACCTAAATCCCATGCCTTTCCTCGCGTCCACGACCCGCGCCCTCCGCGCGGCCCTCGTCCCCGCCCTCGCCCTCCTGCTCGCGCTCGGCGGGTGCTCCAGTTCCACCGCTCCCGGGGCGGCCCCGTCCGGCTCGGCGAGCGCGTCCGGCTGGAGCTACACCGACGACCTGGGCCACAGCTTCACCCTCGACCACGTGCCCAACCGGATCGTCGGCTTCACCGACCAGGCGCTGTCGCTGATGAGCTACGGCGTGCAGCCCGTCGGCGTCTTCGGCCGCATGGACGTGGCCAGCGACCCGCGGTTCTCCGGCTACGACATGAGCAACGTGGCGATCCTGGGCAACACCTACGGCGAGATCGACCTCGAGGCGCTGGCCGCCCTGCAGCCCGACCTCATCGTGACCGCGCAGTACCCGTCCGACCGGGAGGGGACGATCGACCCGAAGGAGCCCTTCTACGGCCTGAAGGACCTCGAACAGCAGAAGAAGCTGGAGGCCATCGCGCCGATCCTGACCATCAAGGTCGGGGGCGCCGGACTGGACGTGATCGAGTCGAACACCAAGCTCGCGCTCTCGCTGGGCGCCGACCCGTCGAAGGTGGACGCCGACAAGCAGGCCTACGAGACCTCGGCGGCGCACCTGACCACGGTGGCCAAGGAGAAGAACCTGCTCGTCTCGGCGATGTACGCCGACGCGGACGGCGTCTACCTGGTCAAGACCGCCGACGAGCCGGAGACCCAGCTGTACGCCAGCCTCGGGGTGAACTACCTCGACCCGAACCCCGACGGCGACTACTACTGGGACATCTACAGCTGGGAGAACGCGGGCAAGGTCAAGAACGTCGACGTGATCCTGATCTCCAGCGAAGGGTTCCAGAAGGCCGACCTGCTCAAGCAGGCCACGTTCGCCGACTCCCCCGCGCTGGTCGCCGACCAGATCTACGAGCGCAGCCAGTCGATCCTCAGCTACGGGCAGCAGGCGAAGAACATCGACATCCTGGCCGGACAGCTCGAGAAGTCGAACAAGGTCACCTGAGCGCTCGCGCCCGAACCCGTCGTCCGGAACCGAGGAACCGTCCCCGCGTACTCGTTGCGGGGGACGGTTCCTTCGTGCGCTACGAGGGGACGCTTCCCGCCCGCCACTGCGGCAGCACCAGTTCCCTGGCCGGGTGGATGTCGTAGTCGGCCATGTAGTCGAAGATGCTGCGCAGGGCGACCCGCTCGGGGTCGTGGTAGTACGGACGCTGCGCCTCGCCGAGATCCGGCCACGCCCCGTCGAAGCCGAAGGCCCAGGTGAACATGTTCTCCGGTGGGTCGGCGACCGCGAACTGGCAGTCGAAGCCATGCTTCTCGCGGACGGCCGCGACCCGGCGCCAGGTCGCGAGGAAGGGCGTCCAGTCCCCGACGATCGAGTAGCGGCGCATGACCACGGTGCGGCCGGGTTCCCCGGGCGGGTTCACCACCTCCACCCGGACCGGACGCACTTTCACGTTGCCGAACACGTGTCCGGACTTGAGGGTGTCGAGGGTGGCCGTCCGCGGGTCGGCGCGGACGGCCGCCTCGCCGTCCGCGGGCTCGGGATGGGAGTAGAGCCAGGTCAGCTTCGGCTCGGCGTCCGTCTCGACGAAGGCCCGGTGGGTCTCGAACCCGTGGTCCGTCCGCACCGCCACCTCCTGCTCCCACAGCGGGAGGTAGGCGTCCAGGTGGTGCGGCTTGACGCTGAACCGGTGCAGGAAGGTGGTCACGGCCCCACCCTAGGCCGGACGCCACCGGCGCCGGCGGCGCGCGCGGAGCCGCCCCGCCGTACCGAGAGTGAACGGGAAAGGAACCGTCCCCTGAACGAAAACGGGGACGGTTCCTTTCCCGTTCGCTGGTCTGTCCCCGTTTCCGTTCAGGCTCTGCGGGCTCAGGCGCCGACGTGGGCGGCGAGGTACTCCCCGGTCAGGGTCGAGCGGGACGCGACGAGCTCGGCGGGCGTCCCGGTGAACACCACCCTGCCGCCGTCGTGGCCGGCGCCGGGCCCGAGATCGATGATCCAGTCGGCATGGGCCATCACCGCGAGGTTGTGCTCGACGACGACCACCGACTTCCCTGCGTCCACCAGCCGGTCGAGCAGACCGAGCAACTGCTCGACATCGGCCAGGTGCAGCCCGGCCGTCGGCTCGTCGAGGACATAGATCGCGCCGTCGGCGCCCAGGTGCGTGGCCAGCTTGATCCGCTGCCGCTCGCCGCCCGACAGGGTGGTCAGCGGCTGGCCGAGGGTGAGGTAGCCCAGGCCCACGTCGACGAGTCGGGCCAGGATCGCGGCGGCCGGCGGCGTCCGCGCCTCGCCGTCGCCGAAGAAGCCGAGCGCCTCGGACGCGGACATCGCCAGCACCTCGCTGATGTCGCGGCCGCCGAGTCTGTAGCCGAGCACGGACGAGTCGAACCGCCTGCCCTCGCACACCTCGCACGTGACCGCGACGCTCGCCATCACCCCCAGGTCGGTGTAGGTCACCCCGGCGCCGTTGCAGGCGGGGCACGCCCCCTCGGAGTTCGAGCTGAACAGCGCCGGTTTCACCCCGTTCGCCTTCGCGAACGCCTTGCGGATCGGCTCCAGCAGGCCGGTGTAGGTGGCGGGATTGCTCCGCCGCGACCCCCGGATCGGGGCCTGGTCGATCGTCACCACCCCGTCACGGCCGGACACCGACCCTGCGATCAGCGAGCTCTTGCCCGAGCCCGCCACCCCGGTCACGGCGACCAGCACGCCGAGCGGGATGTCGACGTCCACGTCACGCAGGTTGTGCGTGCGGGCGCCGCGGATCTCCAGCGCCTCCCGCCACGTCCGCGCGGACGGCTTCAGCGACGCGGCATCGTCCAGGTGCCGCCCCGTGATCGTGCCGGAGGCGCGCAGCCCGGCGACGTCGCCGGCGTAGCACACCGTCCCGCCGGCCGCCCCCGCACCGGGGCCGAGGTCGACCACGTGGTCGGCGATCCCGATCACGGCCGGCTTGTGCTCGACCACGAGTACGGTGTTGCCGGCGTCCCTCAGCTGGAGCAGCAGCCCGTTCATGCGCTGGACGTCGTGCGGGTGCAGCCCCGCGGTCGGCTCGTCGAACACGTAGGTGACGTCGGTGAGCGCGGAACCGAGGTGGCGAATCATCTTCGTCCGCTGCGCCTCGCCACCCGACAGCGTCCCCGCGGGGCGGTCGAGGGACAGGTAGCCCAGACCGATGTCGGTGAACGCGTCGAGGTGGTGGCGCAGCTTCTCCAGCAGCGGCGCCACCGATGCGTCCTCGATGCCGCGCGCCCACTCGGCGAGGTCGGAGATCTGCAGCGCGCTGGCCTGGGCGATGTTCAGCCCGGCGACCTTCGCCGAGCGGGCCAGCTCGGTGAGCCGGGTGCCCCCGCACTCGGGGCAGGTGCCGAAGGTCGTGGCCCGGTCGACGAAGGCGCGGATGTGCGGCTGCAGCGAGTCGGGGTCCTTGCTGAGCATCGACTTGGTGATCCGCGGGATCAGTCCCTCGTAGGTGACGTTGATGCCCTCGACCTTGATCCGCTTCGGCTCCGCGTACAGCAGCGCGTCCAGCTCGCGGGTGGTGAAGTCGCGGATCGGCTTGTCCGGGTCGAAGGACCCGGAGTTGGTGAAGATGCGCCCGTACCACCCGTCCACGCTGTAGCCGGGCACCAGCAGGGCGCCCTCGCGGATCGAGCGGGACGCGTCGTAGAGCGCGGTCAGGTCGAAGTCGGAGACCTCGCCGCGGCCCTCGCAGCGCGGGCACATGCCACCGACCAGCTCGAAGTCGCGCCGCTCCTTCACCGTCCGCCCGCCCCGCTGGACGCTGACCGCGCCGGCACCGCTGATCGAGGCGACATTGAACGAGAACGCCTGCGCGGACCCGACGTGGGGCTGGCCGATCCGGCTGTACAGCACGCGGAGCAGCGCGTAGGCGTCGGTCGCGGTGCCGACCGTCGAGCGGACGTCGCCGCCCATCCGCTCCTGGTCGACGACGATCGCCGTGGTCAGCCCGTCGAGGACGTCGACGTCGGGCCGGGGCAGGGACGGCATGAATCCCTGCACGAAGGTGGAGTACGTCTCGTTGATCAGGCGCTGGGACTCGGCGGCGATCGTGGCGAACACCAGCGAACTCTTGCCCGAGCCGGACACACCGGTGAACACGGTCAGCCGCCGTTTCGGCAGCTCCACGCTCACGTCGGCCAGGTTGTGCTCCCTGGCCCCGACGACGCGGATCAGGTCATGGCTGTCGGCGCGCATCGCCCGATGATGCCATCGTCGGTCCCGCCTCACCAGTGGCGGGCGAGAGGAATTGCGCGCCAGCTGTCGCGGCCCTTTCAACGGCCAGATCGCCCGAACTGCGTGCAATTCCTCCCACCGCGGCCCGTCCCGGCCCGCCACTCACCGTCAGCGGATACCCCGGAACCCGAACCGGAACTCCAGCGGCCCCGAGGGAACCAGGTACTCCGGGTGGGTCATCGCTCCCCACGCGTGGTCTCCGGCGACGCCCCGCCGCATCAGGGCGGGACGCAGCACCGTGCGGTGCACCGGCGGCAGTTCGTTCGGGTGCAGGGCGTTCTCGATCTCGAACGGCGTCCACGGCAGGGCGGAGAACTCCATCGGGACCTCCGCGTCGAACCGCAGCCCCGCCCCGCGGTCGTCGGTCACCTCGGCCCAGCGGACCCCGGTGTGGCTGCCCGCCTCCTGCGGCCGGACGTAGGGCGTGAGCTGGGTCCGCACGTCGCCGGTGTGGACGTCCACCCGGGCACCCTTCCTGCGGTCCGCGTAGGACTCCTGGGGTCCTTCCCCGTACCAGCGCAGGTGCCGCAGGGACGCGTCGGCGGTGAGCAGGAGCCCGAACTCCGGCAGGTCGGGCAGTCCCTCGCCCGGCCGCAGCGCCATCGTCACCCCGACGTGGCCGTCGCCGTCCACCCGGTACGTGACGTCGCACTCGCCGGCCGGCGTGGTCGGGAGGACGTAGGTGAACCGGACCTCCGCGGCGCTGTCCACGACGTCGAGCGCCGGGATGATCGGCGGACGCTGCCGCGGGTAGCGGCTGGCGAGCAGCCACTGGCCGTCCCGGAAGGGCATGTCCCAGCCGCGTTCGTTGGACGTCGGGGCGTGCCAGAAGTTCGGCTGCGGGATGCTCCGCAGCAGTTCGCGCCCGCCGTCGGAGGTGAGGCCGTACCGGTAGGAGATCAGCCCGCCGTGGATGCCGGAGAACAACGCGAGGAAGTGCTCGCCGCGGACGCCGATGTTGTGGATGCCGGTGACGATCTCCGGTGCCCGCTGCGGCCTGGCCGGACGGGGCGGTGCCGCCACCGTGAACACGCCCTGCTGGTGGCCCACCTCGTGGCCGGCCGGCGCCCAGGCGGTGGCCGCCCGCAACCGGAAGGACACGTCGACCGTGTACTCCCCGGGCAGGGCGGGCAACCCGAACGGCAGCGGGTAGCTGCCGGTGTCCCCCGGGGCGACGTCGGTCCCGACGGCCGCCTCGGCCAGCGTCCTGCCCTCGCGTCGCAGCGTCACCACGCACTCGTAGGCGGAGGTCGGGGTGAACAGGTGCCGGTTCTCCACCTCGAACCCCTCGCGACCGACGACCGTCCGGAAGCCCTGGTAGAGGTACTTCATCTCCGGCACGAACGGCTTCGGGGTGTGGTCGGCGAACAGGATGCCGTTGGCGCTGAAGTCGCCGTCGTGCGGGGCCTCGCCGGCGTCGCCGCCGTAGCCGAAGTAGGGCGTGCCGTAGCGGTCCACGAGCGCGATCGCCTGGTCGGCGAAGTCCCAGATGAACCCGCCCTGGAACAGCGGGTCGCGGTAGGCCAGGTCGACGTACCGGTCCACGGCACCGAAGGAGTTCCCCATCGCGTGCGCGTACTCGCACAGGATGTACGGCTTGTCGCGATGGGTGGCCAGGTACTCCTCGATCTCCGCGCTCGGCGGGTACATCCGGCTGACCACATCGGAGGTCTCCGGGTACCGCGGGTCCCAGTAGACGCCCTCGTAGTGCACCGGACGGGTGTCGTGGGCGCGGAACCAGTCCGCGACGGCGAGGATGTTCGACCCGCCGAAGGACTCGTTGCCGCAGGACCACATCACCACGCAGGCGTGGTTCTTGTCCCGCTCGAGCAGGTTGGCCGCCCGGTCCAGCAGCACGTCGTGCCACTCCGGCCGGTCGCCGGGGACGAGCTCCTCCAGGGTGGTCAGACCCCGTCCGTGCTGCTCCCACAGACCGTGCGACTCGAGGTTCATCTCGTCGATGACGTACAGGCCGTAGATGTCGCACAGCTCGTAGAAGAAGGAGTTGTTGGGGTAGTGGCTGGTACGCACGGCGTTGATGTTGTTCGCCTTCATCAGCCGGAGGTCGGCCTCGGTCTGCTCGCGGCTCATCACCCGCCCGGCCGAGCCGAACTCGTGCCGGTTCACACCGGTGAACACCACCCTGCTGCCGTTGATCTTGAGCAGGCCGTCCTCGACGCCGAAGCGCCGGATGCCGACCCGCTGCGGCACCACCTCGGTGACCGCGCCGGAGGCGTCGGTGACCTCCAGCAGCAGGTCGTAGAGGTACGGGTCCTCCGCGCTCCACAGCCGGGGGGACGGCACGGTCAGCGAGAGCGTCCCCTCCTCCGCCGCGGTGAGCTCGCCGATCCCGGCCAGCGTCGCCCGGACCGCGCCGTCGCCGGCCAGGGCGACCTGCACCGACACGGTGGCCTCGGCGAGGTCCGCGCGGACCCGGGTGGTGACGCGGACGTCCTCGGCGTGGACGGCGGGCCGCCGGTACAGCACGACGTCACGGAAGATCCCGGAGAACCGGTAGAAGTCCTGGTCCTCGATCCACGAGCCGGCCGTCCACTTGAACACCTGCGCGGCGAGGGTGTTCTCGCCGTCGATCAGCGCGTCGGTGAGGTCGAACTCCGAGGGGGTGAACGAGTCGGCGCCGTAACCGATCCAGGTGCCGTTCAGCCACACCGCGACCGCGCTCTCGGCGCCCTTGAACGACACGCTGAGCCGCTCGCCGGCGGCCAGCGGGCGGTCCAGGGTGAACGTGGTCACGTAGCTGCCGACGGGGTTGTAGCGCAGCGGCACCTGGCCGGGGACCACCGCCTCGTGCCCGTCCCAGGGGTACTGCACGTTGGTGTACTGCGGACGGTCGTAGCCCTGCAGCTGGAGGTGGCCGGGGACGGCGATGTCGTCCCAGCCCGAACAGTCGAAGTCGGGCGCCTCGAAACCTGGCAGCGTGGACGCCGGGTTCTTGGCGTAGTGGAACTTCCACAGCCCGTTCAGGCACTGCTCGAAGCTGCTCTCGTCCCGCTCGGCCTCCGCCGCGCAGGCGAACCAGCGGTGGTCGGAGTGCGCGGGGAGGCGGGACTCGCCGAACCAGGTCGGGTCGGCGATGCGGTCGATGTCGAAAGTCACTTGATTGCTCCTGTGATGCCCTGGGCGAAGCTGCGCTGCAGGACGAGGAAGATCACCATCGTCGGCAGCGAGGCCAGCAGAACCGCCAGCATCAGCATTCCGTAGTCGGTCACGTAGCCCGCGCGGAGGTTCGAGATCAGCATGGGCATGGTCTGGTAGGCGCTGTTGACGAGGATCACCTTCGGCCACAGGAAGTTGTTCCATGCGGCCATGAACGTGATCACGGCCGCGGCGGCGTAGGTCGACCTCATGGTTGGGAGGAAGATCCGGAAGAAGATGTTCAGCTCGCCGAGCCCGTCGATCCGGGCCGCCTCGAGGATCTCGTGCGGGAACGACCGGGACGCCTGCCGGAACAGCAGCACCAGGAAGGGGGTCGCGATCGCCGGCAGGATCACCGCGAAGGTGGTGTTGGTCAGGCCGAAGTCGGCGAACATCCGGAACAGCGGGATCATCGTCGCGGCGAAGGGGATCATCATCGCCAGCAGCAGGACGCTCATCAATCGGTCCTTGCCCAGCGAATGGAACACCTCGAAGCCGTAGCCGGCGATGGAGCACACGATCAGCGCCAGCACCGTGGTCGCGACGGCGTTCACCGCCGAGTTCCACATGGCCGAGGCCACGTCCTGCTGACCGACCAGCTTGGCGAAGTTCTCGCCCAGCGCCGTGCCGGGCAGCAGCCGCGAGTTGAGCACGTCCTGGCTGGTGTTGGTGGCCGAGACCACCATGAAGTAGAGCGGGAAGACCGAGACGATCGCGGCGAGCGCCAGGAAGGCGTAGCTCGGCACCCGGCGCAGCGCGGACCTAGTCACGCTTGTCACCCACCTTCATCTGGATCCACGCCAGGATCGCAACCATGATCAGGATCACGTAGGAGATCGCCGACCCGTAGCCGACGTTGGAACTCTTCTGGAACGACAGCTCGTACAGGTAGTGCGACATCGTCATGGACGTGTAGGCCGGGCCGCCCTGGGTCAGGTTCCACGACTCGTCGAACAGCTGGATGGTGCCGTTGGTCGACATGATCGCGGTGAGCAGGATCATCGGACGCAGCTGCGGGATCGTGACGTGCCAGAAGGTCCGCCACGAACCGGCGCCGTCGATCCGGGCCGCTTCCAGCGTGGAGTAGTCGAGGTTCTGCAGTGCGGCGAGGTAGAAGACCATGTTGTAGCCGGTCCAGCGCCACAGCAGGCCGAGGATGATCACCAGCCGGGCGGTGCCGGTCTGGCCGAGCCAGTTGATCGGCGAGTCGATGAAGTGCAGCCCCATCAGCGCGTCGTTGACGATGCCGTCGGTGGCGAACATCGTCCGGAAGACCAGGGAGTAGGAGACCAGCGAGACCGCGCACGGCAGGAAGATCGCGGTGCGCCACAGGCCCTTGAACCGCAGCTTCGGGTCGTTCAGCAGGTTGGCCAGCACCAGCGCCAGGACCAGCATGATCGGCACCTGGATGATCAGGTAGATGAAGGTGTTCTGGACGGTCATCTTGAAGATGTCGTCCTCGAACAGGCGCGCGTAGTTGTACCAGAGCGGGTCGGCCCACCTCAGACGGCTGCCGCGACCGGTCTGCAGGGAGAGCAGGAACGCCTGGAACATGGGCCAGAAGTTCATCCATCCGATCAGGATCGCCGCGGGGATCAGGAACAGCCAGCCGGTCAGGTTGCGGCGCTGTTCGAGGCCTCTGCGCCGGCCCCGGCCCCCGTCGTCGGAGGGGGTGTCGGCCTTCCTGCGGATGACGCGGGGCGGCCGGTCCGGCAGCACTGCCGGTGCGGGTTGGGTCACGGGAATTCCACCTTTTCGAGCCGGGTGGGGCCGGCGTCCACCGGCCCCACCCATCTGCATCGGGCGAGAAGGATCACATCACGGACGGGATCACTTCATCGCGAATTCGACCGTCTTCTGCGCCTCCTCCAGTGCGGTGGCCGGGTCCGTGCCGTTCATGATCTTGGTGATCGCCGCGCTGACCGCGTCGCGGCCCTCGTAGTAGTAGGCGCCGGTGTTGTTCTTGGGCACCTGCTTGGAGAACTCCACCACCTTGGAGAACACGGGCTGGTCGCTGAAGAACTTCTGCGGCTCCGCGTAGACGGTGCTGTCCGCCATCGGCAGCCAGTTCGCCAGCGCGCCCGAGGAGGGCAGGATCGTCTCGAACAGCTCCTTCGAGCCGGCGAAGGTCTTGGTCAGGAAGTCGGAGGCCAGCTCATAGTTCGCGTTCGAGCTGATCGCCCAGGACGAGCCGCCGTTGGCGGAGTAGTTGGTGGCTCCGGCCACGCCGTCCAGCTTGGGCAGGTTGGTGATCGCCCACTTGCCGGACTGGTCCTTGGCGGACTGGATCGAGCCGAGGATCCACACGCCGTTGATCGTGCCGGCGACGTTGGAGTTCACGAAGCTGCCGACGTACTCGTCCCAGCTGTTGACCTCGACGAGGATGCCGTCCTTGACCAGCGTCTGGTAGACGTCGATGGCCTTGAGCAGCGCGTCGTTGTTGGTGATCGTCGGGTTGCCCTTGTCGTCGAACAGGCTGGCGCCCGCGCTCTGCAGGATCATCGTGATCAGGTCCGAGGAGCCCGCCTGGCCGGACAGCAGCGGCTTGCCGGTCTTCTCCTTGACCTGCTTGCCGAGGGTGATGAACGTGTCCCAGGTGATGTCGGTGAAGTCGTCGACGGTCAGCCCGGCCTCCTTGAGCACGTCGGTGCGCAGGGCGGTGATCGCGGTGCCGTTGTCGAAAGGAAGGCCGTAGTTCACGTTGTCGATCGTGGAGTAGGCCACGACGCCCTCGGGGAACTGGCTGAAGTCGACGCCGGACTTGCTGAAGTCGGCGAACAGGTCGGGATAGTTGATGACGTTCTTCTGGAACGCGTTGTTCTGGACCAGGAAGATGTCGGGCAGCTCCTTGGTCTCGTTGGACTGGCCGAGGGTGGTCAGCTTGGTCTGCAGGTCGTCCCAGGGGGTCTCCACGACGTTCACCTTCACGTCGGGGTTCTCCTTGGCGTAGATCTTGGCGGCCTCGTTCATCGCGTAGATGTTGAAGGTCGGATCCCAGCACCAGACGGTGAGGGTGCCGCTCTTCGGGCCGGCGGCCGCGGTGGTGTCCGCGCTCGTGGCGGGGGCGGCGGATCCGCCGCTGCAGGCTGCGAGCGCAACGCTCAACGGCACCACGAGTGCCAGCGCAGCCACCTTCTTGAAGATGTTCATGACGTGGGTGTTCCTTCTGTTGTCGATGCTCCACCGAGGTGCGGGTCGGTGCTGTCCCGGAAGGCTCCCTCGCCTCCACTCGCCCATGAGTCGTCCGTGAATGTTTACGTTAACTTAGCGCGTCCTCCGGGCGGCTGTCAGGTCGATCTCGGTCACAGAACGATAACGATGGCCGCACAGGAGGCTCCCAATGTTGACGTCCCCATTTCCCAGGTCCACGCGATAGCATCGGCGCATGCCCAGCACGACTGGTCGCGGTCGACGCAAGACCGGGCCCTCGATCGAGGATGTCGCGCGTCTGGCCGGCGTGTCCGCCCAGACGGTGTCGCGGGTCTCCACGGGCTCGCAGGCCGTCCGGGAGGAGACCAGGGCGAGGGTACTCGAGGCGATGGACCAGCTGGGGTACTCGCCCAACCGTGCCGCCAGGGCACTGCGGAACGGTTCGTTCGGGACCATCGGGCTGCTCGCCTACCGGTTCGAGCGGACCGGTGAGGCGCTGACCACGGAGGCCGTGGTGCGCGCCGCGGAGGAGCAGGGGTACTCGGTCACCCTGCTCAGCGTGCAGCAGCCGGTGGCCGACGAGTGGGAGCACGCCGCGCACCGGCTGTCCCACCAGGCGATCGACGCGCTGGTGATCATCAGGGCGGAGCAGGCCACCCCGGAGTCGCTCGCGCTGCCGGCGGGAATGGCGGTCGCCGTCTCCGACTCCCGGCTGGTCGGCCACTACCCGTCGGTCGTCGCCGACCAGGTGCAGGGCAGCGAGGACGCCACGCGGCACCTGCTCGGCCTCGGGCACCGGCAGGTGCAGCACATCGCGGGGCCCGACGACTCCGAGCCCGCCTACGTCCGGTTCGCCACCTGGCAGCGCTGCCTGACCGAGGCGGGCATCCGTCCGCCCGAGGCCTGGCGCGGGGACTGGACGGCGCGGTCGGGCTACGAGGCAGGGCTGCGGATCGCGCAGGAGCGCGACGTGACGGCGGTCTACTGCGCGAACGACGAGATGGCCTTCGGGCTGATCCGCGCGCTGCACGAGCACGACCTCCGCGTCCCCGAGGACATCTCGGTGGTCGGCTTCGACGACATCGCGCTCGCCGGCTTCTCCTCCCCTCCCCTGACCACGGTGAAGCAGGACTTCCGCAGGATCGGCCAGGAGCTGGTCAGGCTCGCCCTCGACCAGCTGGGCGCCCACGGCCCCCGCCACCACGGCCGCTCCGTCATTCCCACCGAGCTCGTCATCCGGAACACGACCGCCCCGCCCTCCCACTGACCTCGCGCCCTCCCGCCGACCTCGCGCGCCCTCCCGCCCCCGGCACGCGGGGACGGTTCCGTTCCCGTTCGCAGGACTGTCCCCGTTCCCGTTCAAGGGACGGTTCCGTTCCCGTTCGCGGGACTGTCCCCGTTCCCGTTCAGGGGACGGTTCCGTTCCCGTTCACGCGGTCGGGGCGGCTTCGCTGGCGCCTCCCGTGGAGGGCACGGTCCGGGCAGCGGCCAATTAGGATAGGTTAGGCTTACCTAAATCTCTCCAGGAGGAACGCCCGTGCCAGGAACCACCCGCCGACGACTGCTCGCCTCGATCGCCGGCCTCGGACTCGCCGCGGGCCTCGCCGCGTGCAGCACCCCCGCGGCCGAGACCGCGTCCGCTCCGGCGGCGTCGGCGTCGACGAGCGCCGCGGCCTTCCCCGTGACGATCACCTCCGCCCTCGGGGACGCGGTGATCGAGAGCAAACCGGAGCGGGTCGCGACCTGGGGCTGGTCGAGCCAGGACGCCGTGCTGGCGCTGGGCATCGTCCCGGTCGCGATGCCGGCGTACACCTACGGCGGCGTCGACGGCGTGCTCCCGTGGGACGCGGACGCGATCAAGGCCCTCGGCGGCACCACCCCGACCCTGCTCAAGGGCGGCGAGAACGGGGCGGTGAACGTCGAGGAGTTCGTCGCGGCGAAACCCGACGTCATCCTCGCCCCGTACTCGGGGCTGACCCAGGAGGAGTTCGACTCCCTCAGCAAGGTCGCCCCCGTGGTCGCCTACCCCGACCAGCCGTGGGCGACCAGCTGGCAGGACCAGGCCACCATCGTCGGCAAGGCCCTCGGCCTGGAGGCGGAGGCGGAGAAGCTGGTCTCCGACACCGACGCCAAGGTGGTGGCGCTGGCCGCCGCCCACCCCGAGCTGAAGGGCAAGACCTTCGTCTACGGGGCCAACAACGAGGCCGAGGTGTTCAACATCTACCGGGCGAGCGATCCGCGCGTGCAGCTGCTGGTCGAACTCGGCATGGAGGTCGCGCCGAGCGTGGCGGACCTCGACCCCAAGCCGGATGACGAGACCTACTTCTACGGGCTGAGCTTCGAGAAGCTCTCCGCGCTGGACTCGGACGTGCTGGTGGCATACTTCGGCAGCCAGGAGGAGGCGGACGCGTTCGCGAAGGACCCGCTGGTCGCGGCGATGCCGCAGGTCAAGGACGGACGCTTCGCGCCCATCGTCGGCGAGTCGTTCGTGATGGCGTCGAGCGCGCCGACCGTCCTGTCGATCCCCTGGATGCTGGACGCGTACGTGCCGCAGCTGGCTGCCGCGGCGGCCAAGAGTGACGGCTGACACCGAACCCCTTCGGCGCCGGGCGGACCGCACACCGCGGCCCCGCCCGGCGCGTCGGCGTCTCCTCGGCGCCGCACTGTTGCTGGCGGGGGTGTTCGTGGTCGGCGTGGCGAGCCTGGCGATCGGAGCGGCCGACATCAGCTGGCCGACCGTCCTGGACGCGTTGTTCCACTACGACGCCTCGAATCCCGACCACATCGCCGTGGTGGACAAGCGGCTCCCCCGCACGATCGTCGGGCTCGTCTGCGGCGCCGCCCTCGGCCTGGCCGGGGCCGTCGCGCAAGGCGTCACCCGCAACCCGCTGGCCGATCCTGGCATCCTCGGCGTCAACCAGGGCGCGGCGCTGTCGGTGGTGATCGGGATCTGGGCGTTCGGCGCCAGTTCGCCCACCCAGTACCTGTGGTTCGCCTTCGGCGGCGCCGCGGCCGCGGCCGTCCTGGTCTGGCTGATCGCCGGCCGCGGACGCGACGGCGCCACGCCCGTGAAGCTGGTGCTGGCCGGCGCGGCCATCTCGGCCGCGTTCCTCTCCCTGGTGTCGGGCATCCTGATCGCCAGCCAGGAGTCGCTGGACCGGATGCGCTTCTGGCAGGTCGGCTCGATCGCCGGGCGCGGTTACGACGTGCTGCTCCCCGCGCTGCCCGCGCTGATCGCCGGCATCGTGGCGGCGCTGTGCTGCGGGCGGCTGCTCAACCTGCTCGCACTGGGCGACGACACCGCCACCGGTCTCGGCCTGTCCGTGAACCGCGCGCGGCTGTTCGCCGGCGCGGTCGTGGTGGTGCTCGCCGGTGCGGCGACGGCGGTGTGCGGGCCGATCGCCTTCCTCGGCCTGATCGTGCCGCACCTCGTCCGGATGCTCACCGGGCCGGACTACCGCTGGGTGGCGGCCTACTCCGCTCCGGCGGCGGCGGTGGTGCTGGTCGCCGCCGACGTCGCCGGACGCATCCTCGTCCGTCCCGGCGAGGTGCAGGTCGGCATCGTGCTGGCCGGCATCGGCGCTCCGGTGTTCATCGCGCTCGTGCGCCGCGGCTGGTCGGTGACGCTGTGAGCGGCGCGATCACGCACGGGGCCGTCACCAGGGCGTGGCGGAGCGGCCTGCGCCGCCGCACGGTCGCGGTCTCCGCCGTGCTGGTGGCCGTGATGCTGGCGCTGTTCGTGCTCGCCCTGCTGCTCGGAGCGGCCGGCCTGACCCCGGCGGAGGTGTGGTCGGCGTTCACCGGGACGGCGAGTCGCAGCGTCCGTTTCGTCGTGCTCGAGCTGCGCCTGCCCCGCGCGCTGGCCGCCGTGCTCGTCGGGGTGTGCCTGGGGTTGGCGGGGGCGGTCTTCCAGTCCGTCCTGCGCAACCCGCTGGCCAGCCCCGACGTCCTCGGCGTCACCGGCAGCGCCGGTGCCGCCGGCGTCTGGGGCGTCCTCGCGCTGCGCTGGTCGGGGCTCAGCCTCTCTTTGCTCGCGATCGCCGGCGGAGTGCTGGGCGCCCTGCTGATCGCCGGGATCACCTGGCGCCGCGGCATCTCGGGGCTGCGCCTGGTGCTGGTCGGCGTCGGCGTGGCGGCGTTCGCCGGCGCCCTCACCTCCTACCTGCTGACCACCTCCGACCTGCGGGACGCGGCGAGCGCGTACACCTGGCTGGTGGGCAGCCTGAACGGCATCGGCTGGCCGGTTGTCGCGGTGACGGCCGGGCTCGCCACACTGGCAGCGGTCGCGCTGGTCCCGCAGCTGCGCGGGCTGCGGGCGCTCGAGCTGGGCGACGACACGGCGACCGCGCTGGGGATCCGCCCCGACCGGACGCGGGCGCTGGTGCTGCTCACCGCCGTGGTGCTGGCGGCGGTGGCTGTCGGCGCCGCGGGCCCGCTGTCGTTCGTGGCGTTGATGGCGCCGCAGGTGGCTCGCCGGCTGGTCGGGCGGACATCGCTGTCGCTGGTGGCGTCCGCGGCGATCGGCGGCGCGCTGGTGACCGGGTCCGACCTGCTCGCGCAGCACGCGTTCCCCTCCGTCACGCTGCCCGCAGGCGTGGTGACCGGGGTGGTCGGCGCGCCCTACCTGGCCTGGCAGTTGGCCCGCAACGACTCCGTCCGCAGACCGGGAGGTTCCTCATGACGAGCACGCACACGCTGGAGGCGGTCGACCTGACGCTCGGCTATGACGACGTGGCGATCGTGGAGGGGCTCAGCCTGCAGGTGCCGCCCGGCCGGATCACGGTGATCGTCGGGGCGAACGCGTGCGGCAAGTCGACCCTGCTGCGCGGGCTGGCCCGCCTGCTCTCCCCGCGGTCGGGGACGGTGCTGCTGGACGGCACCGACATCCACCGGCTCGCCACGACGGAGGTGGCCCGCCGGCTGGGCCTGCTGCCGCAGTCGCCGCTGGCTCCCGAGGCGATCACCGTCGCCGACCTGGTCTCGCGCGGACGGTATCCGCACCAGGGCTGGCTGCGCCGCAGCTCGGCCGCCGACGACGAGATCGTGGATGCCTCGATGGCGGCCGCGGGGGTCCTCGACCTCGCCGAACGGCGCGTGGACGCCCTGTCCGGGGGTCAGCGACAGCGGGTGTGGATCGCGATGGCGCTGGCCCAGCAGGCCGACCTGCTGCTGCTGGACGAGCCGACGACCTACCTCGACATCAGCCACCAGATCGACGTCCTCGACCTGCTGGCCGACCTGAACGTCCAGCGCGGCACGACGATCGTGATGGTGCTGCACGAGTTGTCGCTGGCCTGCCGCTACGCCGATCACCTGATCGCGATGCGCGGGGGCGAGATGATCGCGGCCGGTGCACCCGCGGACGTGGTGGACGCTGCGCTCGTCCGCGAGGTGTTCGGCATCGACGCGCTCGTCGTCCCCGACCCCGTGACCGGGACCCCCTCGGTCTCCCCCTTCAGCCGCCACCACCCCCGCCCCTGACGACACCAGGGGACCGCCGGCACCCGGGGACGGTTCTGTTCCCGTTCGCAGATCTGTCCCCGTTCCCGTTCAGGGGACGGTTCCGTTCCCGTTCGCAGGTCCGTCCCCCTTGCCGTTCAGGGGACGGTTCCGTTCCCGTTCGCAGGTCCGTCCCCGTTCCCGTTCAGCGGAGGTTGCCTCCTGCGAGGCCAAGGGTTGCGGCGCCGGCCCGGGCGTCGAGGGACGCCGCTGGTCAGCGCGCCAGCACCTCGTCCACGGACGCCTCGGGCAGGGACAGCGTGACCTTCGTTCCCCACGGGTCGTCGACGGTGAGCGAGCGGCCGTCGTCGGCGAACGGCAGCCGGCGCTCGACCAGGCGGGTGTCCACGGCGTCCAGGTCGGCGCGTCCGGGGACGGTGATCGCGACCTCGCCGAGGCCGAGGCTGGCGGCACGAGGCCCGGCGCCCGCACTGTTCCACGTGTTCATCGCGATGTGGTGGTGGTAGCCGCCCGCCGACACGAACAGCGCGCCCCGGTACTCGGTCATCGTCTTGTCGAAGCCGAGCGTGTCGGCGTAGAAGTCCCCCGCGACGGCGAGGTCGCCGACCTGCAGGTGGACGTGGCCGACCCTGCCGGCCAGCGCCGGGCCTGCGTCGAGCGCGTCCTGGTTCAGGTTCGCCGTCAGGTAGGCGTTCGGATCCAGCGGGGTGGTGGTCATGAAGATCTGCCCGCGCCGGTAGTCCCAACTGTCCCGCGGGCGGTCGGTGTACAGCTCCACGCCGTTGCCCTCCGGGTCGGTGAAGTAGAACGCCTCGCTGACCGTGTGGTCGCTCGAGCCGACGAACCGGCTGCGCCCGTCGGTCGCCGCGCGGTACACGGTCGCGGCCAGGGCGGCGGCGTCGCCGAACAGGAACGCGGTGTGGAACAGGCCGGCCTGCCGCGGGTCGACCTTCGGAAGGCCGGGGGTGTGGATCAGCCGCACCATCGGGCTGGCGCCCCGGCCGAGCACGCGGTGCACCTCGGTGCCGCGCGCACGCTCCTCCAGCGGTTCCATCGCGAACGCCCGGGCGTAGTAGGAACTCATCCCGTCCAGATCGCCGACCCGGAGCGTGACCGCGTCCATCGACGTGCCGGCGTTGATCGAGCGCTCGCCGGTCGTGAACGGCGCCCTGGTCGTGGTCTCCACTGCTCCTCCTCGCCGGCGTCCGCCGGAAATCGTTGTCGCTTCAACCAAGCATAGGACGGATTGATTGATCATTCAACTACCCATGGGAGGTACCCGCCGTACCCCGTCCAGCCCTTCCCTTCGCGCCCCGGCCGGGCTGGGATGGACGGGACGGACGGCGCGGCGCCGTCCCGACCGGGAGGACACGTGATGGAGTACCGCAGCCTGGCCGACACCGGGGTCGAGGTCAGCAGCCTGTGCCTGGGCACGATGATGTTCGGCGGCGTGAACAATGCCGACCACGACGACTGCATCCGGATCATCCACGCCGCGCTCGACGCCGGCATCAACATGGTCGACACCGCGGACGTGTACTCGGCCGGGGAGTCGGAGGAGATCGTCGGCAAGGCGCTGCGCGGACACAGGGACGACGTCGTGCTGGCCACGAAGTTCCAGGGCGCGATGGGCGAGGACCGCAACCGGCGCGGCGCGTCCCGGCGGTGGATCGTCGCGGAGGTGGAGAACTCACTGCGGCGCCTGGGCACCGACCACATCGACCTGTACCAGCTGCACCGGCCCAACCCGGGCACCAACATCGAGGAGACGCTGTCCGCGCTCAGCGACCTGGTGCACCAGGGCAAGGTGCGCTACATCGGCCACTCGGCCTTCCAGGCGAGCCAGCTCGTCGAGGCCCAGTGGACGGCGCGCGAGCGCCGGCTGGTCCGGCCGGTGTGCGAGCAGCTCTCGTACTCGCTGCTGGTCCGCACGCCCGAGGTGGACGTGCTCCCGGCTGCGCTGCGGCACCGGATGAGCGTGATCTGCTACTCCCCGCTCGCCGGCGGCTGGCTCAGCGGCAAGTGGCGCAGGGACGCCTCAGCACCGGTCCCCTCGCCGGGCCGCGGCGCGAGCGGGATGTTCCGGCAGCGCTACGACCGCGACGATCCCGCCAACGCGGCCAAGCTCGACGCCGCGGACGCGCTCGCGTCCCTCGCGGAGGAGCAGGGGGTGAGCCTGGTCGAGCTCGCGATCGCCTTCGTCGTGAACCACCCCGCGGTCACCAGCGCGATCATCGGCCCGCGAACCATGGAGCAGCTGACCACCCAGCTGCCCGCCGCCGGCCTGGCCCTGTCCGCGGACGTGCTGGACCGGATCGACGCGATCGTGACCCCCGGCACGGCCGCCAACCCGTTCGACAGCTCCTATGTGAACCCCGCGCTGGAGGCGCCATCGCGGCGGCGGTGAGCGGACGGATCAGGTCGCCACGGCCTGCTCCACCCCCCGCGATGACGCTCGTGCCGGCATCCCCGGCACGCGACCCTTCCCCGGGCTGTCGATCTCCGCGGCGTCGGAGGTGTCCCCGCTCGCGCTGTCGTCGGGCCGGCCGGTGAGCGTCGCGTGGGCGTCCTGGTTGGCCAGGCACGGAGGCGTCCAGCCACGCGAGGTTGCGACGTTGATCGATAAAGTGTAACGTTGACTTTATCGATCAACAGCGTAGGGCAGCACGTAGGAGCAAGGCATCATGATCGTTCAGTTCGCACACCAGATCGAACTCGCCGAGCGCGGGCTCGCCGACTTCCCGATCATCGATCCCACCTACGTCGCCGACGAGGTCGTCCCGGCCAGCCATCGCCCGGCCCGACTCATCCGTTCGGGCGCGAAGCACGGCCGTCGCTTCGCTCGCCGGCTCCGTCCGGCCCTCCGCGCCGCCTGACCTCCGCGCCGCCAAGCCTTCCGTCCAGGTAGGCCCCCGATCCCGGCGGCCTTCCGTCCAGGTAGGCCCCCGATCCCGGCACTCCCGGACGCGACGAGCGATCCAGGAGGCTAGAAGCTCGCGCGGGCCCAGACCGCGCCTGACGGCCCGACCAGTTCGACCTCCGCCGGCGGGTTGCCGGGCAGGGGCACCAGCCACGACCCGGACGCGGTCCCGGTGCCGTACTCGTCGGTGAGCGCCCAGGCGCCGCCGCTGGTGCGGGTCCCGTCCGGGTTCACCAGGATGCACTCATAGCGCACCCCGGGCCTGCCCGCGGTGACGTTGAGGACGACATAGGCGCGTCCCGAGAGTGTCGCCAGGCCCACCGAACCCACCGCGTCACCGGCGTCCGTGACCAGCGCGGCGGCCACCGGTGCCCGACCGGCGGCGGCCGGGGGCCGGGTGGACCAGGTGGTCGCAGCGAGGGTGCCGCCGATGCCGGCCAGCAGTCCGATCAGGACGGCGGCGACGAGCAGCAAGGGGGTGCCTCGCCGGGGCCGGAGGGCGGGCTGGTCGTTCCCCATCGCGGTGAGGACGCGCCCGGAGAACCCGGCGGGAGGGGCGAGCGCGGGGGTGGCGGCGAGCGCCTGCTGCACGCCGTCGGAGACCTCGGCGTAGGCGTCCCTGCAGGAGGGACAGCCGGCCAGGTGTGCGACCAGCCGCTGCTCGACGTCCGGGGCGACGTCGGCGAGCGCCAGCGCGACCAGCTGGTCGGGATCGGGATGCCACTCAGTCACGTTCCGCCTCCAGCGCACGCCGCATGCGGTGCAGTCCGCTGCGGATTCTCGTCTTCGCCGTGCCGAGCGGGATGCCCTCGTACTCGGCCACCTCCGCGGCGGTCCGTCCGCCGACGACGGCCAGCACGACCGCCCGGGCCTGCTCGGCGGGGAGCCGGGCGAGCCGCTCGGCCGCCGCGATCGCCTCCACCCGGCCGCCGGTGCCATCGGGCGGCTGGCCGGCGAGAGTGGTGGTGAGCAGCCGCTCGAGTTGCCCCGCCTCGACCGGCGCGCTGCGGCGGGCCCGCACGGCGTCGATCGCGAGATTGCGGGTGATCGTGAGCAGCCAGGTCAGGACGGATCCCCGTCGGGGGTCGTAACTGGACGCGGCGCGCCAGGCCCGCAGGAACGCCTCCTGGGCCACGTCCTCCGCCAGTGCGGGATCGCGTGTCACCGACAGCGCGAGCCCGTACACCGGGCCCTGGAAGCGACGCACGAACGCCACCGCTGCAGGCTCGTCGTTCAGGGCGAGCGCACTGACCAGCGCGGCGTCGGACGCCCGGTCGGCCAGCGAGAACACGGTCACGTCAGGGGATACGGACGAACGGCCCGGACGGATTGCGCGCCTGCGCAATCCGGAGCGCGAACTGAGCCGTATCACCTGCAGAACCACCCGACACGAGGAGGACTCCATGCTCGCACGACGCATCGCCCGGGTCGCAGGCCCCGCCCTGTGCCTCATCCTGCTCGGCGCCTGTTCCGGCACCCCGAGCCCCACGGCAACCGTGGCCACCGCCCCCGCGTCCGGGCCGACCTCGCCGTCCGAGCCGGCCTCGGGCGCGGCGAGCCAGGCCGCCCCGGCCACGCTGGCGCTGAAGCTGGCCGACACCAGCCTCGGCTCGATCCTCGTCGACGGCAGCGGCATGACCCTGTACCTGTTCACCAAGGACAGCCCCGGCACCAGCGCCTGCAGCGGTCAGTGCCTCGTCGCGTGGCCGCCGCTGCGGGGCACCCCCACCGCCGGCAGCGGCGTGGACGATTCGAAGCTCGGCTCGTTCACCCGGACGGACGGCACCACGCAGGCCACCTACAACGGCTGGCCGCTGTACTACTGGCAGGGCGACACCGCGCCGGGCGATGTGTCCGGCCAGAAGGTGAACAGCGTCTGGTTCGTGCTCGACCGCGACGGCGACCCGGTCGGGAAGTAGCCGTGGAGATCGGAGGTCTGCCGCTGCACCCGCTGGTGGTGCACGGGGCGGTGGTGCTGGTGCCGCTGTCGGCGATCGGAGCTCTCCTCGTCGTCCTCTGGGGCAGGGCCAGGGAGCGCTTCGGCTGGCTCGCCGTGGCGTTCGCCGCCGCCGCGGCGGGGTTCGCGGTCGCGGCGCGGCTGTCGGGGCAGGCCCTGGCCGATGAGCTCGGCGCCGGGCCGCTCGTCGCCACCCACCGGATGTGGGGCGAGCTGGTGCCGTACCCGAGCGTCGCCCTGGCGCTCGCACTGCCGGCCGCGCTGCTGCTCCGAACCCGCTCGAGGGCGGGCTGGTGGACGGCGGCCTCGCTCACGGTGCTGGCCGCCGCGGCCGGCCTCGTGCTGGTCGTGGTCACCGGCGACAGCGGCGCCCGTGCGGTCTGGGGGTCGGCGACGTAGCCGGTCGAGCCCGATCACCCGCCTCGACCGGCGATCCGACCGGCAGGGCGGACGCCCGGCGGCTCCCGTCGTGCCTTCGTGGCGGCCGCCGGCCTGGCCGGTGACCGGGGGCGGGGAGTAGCTTCGAGTCAGGCCCGCGCTCCTCGAGAGCCCGCCCCCACCCCGTTCCGCGTGCCGCCTCCCGAGGGCGGAGGAAGGCCCCACGATGTACTACAGCAGTGGCAACTACGAGGCGTTCGCCCGCCCCCGCAAGCCAGCCGGGGTCGAGGACAAGACCGCCTGGTTCGTCGGCGCCGGCCTGGGCAACATGGCCTGCGCGATCTTCATGATCCGCGACGGCCAGTTGCCGGGGGAACGGATCACCATCCTGGAGGAGCTGGCGCTGCCCGGCGGCGCGCTGGACGGCATCAGGTATCCGAAGAAGGGGTTCGTGATCCGCGGCGGCCGCGAGATGGAGGACCACATGGAGTGCCTGTGGGACCTGTTCCGCTCGGTGCCGTCACTGGAGGTCGAGGGCGCCAGCGTCCTGGACGAGTTCTACTGGCTGAACAAGGACGACCCCAACTCCTCGCTGTGCCGGGTCACCGAGAAGCAGGGGCAGGACGCGCACAGCGACAAGCTGTTCACGCTCAGCGCGAAGGCCCAGCGCGAGATCGTCGCGGTGATCATGGCCACCCGCGAGCAGATGGAGGACAAGCGCATCGACGAGGTGTTCGGGGAGGAGTTCTTCGCCAGCAACTTCTGGCTGTACTGGCGCACGATGTTCGCCTTCGAGAGCTGGCACTCGGCGCTGGAGATGAAGCTGTACCTGCATCGCTTCATGCACCACATCTCGGGGCTGCCCGACCTGTCGGCGCTGAAGTTCACCAGGTTCAACCAGTACGAGTCGCTGGTACTGCCGATGTACCGCTGGCTGCTCGACCAGGGCGTCACCTTCCGCTTCGAGCACGAGGTCACCGACGTCCGGTTCGAGATCACCCCCGAGCAGACCCGGGCGACCCGGATCGAGTGGGTCACCCCGGACGGGCCGGGCGGTGTCGACCTGACCGCGGACGACCTGTGCCTGGTCACCATCGGCTCGCTGACCGAGAACTCCGACGACGGCGACCAGCACACGCCCGCCGTGATCAAGGACGGGCCGGCGCCGGCGTGGGACCTGTGGAAGAGGATCGCGGCCAACTCGGCCGACTTCGGCCGTCCGGAGGTGTTCTGCGGCGACATCGGCAAGACCAAGTGGGAGTCGGCGACCGTCACCACGCTCGACGAGCGGATCCCCGCCCACATCCGGAAGATCTGCGGGCGCGACCCGTTCTCCGGCAAGGTCGTCACGGGCGGCATCGTGACCGCGAAGGACTCCGCCTGGCTGCTCAGCTGGACGGTCAACCGGCAGCCCCACTTCAAGGCCCAGAAGCCGAACGAGATCGTGGTGTGGGTGTACGGGCTGTTCGTCGAGACCCCCGGTGACTACGTCAGGAAGCCGATGCAGGACTGCACGGGGGAGGAGATCACGGCCGAGTGGCTGTACCACCTGGGCGTGCCCGAGGCGGACATCGCCGAGCTGGCCGCGACCGGGGCGAAGTGCGTGCCGGTGATGATGCCCTACGTCACGTCCTTCTTCATGCCGCGCAGGGCCGGCGACCGCCCGCAGGTGGTGCCGCCGAACAGCGTCAACTTCGCCTTCATCGGCCAGTTCGCCGAGACGACCCGCGACACCATCTTCACCACCGAGTACTCGGTGCGCACCGCGATGGAGGCCGCCTACCAGCTCCTGGGCATCGATCGCGGCGTGCCGGAGGTGTTCAACTCGACCTATGACATCCGCTACCTGCTGAAAGCCACGTCCCGGCTGCGGGACGGTGCCGCGGTCGATCTGCCCGGCCCGAACTTCCTGAAGGGCCGGCTCTACGACCGGCTGGACAACTCCCAGATGGGCGAGCTGCTGACCGACTTCGGCCTGATCCCCGAGCACGGCGGCACGCGAGCGCGCGCCCGCCTCGACGACGCCGTGGAGTGACGTCCGGGGCGAGCCGCGGGTGAGGCTGCCGGCGTCGGGCGCCTGAGGGTCCACGGCCGCAGCGACCGCCGCCGGCCGACCCGGTCAGGCCAGCATGAGCAGGGTGCCGGCGACGATCAGCGCCAGCCCGATGCCGGCGCGCCGGCGGAGTCTCTCGTGCAGGACGAGGGTGGCGAAGGCGACGGTGACGACGATGCCGAGCTTGTCGATCGGGACGACCAGGCTGGCCGGTCCGTCCTGCAGGGCACGGTAGTAGCACAGCCAGGACGCGCCCGCGGCGAGGCCGGACAGCACGATGAACACCAGGTCGCGGCGTGGCAGCGTGCCGAGCCGCCGGCGCTCGCCGGAGACCAGCACGACCACCCAGGCCATGACCAGCACCACGATCGTGCGGAGCGCCGTGCCCAGGTTCGACTCGACGCCGACGATGCCGATCTTGCCGAGGATCGAGGTGAGGGCGGCGAACACCGCCGACCCGAGCGCATAGACCAGCCAGCCCCGCAAGCGGCGCTCCGGCCCGCCCGGGCGGCGCTCGATCATCAGCCAGGTGCCGACGCCGATCACCGCGATCCCGGACAGCCGGGCGGCGAGGCTCCCGGTCTCGCCGAGCAGCACGATCGCGAACAGGACGGTCAGCACGACGCTGGACTTGTCGACCGGCGCGACCTGGTTCACCTCGCCGAGCTGCAGCGCCCGGAAGTAGCACAGCCAGGACGCGCCGGTCGCCAGCCCCGACAGCACCAGGAAGGTGATCGTGGTGGCGGACAGCTGTCCGATCGTGGTCTGCGAGCCGACCACGAACACCACCAGCCAGGCACAGACCAGCACGACGACGGTGCGGATCGCGGTCGCGAGGTTCGACGGCACCTGCCGGATGCCGACCTTGGCGAGGATCGCGGTCACGCCGGCGAAGAACGCCGAGCCGAGCGCGAACACCACCCACACGGGCCAGCCACCTTCCTTCGCCGGTCGGTCTCCGGCAGCCTAGCCACGTCCGACCGACCCGGGGCTCCGCGGGCCGGGGCCCGGTCTCCTAGGTCAGCAGGCCGGCGGCGGCCCGGTCGGCGATGACGCCGACCAGGAAGCCCACGCCCCAGATGATCAGCCCGATCAGGACCAGGGTGAGGCGCGAGAACCGGCGGGGCGGGCGCGGCTGGAACTCCGGGTCGTCGGCGAGGTCGTCCCCGGGCTCCCCGGTGGCGGCGAGGGTGGTCTCGGGCTGGTCGGTGAAGGTGAACCCCCGGCTGGTGAGGAGGTCTGCGGGGTCGTGCGGAGCCTGGTCGGCCATGGCGTGGTCCTTTCTGGTGGCGCGGGCCTACTCGTAGCGCAGCGCGTCGATGGGACGCAGCGACGCGGCGCGCATGGCGGGATAGATGCCGAAGAAGAGGCCGACGGCGAGGGCGAAGCTGAAGGCGAGGGCGACGGAGTAGGGGGCGACGACGGCGCGGAAGCCGGCGACCTCGATCTGGCAGACGGCCCAGCCGAACACGATGCCGAGGACACCGCCGAGGACCGACAGCATGACGGCTTCGAGCATGAACTGGAAGATGATGTCGGAGCGTCCGGCGCCGATGGACTTGCGGATGCCGATCTCGCGGGTCCGCTCGGTGACCGTGACGAGCATGATGTTCATCACGCCGATGCCGCCGACGAGCAGGGAGATGCCGGCGATCGCGCCGAGCAGCAGCGTGAAGATGCTGGTGATCGAACTGGCGGCGCTGAGGAAGCTGGCCGAGTTCGTGACGGTGAAGTCGCGGTCCTCGGCGTTGGTCCGGTGGCGGGCGTCGAGGACGGACTCGACCTGCGCCTGGGCGGCGTCCACGGTCTCGGCGGAGGTGGCCTGGACGGAGATGCTGCTGAGGTTGCCGTAGCCGGCCAGGTGGTCCTGGACGGCGGTGGCCGGCGCGATGATCCGGTCGTCCTGGTCCTGGCCGGCGGTGGTGCCCTTGGCGGTCAGGATGCCGACGACGGTGAACTCCTTGCCGTTGAGCCGGATGGTCTGGTCGAGGATCGCGGTGCCGTCGCCACCGGCGAGGTCCTTGGCGACGGTGGGGCCGAGCAGCAGGACCCGGGAGTGGCCCTGGTAGTCGCTGTCGCTGAAGGCGCGTCCGGTGGCCACGGTCTCGTTGCTGATGGCCAGGTAGGACGCGGTGGTGCCGGTGGTGCTGGTGACGCTGTGGGACGCGCCCTGGTAGGTGGCGGTCACCGATGCCGCGCCCACCACGGGTGCGACCTCGGCGACATCGGGCGCGAGCGTCCGGTCGGACAGGGCCTCGGCGTCGGCCATGGTGAGGGACGGTTCGCGGGTGCTGGTGCCGTCCTTCCTGGTCGCCTCGTCGGAGGACGAGCCGCCTCCGAAACCACCGAACAGTCCTCCGCCGGCGCTCTTCAGGGTGACCGTGAGGGTGTTGGTGCCGAGGGAGTTGAGGGTGTTGGTGACGCTGGCGCTCGCACCGGTGCCGACACCGACCAGGATGATCACCGACGCGACCCCGATCAGCACTCCGAGCATGGTCAGCGCCGAGCGGGTCTTGTTCGCCGTGAGCCCGCGCCAGGCGAACCTTGCGCTCTCGGAGATGCTCACGAGACGGCCTTCGGCGAGGGCGTGGAGAGCCTGGGCGGGGGTGCGGAGAGCGGCACGGTGCGGACGTCGGAGGAGATCTGGCCGTCCCTCATCCGCAGGACCCGCTTGGCGTGGTCGGCGACCTCCTGCTCGTGGGTGATCACCACGAGCGTGCGTCCGGTGCTGGACAGGTGGTCGAAGAGGTCGAGGACCTCCTCGGTGCTGTGGCTGTCCAGCGCCCCGGTGGGTTCGTCGGCGAGCAGCAGGACCGGTTCCCCGACCATGGCGCGGGCGATCGCGACCCGCTGCTGCTGGCCGCCGGACAGCTGGGCGGAGGTGTGGTCGAGCCGGTTGGCCAGGCCGACCATCTCGAGTGCCGCGCGGGCGCGGCGGCGTCGCTCGCGTGCCGGCACCCCGGCGTAGGCCAGCGGCAGTTCGACGTTGGACAGGGCGGTGGTCCGGGCGATCAGGTTGAAGTTCTGGAACACGAACCCGATCTTGCGGTTGCGGATCCTGGACTGCTGCCGGTCGTCGAGCAGCTGCACGTCGACGCCGTCGAGCCGGTAGCGGCCGCTGGTCTGGCTGTCCAGGCAGCCGATGATGTTCATCATCGTCGACTTGCCCGACCCCGATGCGCCCATGATCGCCACATAGTCGCCGCGTTCGACCTGCAGGCCGACCCCGTCCACGGCGTGCACGGCGGCCTCGCCCTCACCGTAGGTCTTGGTGATGTCGCGCAGGTCGATGACCGGGCGGCTCCGGCGGCTGGTCGCGCTCATCGCGCTGTGCTCTGGCCGGGGCCGGGGAACCCGGCCGCGACGGTGGGCTCGCCGGTGTTGGACAGCAGCACCTCGTCGCCCTCGGCCAGGCCGCTGGTGATCTCGGTGCCGGTGGTCCCGGTCATCCCGGTGGTCACGTCGACCCGGGACTCGCGGCCCTCGGCGACCTTGATCACGTACGGCTGGGAGCCGTCGGTGGCGATCGCGCTGGTCGGCACGGACAGGACGTCGTCCCTGGTGCCGGTCGTGATCGTGATGCTGGCGGTCTGGCCGACCCGCACGGTCGAGGGTGGGGAGACCAGCGCGATGGTGGTCGCGTACTGGACCACGTTGTTGGTCACGGTGCTGGACGGGTCGATCGAGGCGACGGTGCCCCGCATGGTCACCCCGGACGCCTCGAGCTCGACCGAGACCTGCTGGCCCACCTTCACCGAGGTCGCGTCCGCCTCCGCGATCGAGGCCGACACGCTGAGCCCGGACGGGTTGACCAGCGTGACCAGGCCGCTGCCGGAGGTGGTCGTGCCGGTCGCACCGGCGGTGCTGGAGGACTGGCCGGCGACGGCGTTGACGGTGGAGACGGTGCCGCTGAACGGGGCCCGCAGCACGGTGTCCTCGACGGCGGTCCTGGCCTGGTCGACCGCCACCTGGGCGGAGGCGACCTGCGCCTCGGCGGAGGTGACGGCGCCGCTCCTGGGGCCTTGCTGGTTCACGGCGACCGTGGCCGTGGTCTGGGCCAGCGCCTTCCTGGCCGCGTCTCTGCTGCCCTTCTGGCTGGTCACGGCCTGCCGCGCCTGCAGCACCTGGCTGTCGTGGGTCCGCTGCGCCGAGGCCAGCGCCGACTCCGCGGCGCCGAGGCTGGACTGGTCGGTGCCGACCTGGGTCCTGGCGGTGGCGATCCGGGCGTTGAGGTCGGCGATCGTCGCCGAGTCGGCCGGATCGGTCGCGGCGAGTTCGGCCTGGAGGTCGGTGAGCGCGGCCTGCGCGGCGGCCAGGGCGTCCTGGGCGGTGTCGACGGCGTCCTGGGCCGCGGCCACGAGCTGGTTCTGCTGGGTGAGCACCAGCTGGTAGCTGTCCCGGGCCGCGTCGAGCGCCTTCTGGGCGTTGGTCAGGGCCTGCCGGGCCGAGGCGACCGAGGCCGAGTCCGACCTCTTCTCCGCCGACGTGCGGCCCTGGGTCGTGGTCGTCAGCGAACCCTGCGCGGAGCGCAGCGAGGCCTGGGCGGAGGCGAGCTGCTGACGGGCGGCGGTGTCGTCGACGGCGACCAGCCGGTCCCCGGCCGTCACCTTCTCGCCCGTCCTCACATACACGTGGGTGACGATTCCGCCCGAGCCGGCCAGCTGCAGGCTCGCCGTCACACCGCTGTGGACGTTGCCGCTGGCCGTGACGGTCGCGGCCAGCGTGCCACGCGCCACCGTCGCCGTCGGCGCGGTGATCGTCGGGGTCTGTCGGGGGCTGGCCAGCGCGACGACGCCGGCGACCGCGACGACCAGCACTGCCGCGCCCAGCCCGACGTTGAGCAGCACCCTGCGCCGGCTCATCGGTCGGCCCCCCTGGTCGCGAACGCGGTGCCACGCGAGGTCTTTCGTCTCATGTCCGACAGCCTGGCCGGCACAGATGCAAGGACAGCGTGAGCTTTCTGCCAGGACGGTGAGAAACAGCGAACTCTCACCAAACTGTCACCAACGCTGGTCATGCTGAGGGGCATGGACGCACACCCGACCGCGGGCCGGATCCTCGTCGTCGACGACGAGCCCTACATCGTGGAGATCCTCACGATGAGCCTCCGCTTCGCCGGCTACGCGGTCGCCAGCGCCGCGTCCGGTGAGGACGCGCTCCAGCAGGCCTCCCACAACCCGCCCGATCTGGTCGTGCTGGACGTGATGCTCCCCGACACCGACGGGTTCGCCCTGCTGCCGCGGTTGCGCACCGTCAGCGAGGCGCCCGTGCTGTTCCTGACCGCGCGCGACTCGGTCACCGACCGGGTGCACGGTCTCACGCTGGGTGCCGACGACTACGTCACCAAGCCGTTCAGCATCGAGGAGGTCACCGCCCGGGTCGCCGCGATCCTGCGACGCGTCCGCGGCGGGCCGGTCGGCGCGGCCGAGCCCGAGTTGCTCCGCTACGGCGACCTGGTGATGGACGAGGACGGGCACGAGGTGTGGCGGCAGGGGGCACCGGTCAGCCTGTCGCCCACGGAGTTCGCCCTGCTCCGCTTCCTGCTCCACAACGCGGGACGTGTCCTGTCCCGGGCCCAGATCCTCGAGCACGTCTGGCACTACGACTTCAACGGCGACTCCAGCGTCGTCGACTCCTACATCCGCTATCTCCGCCGCAAGATCGACACCGTCGACCCGCCGCTGATCGAGACCGTCCGCGGGATCGGCTACACCCTGCGGCTGCCCAGGGAACTGCGGTGAGGCCGCTCTCGCTGCGCAACCGGCTCGTCCTGGGCGCGGTCGCGCTGCTGGCTCTCGGTCTCCTCGTCGCCGACGTCGCCGGCCTGATCCTGTTCAAGGTGTTCCAGATCCAGCAGGTCGACGAGCAGCTCCAGACCCCGTTCTCCACCCCGCAGACGCCGCAGCTCCAGCAGTGGATGTCGCGGC
Source organism: Propionicimonas sp. (assembly GCF_047606205.1). Lineage (GTDB taxonomy): Bacteria > Actinomycetota > Actinomycetes > Propionibacteriales > Propionibacteriaceae > Propionicimonas. Next base: position 3,695 of record NZ_JASGES010000032.1, on the reverse strand, counting down.
TCTGCGACCCCGCCCAGCGTCCCGCCGCGACGGTGCAGCTGCCGACGAACTTCGCCGTCTTCACCACCGACGCGAACGGGACCACCGCCTGTGTGCTGCCGGGCGGCGGCCCCACCCAGCCCACCCTCGCCGGAACGAGCCCGCGGGTTCTGGCCGATGCCGCCGCCGACGCGACGATCCTGACCATCCATTCGGTGCAGGGGTTCGTGCCCGAGTGGCGGGCGCGGGTCATCCCGATCGACTCCGGCTACGCGGTGCTGGCGATCTCGCTCGAGGACGTGGACGCCGCCGCGGCCCGCCTCGCCCGGATCTCGATCAGCGTGGGCGGGATCATCCTCGCGATCGCGTCGGTCGCCGGGGTCGCCGTCGTCCGGATCGGGTTGAAGCCCCTCACCCGGATCGAGAGGACCGCGCAGCAGATCGCGGACGGCGACCTCACCCGGCGGATCGACGTGGGCTCCACCCGCACCGAGGTCGGCCGGCTGGCGACCTCGCTGAACGCGATGCTCGCCCAGATCGAGTCCGCCTTCGCGGACCGCGACCGGACCGAGGAGAAGCTGCGCCGCTTCGTCGCCGACGCCAGCCACGAGCTCCGCACCCCGCTGGCCACGATCCGCGGTCACGCCGAGCTCCTCCGCAGCGGGATCGCCAGCGCCGAGGACGCCGGCCGGATCGCCGGGCGGATCGAGTCGGAGTCGATCCGGATGTCCCTGCTGGTCGACGACCTGCTGCTGCTCGCCCGACTCGACACCACCCGCGTCCTCGAGCAGCGGCCGATCGACCTGCTCAGCATCGCCGTCGACGCCGTCAGCGACGCGCGCGTCCGCAACCCCGAACGCCGGATCACCCTGCACAATCCCACCGAGCCGCCCTGGCAGGACGCCCCGCCGGTGGTCCTCGGCGACGACGCCCGGCTCGGACAGGTCCTGAACAACCTGATCGCGAACGCCGTCCAGTACACCCCTCAGGGGTCCCCGATCGAGGTCGAGGTCGGGCTCGTCGACGGACGGGCACGGCTGTCGGTCATCGACCACGGGCCCGGCCTCCAGCACGGGAACGAGGAGAAGGTGTTCGAGCGCTTCTTCCGGGAGGATCCCGGCCGCGGACGCACGAAGGGTGGCTCGGGCCTGGGCCTGTCGATCGCCGCCACCCTCGTCGCCAGGCACGGCGGCACGCTCGACTACCGTCCCACCGAGGGCGGCGGCAGCACCTTCCGGATCACCGTTCCCGCCGCGGAGGCCTGAACCGGTCACCGGCGGGCGCCGACCGAGGGCCGCGGGACGTCACTGCGGGGCCGGCCGGTGCAGCAGTGCGGCGACGAGTTGGCGGTAGACCAGCAGCTGCGCACGCATGGGCTCCGGCGAGCCGGCCGCCCGGCACATCAGGAAGGCGCCCTCGATCACGACGAACAGCTGGTCGGCGAGGTCTTCAGGGGACGGGCGGGGCGCGGCGGCCGGGACCTGGGCGAACGCGTCCCGCAACAGGGCGGCGACCGCCGTCCGCCAGCCCAGGATGGAACGTTCGAGCTGGGCCGAGGTCTCCTGGTCGAGCAGGTCCTGCTCGACCAGGAAGGAGATGTAGAGGCAGGCGGACTCCGAGCTGAGCCGTGCCGCGCGACCGACGAAGTAGTCCAGGAACCGAAGCAACCGGGCCACCGGTTCGCTCTCCGCACCGGCGTCCTCCAGCCCGGCGGCCAGGCTGCCGAGGTCGGCGGTCACGTACCGCTCGACCAGGGCGTGGGCCAGCGATCTCTTGGTGGGGAAGTGGTGGAAGAAGGCGCCCTTCGAGCTGCCCGCCTCGCTCAGGATCATCTCCACCGAGGTCGCGGCGAAGCCGTTGCGCTCCACCAGCCGCTCGGCGGCGTCGAGCAGGAGTTCGCGGGTGGCCCCGCCGTCGCGCGGCATCTACGCATTGTATGAGACCGAACAGTCTGATACAACCAGACCAAACGGTCTGGTAAACCGGGCCGGCGGTTCGAAAGGAGACGGCGATGGCACTTCTCGATGGCACCTGGGTCACCGAAGGCGGGCTCGAGACGGACCTGATCTTCAACCACGGCGTCGACCTGCCCGACTTCGCGGCGTTCCCGCTCCTGGAGACGCCCGAGGGCGTCGCACTGCTGAGGAGCTACTACGCCGGCTTCACGGCCATCGCCGGCTCCTGCGGGGCGGGGGTCCTGTTCGAGACCCCCACCTGGCGGGCGAGCCCGGAGTGGGGCCGCCGGCTCGGCTACGACCAGGCCGGGCTCGATCGGGCCAACCGGGCGGCGGTCGAGCTGATCAGGGCGGTGCTCGAGGAGGCCGATGTCGCCGGTCGCCGGATTTCGGGGTGCGTGGGTCCGCGCGGCGACGCCTACCTCGCCACGGGCGCCGACGCCGACGCGGCGGCCGAGTACCACCTCCCCCAGATCCGATGCCTGGCCGAGGCCGGCGCCGACCTCGTCCACGCCATGACGATGATCGACACCGCCGAGGCCGTCGGCGCGGTCCGCGCCGCCCGGAGCGCCGGGATTCCCGTCTCGATCTCCTTCACCGTCGAGACCGACGGCCGCCTGCCCGACGGGCGAACCATCGCCGAGGCGATCCAGGCCGTGGACGACGCCGCGCCCGCCGACTTCTACGGCCTCAACTGCGTCCATCCCGCCCACGTCCTCGCGGCGCTCGACGGCGGCGCCTGGCAGGAACGGCTGACCTTCTTCCGCCCGAACGCCTCGACGCTCTCCCACGCCGAACTCGACGCCATGGACGAGCTCGACGCCGGCGACATCCCGCTCCTGGTCGACCTGACCGGCGACCTGCTCGCGCAACTGCCCGCGGTCACCGTCCTGGGTGGCTGCTGCGGCACCGACACCCGCCACGTCGCCGCGCTCTGGAGCAGCCGGGCGACACGCGCGGAGGGTCCCGACCAGCCGCCGCGATCGCAGGCCCGATGATCGGCCGTCGCGGACCCGATGACGAGGCGGCGCTCCCCGGCGACGGCAGCCGGGCCAGGCCGATCCGGCCCGGGCCGTCGGCGAGGTCCTACGGCGACGCCCCCTCCCGCGGCATCGGCGATCGTCGCGTCACGGTGACCGCCTCGGTCAGTCCCGGTGCACGCTCGGCGGCGTCGGGATGCAGTCGGCCATGCTCGGGGAGTCGGGGTCGATCTGCTTGAGGATCAGTTCGCTGATCCGTCCGAGTTGCTCCTGCTGGGCTGGCGAGAGGACGTCGAAGACCAGCCTGCGCACCTCGGCGACGTGGGCGGGGGCGCTGTCGACGACCTTCGCGTAGCCGTCGTCGGTGAGGGTCGCGAGGGTGTAGCGGCCGTCGGCGGGGTCGGGGACGCGGCGGACCCAGCCACGGTTCTCGAAGCGGCTGATCACATTGGAGAGGCGGGACAGGGTGCTGGCGGTGTACTTGGCCAGCTCGCTCATCCGTTGCGTCCGTCGGGGCATCATCGAGAGCCCGGACAGCACGAGGTACTCGAAGTGGCTCAGGTCGGCGTCACGCTGCAGCTCGGCGTCCAGGGCGGCGGGCAGCCGGATCAGCGCGTACGCGAACGCATACCACTGGCGCTGCTCGTCGACGTCGAGCCAGCGCGGCTGCTCCTGATCCCCCATGGGCCGTCATCGTAATCCGTGCCGCCCGCCCGGCCGGGGTCGGCCGCTCCGCTGCGGCGGTCCGGCCGGCAACCCGCCGGCGACGCAGCCACGGTGG
>NZ_JASGES010000031.1:0-3171 GCF_047606205.1 Propionicimonas sp. | reverse complement strand
CGCGGTGGCCGGGTTGGCCGCCGCGTGCCGCGCGCACGGCGTGCCGGTGGTGGCGGTGGACCTCCCGTCCGGCCTGGCGCCGGAGCCGCCGTTCACCGACGACCCGCACGTGGTGGCCGACGTCACGGTGACCTTCGGGGGCCGCAAGCTCTGCCAGCTGCTCGAACCGGCCCGCACCGACTGTGGCGAGGTCGAACTGGTCGACATCGGACTCGACCTCGGCGAACCGCAGGTGAGCCAGTGGGAGAAGGCCGACCTCGTCGCGGCCTGGCCCGTCCCGGACGCGCGCAGCGACAAGTACTCGCGAGGCGTGGTCGGGCTGGACACAGGCTCGGTCGACTACCCCGGGGCGGCCGTCCTCGGCACCTCCGGGGCCGTCCACGCCGGAGCCGGGATGGTGCGCTACTTCGGCCCGCCGCCGGTGGGTGCCCGGATCCTCGACCGGTTCCCGAACGTGATCGTCGGCCAGGGGCGCGTGCAGGCGCTGGTGCTCGGCTCGGGCTGGGGAGACCGCAAGGACCGCGGTGTGGTGGCCCGGGCGATCGCAGCCGGTGTGCCGCTCGTCGTGGACGCCGACGGCCTGCGTCATCTTCCCGAGCAGGGTCACCCCGGCGTGCTGCTCACCCCGCACGCCGGTGAACTCGCCCGGCTGCTGGACCGCGAGCGGCACGAGGTGGAGGCCGACCCGGTCGCCGCCGTGCACGACGCCGTCGCCCGGACCGGCTGCACGGTGCTGCTGAAGGGTGCCACCCAGTACGTCGGCTCGCCGCGGGAGGAGCGGCTGTGGCTCGCGCTGCCCGGCCCGGGCTGGACGGCGCAGGCCGGTTCCGGCGACGTCCTGGCCGGGATCTGCGGTGCGCTGCTGGCGGCGGGCCTGGCCGCGCCGGAGGCGGCGCTCGCCGCAGCGAGCATCCAGGCCCTCGCCGCCTCCAGCACCCCGGGGCCGGTGCCGCCGCAGGAGCTGCGGCTGCCGCTCCCGCTGTAGCGGGGCAGCACAGGGTTCGCCGAACCGCGGATCACTGCGGGGCCGGTTCAGGGGCTAACCTGCTCGGTGGCGGTCGCTCGGGGACCGCACGCAGGGCAGCGCGTCCCGGCAGCCTTCCGTCCACGGGGAGCCAGATGACGACCACAGCAGCGGTGGGGCCGGGCTCGGCCCGCGTCGCCGTGCAGCGGTTCGGCGCGTTCCTCTCCTCGATGGTGATGCCCAACATCGGCGCGTTCATCGCGTGGGGGCTGATCACCGCGCTGTTCATCAGGGATGGCTGGATCAACCTTCTCCTTCCCCAGCCCGACAACGGCTGGGTGGCCATGCTGGGCGGCTGGGGCACGTTCGAGGGTCACGGCATCGTCACCCCCTCGATCACCTACCTGCTGCCGCTGCTGATCGGCTACTCGGGAGGAAGGCTCCTGCACGAGACCAGGGGCGGCGTCGCCGGGGCGATCGCGACCATGGGCGTGATCACGGGGACAAGCGTGCCGATGTTCCTCGGCGCGATGATCATGGGCCCCCTGGCCGGCGGGACGATGAAGCTGCTGGACGCGCGGTGGGAGCATCGGATCCGGCCCGGCTTCGAGATGCTGGTCGGGAACTTCTCGGTGGGAATCTGGGGCGGCGTCCTGGCCGTCTTCGGCTTCTTCGTCGTCGGGCCCCTCGTCGCGGTGGTCTCGAACGCGCTCAGCGCCGCCGTCGGCGTCCTGGTCGCGTCCGGCCTGCTGCCACTGACCTCGATCCTGATCGAGCCCGGCAAGGTGCTCTTCCTCAACAACGCGATCAACCATGGCATCCTGACCCCGCTCGGCACCGAGCAGGCGGCCCTGACCGGCAAGTCCGTGCTGTTCCTGCTCGAGGCGAACCCCGGCCCCGGGCTGGGCCTGCTGCTGGCGCACATGGTGTTCGCCCGGGGAACGGCGAAGGCGTCCGCGCCGGGAGCGGCGGTCATCCACTTCTTCGGCGGCATCCACGAGATCTACTTCCCCTACGTGCTGATGCGCCCGGTCCTGATCCTCGCGATGATCGCCGGCGGCATGACCGGCGTGTTCCTCAACGTCGCCTTTGGGGTGGGCCTGCGCGCTCCCGCCGCGCCGGGTTCGGTGTTCGCCGTCTACCTGCAGACCGCCCCGGACAGCTACGCCGGGGTGACCCTGGCGATGGCGGGGTCGGCGGCGGTGAGCATGGTGGTGGCCTCGCTGCTGCTCGGCTTCGACCGCAGGACGGATCCCGCCGGCGCCGACCTCGCCGCCGCGACGGCCAGGATGGAGGAGTTGAAAGGGCGGCGCTCGGCCGTCGCAGGGCTCCTGGGCCGGCCGAAGGGGCCGATCGGCACCATCGTCTTCGCCTGCGACGCGGGCATGGGTTCGTCCGCGATGGGCGCCACCATGCTGCGCAGGAAGATCGAGGCGGCGGGGATCGCCGACGTGGCCGTGCTGAACGCCGCGATCGGCCAGCTCGACGGGACCGCCGACCTGGTGGTCACGCAGTCGCGGCTCACCGAGCGGGCCCGCCGGCGCGCCCCGGGAGCCGTGCACGTCCGCGTGGACGACTTCATCGCCTCTCCCGCCTACGACGGCATCGTGGGGTTGCTCCGCGAGGAGGCCGCGGCCCGGGTCCTCCTGCCGGGGCCGGACGGTCCCGCCCCGCCGGCGCCCGTCGGAGAGCCGGACCGGGTTGCGACCCTGACCCTGCTCGCACCCTCGCGGGTGCGCATTCATCCGGGCTCGGCGAGCCGGGACGCGGCGCTGCGGGAGGCCACTGACCTGCTCGTGGCCGCGGGGGCCGTGACGCCGGCGTACTACGCGGCGATGCAGGCCCGCGAGCGGGCCGTGTCGACCTACATGGGCCACGGGTTGGCGATCCCGCACGGCACGAGCGAACGGCAGGACACGGTGCTCGGCACGGCGATCAGCTTCGTCCGCTACGACGGGGGCGTCGACTGGGACGGCCACCCGGTCACCTTCGTCGTGGGGATCGCGGGGCGGGGGACCGAGCACCTGCCCCTGCTGGCCCGGATCGCGGTGATCTTCTCCGACGCGGCGGAGGTGGACAGGCTGGCCACGGCCGGCACACCCGCGGAGTTGTTCGCGCTGCTGGACGCCGCCTGCGCCGAGTGAGCCGCCCCCACCGGCCCCCTCCCGACAGACGCTCCCGAAATTCGTCCGCGCTCCCGAAATTCG
>NZ_JASGES010000030.1:0-26892 GCF_047606205.1 Propionicimonas sp. | reverse complement strand
GATGGTCTGGACAGGCTCGGCCGGCCGACAGTCGGCCGCAACTCAGGCGCGGGACGCGGTCCAGGCGGCGATGATCTTGTCGTTGAGGTCGAACATGACCTTCTTCTCCGCCGGCTCGGCGTGGTCGTGGCCGAGCAGGTGCAGCAGACCGTGGATCAGGAGGTAGTCGGCCTCCTCCTCCGGCGTCCGGTTGCTCTCGGCCGCCTGCGCTGCGGTGACCTCGGGGCACAGCACGATGTCACCGAGCAGCCCGATCGGCGGCTCCTCGTCGGGGTCGGGCGCGCGCAGCTCGTCCATCGGGAAGCTGAGCACGTCGGTCGGGCCCGGCTCCCCCATGAACTTCTCGTGGTAGGCGCTCATCGTGTCGGTGTCGACCAGCACGATCGACAGCTCGGCCTGCGGGTGGATCCGTAGCGCGTCCAGGGCGAAGGTCGCCAACTGTACGAGGCGTTCGGTGTCGACCGCAGCTCCGGACTCGTTGTTCAGCTCGATCATGGGTTCCTCAGGTGCGGCGGCCGGGCGGAAGGGTGGCCTCGAAGCGGTCATAGGCAGCGACGATCCGTCCGACCAGGCGGTGCCGGACGACGTCGTGGCTGGTCAGGCGGCAGAACGCGATGTCGTGGACGCCGTCCAGGATCTGCTCGACGACGGTGAGCCCCGACCGGGTGCCGGTGGGCAGGTCGATCTGGGTGACATCGCCGGTGACCACGATCCTCGAGCCGAAGCCGAGCCGGGTGAGGAACATCTTCATCTGTTCCATCGTGGTGTTCTGCGCCTCGTCGAGGATGATGAACGCGTCGTTCAACGTCCTTCCCCGCATGTACCCCAGGGGTGCGACCTCGATGGTGCCGGACGTGAGCAGCTTGGGCACCGACTCGGGGTCGAGCATGTCGTGCAACGCGTCGTAGAGCGGCCGGACGTAGGGGTCGATCTTGTCGCTCAGCGTGCCGGGCAGGAAACCGAGGCGCTCGCCGGCCTCGATCGCGGGGCGGGTGAGGATGATCCGGTTCACCTGCTTGGCCTGGAGGGCCTGGACGGCCTTCGCCACCGCCAGGTAGGTTTTGCCGGTTCCCGCCGGGCCGATGCCGAACACGACCGTGTGGGCGTCGATCGCGTCCACGTAGCGCTTCTGGTTGAGCGTCTTGGGACGGATCGTCTTCCCGCCGCTGGACAAGATGTTCTGGGTGAGCACCTCGGCGGCGCTCACGTCCTCGGCCGCGCTCATGCCGACCACCCGTTCGACGATGTCACCGCTCAGGCCCTGCCCGGTGCGGACGATCGTGATCAGTTCGGTCAGCACGTCGGCGGCAGCGGTCACGTCCGCGGGCGCTCCGGTGATGGTGAGCTCATTGCCGCGGACGTGCAGGTCGGCGGCCAGTTCGCGCTCGAGGATCCGCAGGAACTCGTCGCGTGGGCCCAGCACGGACACCATGTTGATGGACGCGGGGATCGCCACCCGATGCTCGGCGACAGCACGGTGCGGTTCGTTCACGCTCTGGTTCAGGTTTCCTCCCGGGACGTTCAGACGGCCATCCTAATCGTCGCCGCCGGCTATCTGCCCTGGCGGTAGCCCATCGGGTTGTCGCGGGTGCCGGGGTAGCCCTTGGGTATGAAGCCGTCGGGGTGGTAGCCGCACTCGCCGGTCACGTCGTCGCTGCGGCCCTTCGAGGTCGCCTTCGCCGACGCCGACGGCGTGGCGTTGCTCCGCCTGGCCTCCTTCAGCGCCTTGGTGACCTGCTTGCGGACGCCGGCCCAGTTGGGGTTGGTGGTGCTGAACCCGCCGACGCCGTTCTGGAAGACCACGCTGCGCAGCTTCGAGCCCTGCACCTTCTCGGCCAACGTGATCACCGGCGCGACCATCGTGGTGGGCAGGTCGGTGGTGACGGTCTTCTCCCCCGCCTGTGCGATCTTCTCGAAGTTGGCCAGCACGTTGCTCAGGTTCGCCTGCTGGACGACGGCGTTGATCGTGCAGCGCTGCCGCCGCATCCGGCTGTAGTCCTCGTAGCCCCAGCGGCCGCGGGCGTACCACAGCGCCAGCCGGCCCTTGAGGTGCTGCGTGGGCCCCGGCTCGATCCACCCGGTGGGGAGCAGGTTGGCATCGGTGTCCCCACCGATCGGGATCGGCGAGTTGACGTTCACGCTGATGCCGCCCAGGGCGTTGATCACGTCCTTGAAACCGTCCATGTTGATGGTCACGAAGTAGTCGATGTCGAGGCCGAGCGCCTCACCCACCGACACCTTCATGATGTCCTCGGACAGATACCGGGTCTTGCCCAGGATGTCCTTGGGAACACGGTTCGGCGCGAACCGGTACATGGCGTTCAGCCAATAGTCGGGGTTGACCGGGTTGGCCCCGTCGTACCAGCCGTGGGGAAAGTAGCCGGCCAGCTTCGAGCCGTGGGGAAATGGCATCCGGGCGGTCTGACGGGGCAGGGAGAACATCGTGGTGGCGCCAGTCCTGGTGTCGATCGAGACGACGATGACGGTGTCGGCACGCATCCCGACCTTGGCGCTGCGTCCGGTTCCGGAGTCACCGCCGATGACCAGGACGTTGAGCCGGGACTTCTCCGCCCACGGATCGACGGTGTTGGCGATCGTGGGGACGGTCTGGCTGTGGTCGGTGTCGTTGTCGAACACGGTGCCGACCAGATTGCCGGCGGCGTGGACGATGTTGGCGCCCAGCGCCAGCGGCGCGGCGACGGCGAACGACATCAGCCCGACCACCACCGCGCCGGCGGCGCGCTGACCCACGGTGGTGCCGGCGGGACGCAGCGCGAGATGGGTCGCGCCGATCACGATCACCCAGGCCAGGCCGATCAGCGCGATCGCCACCACCGCAGCCCTCAGCACGGCGGCGTCCGCGACCACCGCGAGGGTGGCCTGCCGGTTCAGTGCCGCGTAGATCACCACGCCGAGCAGCACCGCCGTGACAGCAAGCGTCACCGCACCGGCGACCCGCCGCCCGGCGCGCAGCAGGCCGAGCCCGGGAACGAGGGTGCCGAGGAAGGTCCAGGCCATGGCCTGCCCCATTCCGAGGGCGGGCGCCTCGCCCAGCGCCCTGCGTGGGCGACCGTCTCCGGGCTCAGCTGCGTCGTGCATGGGTTCCCCTGCCTGTCACCGTGCGTCCTTGAGTCCAGGAGCCTGCCGAATCAGGCGAAGCGGTCGGTCGCGGCGACCAGCTCGGCGGCGATCGCGGGCTCGCTGATCGAGTGGCCGGACAGCACCACGCGGTAGTCCGCCTCCGGCCACGCCCGGTGCAGCGCATCCGCCGTGGTGATCGGGCACGGCAGGTCATAGCTGCCCTGCACGATCACGCCCGGGATGCCGGCCAGCCTCGACGCGTCCTCCAGCAGCTGGCCCTCCCGGAACCAGCCGGCGTTGACGAAGTAGTGGTTCTCGATCCGCGCGAAGGCCAGGGCAAAGGCGGGATCGGAGAACTCCTCGACCAGTGCCTGGGAGAACTCCAGGGTCGAGGTGGCGGCCTCCCACGTGGTCCACGCGACTCCCGCCGGCCCGTGCACGGCCGGGTCCGGGTCGGAGAGTAGTTCGTTGTACTTCAGAATCCGGTCCCCCTCGAAGCCGTCGGGGAGGGGCTTCTCGAAGGAGCGCCACCACTGCGGGGCAAGGTTCGCCGCGCCGCCGTTGTAGTACCAGTCCAGCTCGCTGCGCCGCAGCGTGAAGATGCCGCGCAGCACCAGCTCGGTGACCCTCGCGGGGTGGGTCTGCGCATACGCGAGGCCGAGCGCGCTCCCCCACGAACCGCCGAAGACCTGCCAGCGTTCGATGCCACGGTGCTCGCGGAGGCGTTCCATGTCCTCGACCAGGTGCCAGGTCGTGTTGGCGCTCAGGTCGGCGACCGCTTCGCTCGCGTGCGGTGTGCTGCGTCCGCACCCCCGCTGGTCGAACAGGACGATCCGGTAGCGCCGCGGGTCGAAGTAGCGCCGGTAGCTCGGGGTGCACCCGCCGCCAGGGCCGCCGTGCACGAACACCACCGGCTTGCCGTCGGGGTTGCCGCACTCTTCCCAGTACACCTGCTGGCCGTCGCCAACGGCGAGCATCCCGTCCAGGTACGGCTCGATCGGCGGGTACAGGATGTCGTCGAGGTCTGCCACCTCAGTCGTCGTCATCGTCGTCGTAGTCGTCGATGATGTGCATCGCCGCCTCCTCCGCGGTCGCCGCACCACCGTCGATGCCGACGTCGGACCCGACGCTCTCGGCCTCGGTGTCCAGCCCGGGCACGCCGCCGTTGGCGTCCACCAGGCGCCCCGCGCGCACGTTCCCGACCTCGCGGGGCTCGGCCGCGTCGGGGTTCCACGGTCCCTCCAGCCTGACCGGCCGTTCCGGCAGCTCCTGCGCGATCCTCATCTCGAGGGTCTCGCCCTGCCGCATCTCCTTCGCCGTGTTGCCGAAGCCCTGCGCGGGCGACCAGTTCTCGCCGGTCACGTAGCCCTCGTCCAGGACGTCGTCGACACCGCGGTCGAGCAGGGTCTCGTCGGGCTGGAGCTGGTCGAGCTGCTCTGCCTCCTCAGGGACGGCTTCGTCGTAGTCGGTCATAGGCCTAGACTGCCACGCCCGCCGCGGGATCGGGAGCCGCCGGGGCGCAAACTCCGCCCGTGCCCGCTCAGGACCGGATCAGGCGCACCGACCAGGAGCCCTGCCCATCGCCGTCGGGAACGAACGCCAGCCCGGCGCTGCGCAGTGAGCCGACGAAGCCGCGGTAGCGCGGGTCGACCCCGTCGAGCCGGTCCTCCAGCACTGCGAGGTTCACGAATCCGGAGATGGTCGCGCGCGCGTGCTCGGGCACGGCCTTGGCGAACTCGTCCCTGGTGGACAGCGGGGTGGCGGGACGGACGAGGTCCTCGCCGTAGGAGTCCGAGGTGCTGACCGTCAGCACCTCGCCCTCAGACCGGACGAAGACCGACTCCTGTCCGAGTCCTGCCCGCAGCTTGGCCAGGGCGGCGGTGGCCCGGTCGAGGTCGGAGGTCACGATCCGCGCGCCGAGGTCGGGAGGGGTTGCGAGGTCGGGGGCGCCGGCACCGGACGAAGAGATCCCCACCGTCACCGACCGCCCGAGCAGCGCGATCAGGTCCTCCCTGGTCAGCCCCAGGCCCTCCAGCAGCTGCCCGGCCTCGGGTCCGATCCGGGACCATTCCTTGTCCACGGCGTCGCCCAGCCCTGCGTACCCGATCGCCGCCCAGGTGGAGGTGGGGAGCTCGCCGATGTCCGCCTGGCCGTGCAGCCCGACCTCCCCCATGTCGAGCAGCCGCCCGGCCAGGGCGAGGGTGTCGGCGCTGAAGGAGAGCGCCCCGACAGCTCGACCCTGCGCGACGAGGTCCGCGCCGGAGCCGGCGCCCCCCTGCAGCTTCGCCAGAGCACCGAGGTCGGCCCAGCCGGCGAGGACGCCGGGATCGCCGAGGGAGCCGAAGTCGGCAGAGAACGTGTGGTTCTGCGCCAGTGAGCCGGCCTCGAGGGCGGCCACGACGGCGCCGGTGTCGCCGGTCCTGGTGATCAGGGCGTAGCCGTCCCTGATCGTCACGTCACAGGCCTGCCCCGCCCGTGCCGCGAGGTCGGCGATGGCGGTCCTCGCCTTCGCCTCGTCCGTGACCTGGACGACCACGAGGCCGGCGGCGCCAGTGGCGTTCGGCACCACGGCGACCGCGAGCCGGCTGCCCAGCCAGGGCTTCACGTCCCGGGCGTAGTCCAGCCCCGCGAACGGGCTGTCCACCGCTTCGGCGAGCACCTTCCAGGCGATGGCGGCGGGGTCGGCCTCCCCTGCCGCGACCGCATCCCTGACCTCGGGCAGGTCGCGCAGGAACTGCCACGCCGCAGCCTTCTGTGCCAGCGAGGGGTCGAGGTCGACCTGGACATAGCCGACCGCCGTCGCCGGCACGACCTCGGCGGGCCGGCTGCCCGCCGCGCCGAACCAGCCGAGGTAGGTGCCCGCGGCCGCCACGCCTCCGCCGACCAGGACGAGCACGAGCGCGGCCACCAGCACCGGAAGGGCGCGCCGACGCGGAGGCGCGGGGGTGGCCGTGGTCCACTCCGGGACGAAGGTCGCGACCGGAGCCGCCGCCTCCGGGTGAGCAGCCGCGTACTGGCCGGGCGAGGCGAAGCCGGACGTATCGTCGCCGCCGGACGCGCCGTCGGTGGGAGGCTCCTCCGACAGCTCGCCGTCCGGTCGCGCCCAGGGGCTCGCAGGGACAGCGTGGCCGCAGGTGGGGCAGGGAAGGCTGGGGTCGGCCAGGGGCTGGCCGCACGACGGGCACGTCACGACGGGTTCCTTCCGGGCCAGACGCCCTCGGGAGCGGTGGATGAGCACCGAGGCTAACCGGGCACGGCCGCGCGACGTCAGTCCCCACAGGTGGGACACAGAAAGCTCCCTCGGGTCGCGATCCGAGACTCGACGAGCACCGCCTCAGCGATGCGAGGAATAGACGACGACCGCCACGGGCGCGCCAGCGGCCGGGAAGGAAGGAGACTCGACGAGCATCGCGTCAGCGATGCGAGGAATAGAACCGTCCGAGGAACTCGTCCCTGAAGTCGTCGAAGCGTCCCTGTTCGATGCTGAGCCGGATGTCGTCGACCAGCCGGACGGTGAACCGCTCGTTGTGGATCGTGGCCAGTGTCGCGGCGAGCATCTCCTTCGCCTTGAACAGGTGATGCAGATACGCGCGGGTGTAGTGCGCGCAGGTGTAGCAGTCGCACCCGTCCTCGAGCGGCCGGAAATCACGCCGGCTGGCCGCGGTGTTCACGTTGAACCGCCCGTCCGCGGTGTAGATCGCCGCATTCCGGGCCACCCGGGAGGGCATCACGCAGTCGAAGGTGTCCGCGCCGGCCTCGATCGCGGCGAAGAAGTCGTCGGGCTCGGAGATCCCGAGCAGGTGGCGCGGCGCGTCGGCCGGGAGCTCCGAACACACCCAGCCCACGATCGTGCCCAGGTTCTCCTTCTCCAGCGCACCGCCGATCCCGTAGCCGTCGAAGCGCCGTCCGCCCACCTCGAGCCCTGCCAGGTCGCGGGCGGCCTGGCGGCGCAGGTCCTCGTACTGGGCACCCTGCACGACGCCGAACAGTGCCTGGTACGGCTTGCCCGTGCGGGCCGCGGTGAGTCGGCCGTGCTCGGCGAGGCAGCGGACGGCCCACGCCTGGGTCCGGGCCAGCGACCTCTCCTGGTAGCCACGGGTGTTCAGCAGCGTGGTGCACTCGTCGAAGGCGAACATGATGTCGGCACCCAGCTCGTGCTGGATCCGCATCGACACTTCCGGGGTGAACCGGTGCCGGTCCCCGTTGAGGTGCGAGGTGAACGTGACACCGTCGTCATCGACGTGGGCGAGCCGGTTCTTGCCCGCAGCGATCACGTCGTCGTCGGCCAGCCCGGTGGCGTCCATCGCCAGCACCTTCTTGAACCCCACCCCCAGGCTCATCACCTGGAAGCCGCCGGAGTCGGTGAAGGTCGGTCCGGGCCAGTTCATGAAGGCGCCCAGCCCGCCGGCCTCGTCGACCAGGTCCGATCCGGGCTGCAGGAACAGGTGGTAGGCGTTGGCGAGGACGGCCTGTGCGCCGATGCCCGCCACGCTCTCCGGCAGGACCGCCTTGACGGTCGCCTTCGTGCCCACGGCGATGAACGCCGGCGTGCGGATGTCACCGTGCGGGGTGTGGATCACCCCGGTGCGGCCCTGGTGCCCGGGCAGCACGGTGCCCTGCGTGAACGAGAAGTCAGCGGTCACGGACGGCGAGCGCCTCGAGCTGGGCCAGCGCCACCACGCCGGCGGTGGCGGTGCGCAGCACGGCGTCGGCGATCAGCGCGGTGCGTCCGCCTGCTGCGGTGAAGGTCTCCACCTCTTCGTCGGTGAGCCCGCCCTCGGGGCCCACGATGAACATGATCTCCCCGATCGGAGGCAGCCCGAAGGTCCCCAAGCGGGTCGTCGCGGACTCGTGGAGAACCACGGTGAGGTCGGTCTGCGCGATCCGCAGCGCGAGCTCGGCCGTGGTCATCGGGGTCGAGACGGTGGGGACGCGGAAGCGCCGGCACTGCTTGGCGGCCTCCCGCGCGGTCGTCCGCCAGCGGGTCAGGCCGCGCTCGACCCGGTCCGGCGCCCACCGCACCACCGAGCGCGCGGACTGCCACGGGACGATCTCGTCGACGCCGAGCTCGGTCAGCATCTCCACGGCCTGTTCGGCGCGATCGCCCTTGGGCAGCGCCTGCACGGCGACGTAGCGGACGGGCCGCTCCGGCTCGCGGAGCACCTCCTCCACCCGCATCGACAGCGTCGCCTTCTCGACCGCCGTCACCGGGCCCCGGACAGCGGTGCCGTTGCCGTCGCCGACCAGGATGACCTCGCCCACGCGCAAGCGCCGCACGGCGGCCGCGTGGCGGCCCTCCTCACCGCCGAGTTCCACCACCTGGCCCTCCGCGGGGGCGGTCAGCGCGGCCAGAAACAGCGGCTCGGTCACGAGAACGCCTCCTTCAACCAGCCGAGGACCCCCTTGCCGTGCCGGGACAGTGACACTTCGGGCCGGCTCTCGTCGCGCAGCGTCGCCAGCTGGCGGAGCAGGTCACGCTGCTCGTCGTCCAGCCTCGTCGGCGTCTGGACGAGCAGGGTGACCCCGAGCTCGCCGCGTCCCTCGCGACGAAGCTTCGGTACGCCACGGCCGGGGATACTGATCCTGGTGCCCGACTGGGTGCCGGCCGGGATGTCGACAGCCACCGTGGCGAGCTCCGCGTCCAGGTCGTCGCGCTCGGCCTCCAGGGTGTCGAGGGTGACCTGGGTGCCGAGCGCCGCGGCCGTCATCGGCACCTTCACGACGACCTCGAGGTTGTCGCCGTTGCGGGTGAACACCTCGTGCGGGGCGACGCTGAGCTCGACGTACAGGTCGCCGGCGGGCCCGCCGCCGGGCCCGACCTCACCCTGGGAGACCAGGTGGACGCGGTTTCCGGAGGCGACACCGGCGGGGATCTTCACGTTGATGGTGCGGCTGCTGCGCACGCGCCCCTCGCCCGAGCACTCCCCGCACGGGTTGGTGATCACCGTGCCGTAGCCGCGGCAGTTCGGGCAGGGCTGGCTCGTACGGATCTCGCCGAGGAAGGAGCGCTGCACCTGGGTGACGTCGCCCGCGCCGTGACAGGTCGGGCAGGTGACCGGCTCGCCGCCCCCTTCGGAGCCCGAGCCGTTGCACTTCGGGCACACGACGGCCGTGTCGACGCGCAGCGGCTTGGTGATGCCGAAGGCCGCCTCCGCGAGGGTGAGGTTCAGCCGGACGAGGGCGTCCTGGCCGCGTCGCACCCGGGAGCGGGGACCGCGGCTGGCCTGGCCGCCGAACATCGCGTCGACCAGGTTGGTGAAGTCGAAGCCGCCACCGGGGAAGCCGAAGCCCTGGGCGCCGCCGAAGCCCCCGCCCAGCGGGTCGCCACCGCGGTCGTACATCGACCTCTTGTTCTCGTCGTGCAGGACCTCGTATGCCTCGCCGATCTGCTTGAACTTCTCCGCGGCGTCCGGAGTATCGGCAACGTCAGGGTGGTACTTCATCGCCAGCCGCCGGTACGCCTTCTTGATCTGTTCCGGCGTCGCGTCCCTGGGAACCCCCAGCACCTCGTAGTAGTCAGCGCTCACACATCATCCTTCAGCTAGGAATCGGCCGACGTAACGGGCCACCGCCCGCACCGCCGCCATCGTCGAGGGGTAGTCCATCCGGGTCGGGCCGACCACCCCGAGGTTCGCCCAGATATCGGTGTTGGTGCCGTAGCCACTGGCGACCACCGAGGTGGCCCGGAGGGGGGCGTAGGGATTCTCGTGGCCGATCCGGACGGTCACGTCGCCGGTGCCCGACACCTCCCCCAACAGCCGCAGCAGGACCACCTGTTCCTCCAGCGCCTCCAGCACGGGACGGACGGTGGTCTCGTACTGGTCGGAGAACCGGGTCAGGTTGGGCACGCCGCCGACCACCACGCGGGTGGACGGATCGGTGGTGACCAGTTCGAGCACGGCGGAGACCACCACGGCGCCGATCGGACGGGCGGCGCCGGGGAGCTCGTCGACCAGCGCGTCGGCCCTCTCCACCGCCTGGGCGGGGGCCAGCCCGACCAGCGCGGCGTTGAGCCGGTGGCGCAGGTCCGCGACGACGTCGACGGGAGCGCCGCCGAGCTCGACCGGCCGCTGGTCCACCTTGCCGGAGGAGTTCACGACGATCACCAGGCCGCGGTCGGCGGTCAGTTCGACGATCTCGATGTGCCGGATGGTCGCGCTGGACAGCACCGGGTACTGCACGATCGCCACCTGGCGGGTGATCTGGGCGAGCAGCCGGACGGTGCGCCGAACCACGTCGTCGATGTCCACGGCCCCGGCCATGAAGGTCTCGATCGCCCTGCGCTCGGCGATGGTCAGGGGTTTGACGGTGCCGAGGCGGTCGACGAACAGGCGGTAGCCCTTGTCGGTGGGGATCCGGCCGGCGCTGGTGTGGGGCTGCATGATGTAGCCCTCCTCCTCCAGCACCGCCATGTCGTTGCGGACGGTGGCCGGCGAGACGTCGAGGTGGTGGCGCTCGACCAGAGCGCGGGAGCCGACAGGCTCCTGCATCGACACGTAGTCGGTCACGATGGCCCGCAGGATGGCGAGCTTGCGGTCGTCGAGCATGCTCTCCTCCCGTCAGCGACTGGCACTCTCGATGGTGGAGTGCCAGTCTAGCGTTAGGCTGGACGGGTGATGCAGTTCAGTGTGGGCGAGTTCCTTCCCGTCGCGGAGGGGGTCCTCGTCGCGGTCGCGGAGCCGGCGGCGGTGAACATCGGGCTGGTCGTGGGACCGTCCGGGTGCCTGGTGATCGACACCGGGTCCTCACCCGAGCAGGGCGCGCTGATCCGCGAGCGTGCCGAGCAGGCCGCGGGCGTCCCGGTGCTCGCCGCGGTCGTCACCCACTGGCACCACGACCACTTCTTCGGGCTGGCCGGGTTCGCGGACCTGCCCGGCTACGCCCACGAGAGCGTCGCGGAGTGGCTGGGCCACGCGGAGTGCAGGCGTGACGCGACCGAGGTCGGGGTGGACCCGAACGCGCTGGTTGCGCCGAGCCACCCGTTCTCACTGGCCCGCGTGATCGATGTCGGCGGCCGGCGGGTCGAGATCGTCCACTTCGGGCGCGGCCACACCGACGGCGATGTCGTCGCGTTCGTGCCGGATGCCGGCGTCATCTTCACCGGCGATCTGCTCGAGAGCGCCGGGCCGCCCGCGTTCGGGGCCGACTGCCACCTGAAGGAGTGGCCGAGCGCCGTCGACGGAGTGCTCGGCCTGGTCGCGGAGGAGACCGTGCTGGTGCCGGGCCACGGCCCGGCAATGGACCGGCTGGCCGCCTTCACCCAGCGCGCCGAGATCTCCGGGCTCTACGGACAGGTCGAGTACCTGGTCGCGCGCGGGGTGAACCGGGAGGACGCCTACGAGCAGGGCGAATGGCCCTTCGACGAGCAGACCGTCCGGGCCGTGCTCCCCCTGGCCTACGCACAGCTGGCCGACGAGGGCAAGGTGCCCCGCACCCAGCTACCCCTGGTCTGAGTTCCCCGAGGGCCGCGGGACCGTCGTCGACGTCCCCGGCCCCGGGGCCGTCGTTGGATCCACCAGCCGGGGCCGTGGTCGGCTCACCAAACCGGGGAACGTCGTCGGCTCACCGGGCCGGGCAGGGCCTACCCTCCGCCACCGGCTTTGCGGCGGAACATGCCGCCGTGACCCTGCTGGCCGCGTTCGGACGGGCCCTTCTCCTTGTGGTGGCCACCGTCCTGCGACGCGCTGTCGGCCCCGTGGTTCTTGCGCTCGAGGGCCTCCCGCATCTTCGCCTTGAGGTCGTCGTTCGAGCTGCCCGACATGTGCGCTCCCTTCGTTGCCGCCGGTACCCATCCAAACGCGAGACGCCCTGTTCGTCCAGTGGGTCAGTCTCCGAACAGCGCGTCCCTGGCGACCTGCCACAGGTCGGGGTCGGTCGCCGAGACGAGCCGGCGCCCGATCACGCCGGCGTGGTAGTCGGCGCCTGCGTCCGTCGCGATCCGTCCACCCAGCTCGGTGACCATGAGCGCGCCGGCGAGATGGTCCCAGGGGAACATCGAGCGGTAGCAGAGGAAGTCGAGCTCACCCTCGATCAGCTTCGGGTAGTCGATCCCGCACGAGCCCCAGGAGCGGACCAGCCGCACGTCGGCGTGCTCCTCACCGGGCACGGGAAGGTAGCTGGCGCCCAGGGGGACGGCGCGACCGCTCTCCGCGGGCGGGACGAGTGGGGTCCCGTTGCAGGTCACCCCCGCACCCTTCTCCGCCACGTAGAGGCGGGCGTGCACGGGCTGCCAGATCCAGCCGCGAACAGTCCGTGCCCCGCGCACCTCGGCCAGCATCACGGCGAAGTCCGGGCGGCCCCTGGCGAAATTCCTGGTGCCGTCGACCGGATCGATCACCCAGGCGTGCTCGGCGTGCGGAAGGGCGTCCAGGCTGGACGGGTCGGTGAACACGCCCTCCTCCCCCACCACGAGGACGCCGGGCTCCTCCGCCCTGAGCACCCGGGCCAGCTCCACCTCGGCGTCACGGTCCGCCACCGTGACGAGGTCCCCCGGCTTCTTCTCCTCGATGTCGTCCGAACCCAGCGCGCCGAACCGCGGCAGGATCAGCCGGGCGGCGACGTCGGCGAGGAGCTCCGACACCTCTTCGGTCTTCACGGGAACTCCTGGGTGGGGCGGGATGAGGTCCTCAGGCTATCCAGCCCGCGCCCGACGTCGCTGCCTCGTCCGTTCTGCAAGCCGGACGCCTGCGGCGGCTGCAACCGACTCCGAACCCGGCCGTAACCCGCGCGTGACGTCGGCTGGGCACGCTGGGAGCAGGCCGGGCGGAGGTACAGGTCGCCGCTCGACGCCGGACCCGTCCGGGAGGAGGCTTCACGATGAGCTACTGGGACCGCCCGGTCGAGGTCACGCCGATGCAGGCCGACGGGCAACTCGCCGGTTTCCTGCTGGTCGGACGCTGGCCGAGGGACACCGTCGAGTGGACCCGCTTCCTGCTCCTCGCCGTCCGGGTGGCCGCCGCGCCGGGCATGCTCCCGCGCGGCAGCACGGTCTTCCGTGTCGTCGAGGACGTCCCGCCGGTGTCACCCCTGCACACGATCGGGCTGGTCCTTGCCGAGGGCCCCCTGGTCGGTGACCACGCGGTCACGCCGGGCGCCTTCGAGCACCTGCCGCCCGCCCTGGCCGTCCTGCACCCGCCGTCGAGCACCGCCAGCAGCGTCGGTGACTACGCGACCGCGTCCGGCTGTCTCTTCCTTCCCGGGATCCCGCACCTGGGCCTGGGCCACCGCGCGGCCTGGATCGAGGCGGACGCGGCCGGCACCATCACGCACCTGGCGAGTTCCGAGGCTGTCGACCCGATGTCGGACGCCGACACCGCCGTCCTCTCCACCCTGCTCGCCGCCTGACCCTCCCGCCGGAGGACCGGCAGCTCAGGTGGTGACGAAGTCGATCAGACGCTCGACCTCGCGGGGCAGGGCCGGGTCGAGATCGCGCCAGTCGCGCACGCGGGACAGGATCCACTGCCAGGTGGACGCGATGTCGGCCTGGCTCCGCGCCGGGCGGCCGAGCGCGGCGCTGATCCCGTGCTTCCAGTCGAGGGAGCGGGGTACGGAGGGCCAGGCGGCCAGGCCCACCCGCTCCGGACGCACCGCCTGCCAGATGTCGATGAACGGGTGGCCGGTGACCAGCACGTGCGCGGAACTGACCTGCTGGACGATCCGCGTCTCCTTCGTGCCCGCGACGAGGTGGTCGACCAGCACGCCGAGCCGGCGTCCCTCGCCCGGCCCGAACCGGGTCACGATCGTGGGCAGGTCGTCGATCCCGCCGAGGAACTCCACCACCACGCCCTCGTGGCGCAGGTCGGCACCCCAGATCTTCTCCACCAGCTCGGCGTCATGACGTCCCTCGACATAGATGCGGGACGCGGCAGCCACCTTCGCGGGACCCACCTCACCGATCCGGGAGCCGGACGCCGTGTGCGTGGCCGCCGCAGGACGCGAGCGACGCGGCGGCACCAGGCTGACCGGTTGCCCCTCCAGCCAGAACCCGGGGCCGAACGGGAAGCTGCGCCGGGCGCCCTTGCGGTCCTCGAGCACGACCAGACCGTTCTCCCAGCGCACGATGGCGCCGCAGAAGCCGGAACGGGGATCCTCCACCACCAGGCCGACGCGCACCGTCGTCTCCACGCTGACGGGCTTGTCCGCCCGCTGCCAGCCCGGGCTCAGGACATCCTTGGAGTACCGCACCCGCCCACCCTAAGCGCGAACCGACCGGTCCCCACCCGCGCGACCCGCCCGCCACGCGAAAGCGGACCGAGTGAGGAACCGTCCCCCTCTTGGTCCGCGCGACCCGCCGGCGACGCGAAAGCGGACCGAGTGAGGAACCGTCCCCCTCCTGGTCCACCCGCTTGGTCCGGGGAGCGGCGGACACCGACCGTCGGGCTCAGTCGGCGCCGAGGTAGGTGCGCTTGACCCGGTCGTCGCCGAGCAGGTTGCGTCCGGTGTCGGAGAACATGATCTTCCCGACCTCCAGGACGTAGCCCTTGTCGGCCAGCGAGAGCGCGGCCTGCGCGTTCTGCTCGACGAGCAGGATCGTGACCCCCTCGGACTGCAACTGCTGGATGGTCCGCATGATCGTCTGGGTCATGATCGGGCTCAGGCCCATCGACGGCTCGTCCAGCATGAGCAGCTTGGGCTGGCTCATCATGGCGCGCCCGATCGCCAGCATCTGCTGCTCGCCACCGGAGAACAGGCCTGCCGGCTGGTGCCGTCGCTCGCCCAGCACGGGGAACAGGTCGTAGACCCGGTCCATGTCCGACCGGATCGCCGAGGTGTCCTTGCGCGAGAAGGCGCCCAGCTTCAGGTTGTCGTCGACGCTCATCTGCCGGAACAGCCGCCGTCCCTCCGGTGACTGTGCGATCCCCCGCTCGACAATCTTGTGCGCGGGCAGTCCGTCGAGCCGCTCGCCCTCGAACCAGATCTCGCCGGAGACCAGCTTCAGCAACCCCGAGATCGAACGCAGGGTCGTCGACTTCCCCGCGCCGTTGGTGCCGAGCAGGGTCACGACCTGGCCCTGGTCGACCGCGAAGGTGATGCCCTTCACGGCGTTGACCCGCCCGTAGGCGACCACCATGTCCTTGACCTCAAGCATTGTCGGTACCCTCCCCTGCGGCGGCGGGTTTCGCCTCCGGCTCGGTCTGCGGCGAGCCGATGTAGGCCTCGATCACGCGGGGGTCGTTCTGGACGACGTCGCCGGGCCCCTCCACCAGCACGGCTCCCCGCACCAGGCAGGCGACCCGGTCGCAGAGGTTGAAGATGAACCGCATGTCGTGCTCGATCACGAGCACGGCCAGGCCGAGGTCACGGATCCGGAAGATCAGTTCCTCCGCCTGCCTCGTCTCCTGCGGGTTCATGCCGGCGGTCGGCTCGTCGAGCAGCAGCAGCTTCGGGTCGGTGGCCAGCGCCCGCGCGATCTCCAGCCGGCGCTGGTCGCCGTAGGGGAGGTTCCGGGACAGCATGTCGCCCGCGCCGGTCAGGCCGACGAAGGACAACAGCTCCCTCGCCCTCGCCAGCGACTCCGCCTCCTCGCGCCGGTGCCGGGGCAGCCGGAACACGGCGTCGATCGCGTTCGTCCGCGTCCGGCTGTACATGCCCACCATCACGTTCTCGAGGGCGGTCATGTTGTGGAACAGCCGGATGTTCTGGAACGTGCGGGCCATCCCCTCCCTGACCACCAGCCGCGGCCGGGGCGGGAGCGGCTTGCCCGCGAAGCTCACGCTCCCCGACGTCGGCTTGTAGAGGCCGGTCAGGCAGTTGAAGAACGTGGTCTTCCCCGCGCCGTTCGGACCGATCAGCCCGACGATCTCGCCCGAGTGCACCTGCAGGCTCACGTCGCTGACCGCACGCAGGCCGCCGAACTGCATCGTGACGTTGCGGGCGTCGAGCAACACTTCCCGTTCGGGGCTGGACGCGTCCGCCGCCGGCGCCGCCGCAACCTGGTTGGTGCTCACAGCGCGAACTCCTCTCGCTCGCGGTTGAGGTGGGCGTGGTGGCTGGTGAGCTCCTCCTCCACCTCGTCGGCGAGTTCCTCGTCCTCGGCGTGGAACTCCAGTTGTCGTCGTTCGTCCGCCACGATGCCCTCCGGCCGGAACCGCATCATGACGATCATGAGCAGTCCGAACAGCAACAGCCGGTAGTCGGAGAAGAAGCGCAGCTTCTCCGGCAGCAGCTTGAGGATGGTCGCACCGATCAGGACGCCCATCACCGTCCCCATGCCGCCGAGCACGACGGCGGCCAGCAGGAACGCGGACTCGAGGAACACGTACTGGTCGGGTGTCACCGACACGTCGTAGTGAGCCTTGACCGAGCCGGCCACGCCGGCGAGGAAGGCGCCGCCGGAGAACGCGAGCAGCTTCAGCCCGAAGGTGTTCACACCCATGGCCTCCGCGGCCAGCTCGTCCTCGCGGATGGCGACCCAGCCGCGTCCGATCCTGGAGTAGTTCAGGTTCATGAACACCACGATGATCAGCGCGATCACCACCAGCATCAGCCAGTAGTAGTTCGCGAACCGGCCGATGTCGATACCGAGGATCACGTGCGGCTGGCCGAAGTCGAACCCGAAGAAGTTCAGGTCGGGAATGCCCGGGATGCCGTTCGAACCGTTGGTGATGTTCGGTCCGTCGTTGCCGTCGAGGTTGTTCATCGTGATCCGGAAGATCTCGCCGAAGGCGAGCGTCACGATGGCCAGGTAGTCGCCGGACACCCGCAGCGTCGGCGCACCGATCAGCAGGCCGAGCAGCGAGGCCACCGTCCCGGCGATCAGCACGGTCACGGGGAACGGCGGCGACCAGTGCACGGTCGCGAACGCGGAGTCCGAGAGCACGGCCGCCGTGAACGCGCCCGCACCGAGGAACGCGATGTAGCCCAGGTCGAGCAGCCCGACCAGACCGACCACGATGTTCAGGCCGAGCGCGGTCGCGGCGAAGATCAGCACCTGGGACGCGATCGACATGTTCGCGTCCGAACCGTTCTGGGTGAACGGGAAGGCGAACGCCACCACGAACGCCGACAGCACGAGGACGCGGTTGTTGTTGGCCGCGGCGATGCCCAGCCAGCCGAAGACGCCGAACTGCCGCAGCACCATCACGACGCCGACAACGAACGCGCCGAAGGTGAGGAAGTCGTCCGCGTCGTCGAAGCCGAGGATGTACGCCGCCCCGAACAGGATCAGCGCCATCAGCACGACGATGCCGAGAATCTGCAGCCACCGGGGGGTCTTGATCCGGTACAGCGTCGGTTCGGGTGAGTCGGGCAGGAACAGGGTCGCGGCGACGGCGAGAATGCCGCCGACCAGTGCCAGCCAGCCGCCCGGATCGACGTTCACCAGGCCGCCGAGGTCGATCGCGATCGCGATGATCATGACCACGACCACCAGCAACGAGGAGATCGCGGCGGTCTTCGCGGACGTGTTCCAGGCGAGCACCTTGGCCCAGCGGCCGAGCCGTCCCTTCCCCACCAGCGGAATGGCGAGGAGCAGGAGGGTGAACAGCGGCAGGATCGCGAAGAAGAGTTGCAGTGGCGACGGCGCGCCGTTGTACCCGACGTCGTCGAGGGCGTCGTGGCCGTACGACCAGGACAGGAAGATCGACGCGATCATGAGTGCGGCGCCGACGATGCCGACCGCCCGGGCCGGAAAACGCAGGCGGAGCTTGAGCTCGTCGCTGATGATCGTCCTCATGCGCGGTCCACCACCTTCGCACCCAGCAGGCCCTGTGGCCGGAAGACCAGCACGAAGATGAGCAGGACGAACGCCCACACGTCCTTCCATGCCGAACTGCCGAACTGGCCCGGGATGAAGGTGGTGGCCATCGCCTCCACCACCCCGAGCACCAGGCCGCCCACGACGGCGCCGTTGATGTTGCCGATGCCGCCGAGCACGGCAGCGGTGAAAGCCTTCAGCCCGGCCAGGAAGCCCATCCGGAAGTCGATGTTGCCGTAGCGCAGGCCGTGCGCCACGCCGGCGATCGCCGCGAGGCCCGCACCGACCGCGAACGCCGCCATGATCACCCGGTCGACGTTGATGCCCATCAGCCGTGCGGTGTCGGGATCCTGGGACGTGGCGACCATGGCCCGCCCGATCTTGGTCCGGTTGACGAAGTACCACAGGAAGACCGTGCACACGGCGAGCGCGACGATCGTGAAGATCGCCGACATCTGGACGGTCACCGCCCCCAGCTGGAGCGCGTTGTCGGAGATGCCCTCGATGCTCGGGAACGGAACGGCGCTCTTGGCGTCGGGGAGCCCGGGGATGTAGCCGTAGAACAGCCGGATGAACTCCTGCAGGAACACCGAGACGCCGATGGCGGTGATCAGGGGGGCCAGCCGGGGTGCATTGCGCAGCGGCCGGTAGGCGAACCGCTCCGTGAGCAGCGCGACCGTCACCGATGCGACCATGCCACCGATGATCATCACCGGGAGCAGGACCAGGATGGACAGCGGCGCGCTCCAGTCGGAGGGCTGGCCGAGGATCGTCCAGGTGGCGTAGGCGCCGAACGCGCCGATCATGAAGATCTCGCCGTGGGCGAAGTTGATCAGTTGCACGATGCCGTAGACGACGGTGTAGCCCACCGCGATCAGCGCGTA
This sequence comes from Propionicimonas sp., assembly GCF_047606205.1. Taxonomy (GTDB): domain Bacteria; phylum Actinomycetota; class Actinomycetes; order Propionibacteriales; family Propionibacteriaceae; genus Propionicimonas. The sequence continues at coordinate 8,232 of NZ_JASGES010000030.1, read as the reverse complement.
CAACGAACCCAACGACAGCCCGTTGATGAGTTGTTGGAGGAACAGGTCGAGCACATCCACCTGAGCAGCACCCCTTCTGCAGAATTGGGTTGACCCGTCGGCGTCCGCGCACTCGGTGCGGACGCCGACGGGTCTGTGGGTCAGGACTTGAGCTCGCCGGTCTTCTCGGCCTTCCATTCGCCGTCGGTGACCTTGTACACGGTCAGGACGCGGGAGACCGAGTCGCCGAACTCGTCGAACGCCACCTTGCCGGTGGCGCCGTCGAAGCTCACGCTCGACATCGCGGTGATCGTCGCCTGACGAGCCGACTTGGCGTCGGACGCGGAGGCGAGGCTGGTCTTCAGCGCGTTGATGATCGCGTTCGCAGCGTCGAAGGCGTAGGCGCCGTAGGCGGCGTACGGATCGGAGAAGCCCGCTGCCTGGTAGGCGGCGACGAAGGCCTTGGCCGAGTCGAGGCTGTCCACCGGGGCGCCCACCGAGGTGGCGAGGTCGTTGTCACGGCCACCCAGCTTGATGAAGTTCGGGTCGTAGATGCCGTCACCACCCATCACCGGGACGTCCAGCCCTGCCGCCTTGGCCTGCTTGGACAGCGGCCCGGCCTGCGGGTACTCGCCACCGTAGTAGATGGCCTGCGGGGCGGTCGGCTTCACCTTGGCGATGACCGCGCTGTAGTCCTTGTCGTCCGGGTTGATCGTCTCGGCGTCGGTGATCGTGCCGCCACCCGCCTTGAAGGCCGTGGTGAAGGCCTCGACCAGGCCCTGGCCGTACGCCTTCTTGTCGTGGATGGTGGCGACCTTCGTGATCCCCGCGTCGATCAGGTACTGCGCGGCGAACGGGCCCTGGACCGAGTCGGTGGTGCAGGTGCGGAAGTAGTTCGCATACGGACGCTTCGGGTTCGCCAGGTCCTCGCCCTTGGTGAGCGTCGGGTTGGTGTTGGCCGGCGACACCTGGACGATGTTGGCGGAGTTCAGCACCGGGATCACGCTCTGGGCGACCGAAGAGTTCAGCGTGCCGACCACACCGACGACCTCGTCGTCGGAGGCGAGCTTGGTGGCGGCGTTCTTGCCGACGTCAGGGGTCGCCTGGTCGTCCTCGGCAGCCAGCTCGAGCGTCCAGCCCGGAATCGCGTTGGACTCGTTCGCCTGGCGGATGGCGAGATCGACCGAGTTACGGATGCCGAGACCCAGGGCCGAGAGGTCGCCGGAGAGCGGCGCGATGACGCCGATCTTCGCGGTCTTGTTGGTCGAGCTGGTGCCTCCGGACGTCGCCTCGGTGCGGGATCCGCAACCGGTGAACGCCAGGGACGCCGCGACGAGCGCGACTCCCACCAGCTTGAACGAATGCTTGTTCAACTTCCCTCCTCATGTGCTACAGAGACCCGTACCTCGCGGGTTGGCCAAGGCTACGGGTGCGAAGACATTGCAGCACCCGTATGCGTCGAAGTTGTTACAGAACCGTTGTGTCCGTCGGTGTTACCGAATCGTTAAGAAATGGTCAGTCGAGGAGATCGCGGACGACGGCGTCGGCGAGCAGGCGTCCGCGCAGGGTGGGACGCGCGGAGGTCGCGTCGACGCGCAACAGACCCCGCGCCGCCAGGCCCGGCACCCTGGCTCGCTCCGTCTGCGTCAAGACCTCCAGCGGAAGACCTTGTGAGAGCCTCAATTCCAGAAGCACCCGCTCGACCCGCCGCTGCTCGGCGTCCAGCACTTCGCGCGCCTGGGCGGGCGAGCTCCCGACGGCGAGGCGGGCGCTGTAGTCGCGCGGGTGACGGACGTTCCACCAGCGCACTCCGCCGACGTGCGAATGAGCCCCCGGACCCACGCCCCACCAGTCGTGACCCAGCCAGTAGGCGAGGTTGTGCCGCGACTCGTGCCCCGGCCGCGACCAGTTGCTGACTTCGTAGCCGGTGTAGCCCGCGGCGGTGAGTCGCTCCTCGGCGCGCAGATAGCAGTCGGCGTGGAAGTCGTCGTCAGGGAACGGCAGGTCGCCGCGGCCGATCCTTGCCGCCAGCCGGGTGCCCGGCTCCACGATCAGAGAGTAGGCACTGACATGGTCGGGCTCGAGGGCCAGGGCTGCGTCGAGGCTGGCCGTCCAGTCGTCGATGGTCTCGGTGGGGCTGCCGTAGATGAGGTCGACGCTGACCGATCCGAACCCGGCCCGCCGCGCCCCGCCGACGACGTCCGCGACCCGCCCGGGGGTGTGCCGCCGCTCGAGCACGGCGAGGACGCGCGGCCGCGCGGACTGCATGCCCAGCGAGAGCCGGGTGAACCCCGCGGCGACCAGGGTGTCGAGATAGGCCTGGTCGACCGACTCCGGGTTGGCCTCGGTGGTCACCTCCGCGCCGACCGCGAGCGGGAACCGGTCGCGGACCGCGGTGAGCAGCCCGGCGAGCGCCGATGCCGGCAGCAGCGTCGGCGTCCCCCCGCCGAAGAAGACGGTCTCCACCTCGTGCGGGCCCAGGACGGACCGCGCCAGGTCGAGCTCGGCCGCCGCCGCCGCCAGGTAGGCGTCCTGGCTGGATCCGGGCGCCGCCCCGAGTTCGGCAGCCGTGTAGGTGTTGAAGTCGCAGTAGCCACATCGCGACGCACAGAACGGCACGTGCACGTACAGGCTGAGCGGACGACTGCCGACGCCCTCCAGCGCGGCGGCCGGAAGGCTGCCGTCGACGGGGGCGGGCTCGCCGTCGGGCGGTGTGGACGGCACGCTCAGCCCGCCGTGGCTCGCACAGGGCCGCGCACAGCTACTTCTTCTTGTCCTGCGACGTCTCACCGGTGGACAGGGCGGCGACGAACGCCTCCTGGGGGACCTCGACGCGGCCGACCATCTTCATCCGCTTCTTGCCCTCCTTCTGCTTCTCCAGCAGCTTGCGCTTGCGGGTGATGTCGCCGCCGTAGCACTTGGCGAGGACGTCCTTGCGCATGGCCCGAACGGTCTCTCGGGCGATCACCCGGGCGCCGATCGCGGCCTGGATCGGCACCTCGAACTGCTGGCGCGGGATCAGCTCCTTCAGCTTCTTCGCCATCGCCACCCCGTAGGAGTAGGCGGCGTCGGTGTGCACGATCGAGCTGAACGCGTCCACGGGTTCGCCGTGCAGCAGGATGTCGACCTTCACCAGCCTGGCGACCTGCTCGCCGGCCTCGTCGTAGTCGAGCGAGGCGAAGCCCTTCGTCCGGGACTTCAGCGCGTCGAAGAAGTCGAACACGATCTCGGCCAGCGGGAGCAGGTAGCGGATCTCGACCCTGTCCTCACTGAGGTAGTCCATGCCGGTCTGCTCGCCGCGGCGGGACTGGCACAACTCCATCACCGTCCCGATGTACTCGCTCGGGGTGAGGATGGTGGCCCGCACGACCGGTTCGTGCACCTCGGCGATCTTGCCGTCGGGGTACTCCGAGGGGTTGGTGACGGTGTGCTCGGTCCCGTCCTCCATCACCACCCGGTAGACCACGTTGGGCGCGGTCGAGATCAGGTCGAGGTTGAACTCCCGCTCGAGTCGCTCGCGCACGATCTCCATGTGCAGCAGCCCGAGGAAGCCGACCCGGAACCCGAAGCCCAGCGCCCCGGAGGTCTCCGGCTCGTAGGTGAGCGCGGCGTCGTTGAGCTGCAGCTTGTCGAGCGCCTCGCGCAGTTCGGGGAAGTCGGCACCGTCGATCGGGTACAGCCCGGCGTAGACCATGGGGTGCGGGGGGCGGTAGCCGCCCAGGTCCCTGGTCGCGGGACGGGAGGCGGCGGTCACGGTGTCGCCGACCCGGGACTGCCGGACCTCCTTCACGCCGGTGATCAGGTAGCCCACCTCGCCGACACCGAGCGCCTGCGACTTGGTCGGCTCGGGCGAGATGACACCGACCTCGAGTGTCTCGTGGGTGGCGCGGGTGGACATCATCAGGACCCGCTCGCGGTGGCTGAGCTCACCGTCCACCACCCGCACGTAGGTGACCACGCCCCGGTAGGTGTCGTAGACGGAGTCGAAGATCAGCGCGCGCGCCGGCGCGTCCGGGTCGCCGACCGGGTGCGGGATGTCGGCCACGACGTGGTCGAGGAGTTCACGGACGCCCTCGCCGGTCTTGGCCGACACCTTGAACACGTCCGAGGGGTCGCAGCCGATCAGGTGCGCGATCTCGGCGGCGTACTTCTCCGGCTGGGCGCTGGGCAGGTCGATCTTGTTCAGCACCGGGACGATGTGCAGGTCCGCGTCCAGGGCGAGGTAGAGGTTGGCCAGTGTCTGGGCCTCGATGCCCTGCGCGGCGTCGATCAGCAGGATCGCGCCCTCGCACGCGGCGAGCGAGCGGGACACCTCGTAGGTGAAGTCGACGTGGCCGGGGGTGTCGATCATGTTCAGCACGAAGTCGGTGCCGCCGACGTTCCACGGCATCCTGACCGCCTGGGACTTGATCGTGATGCCGCGCTCGCGCTCGATGTCCATCCGGTCGAGGTACTGCGCGCGCATCGAGCGCTCGTCGACCACTCCGGTGAGCTGCAGCATCCGGTCGGCCAGCGTGGACTTGCCGTGGTCGATGTGCGCGATGATGCAGAAGTTGCGGATCAGCGCGGGTGGCGTGGAGCCGGGAGCAGGAGCAGGCATGCACTTTCCTGGACGGATGGCGGGCCTCCACACGATACCGGACGCCGCTCCCCTCCCACCTCACGCCGCCACCTGCCGACTTCTCAGAACCTCGCCCGGCCCGGGCCGGCTGAGGTTCTGAGAAGTCGGCGATTTGAGGGGGCCGCGGGGTCGCTGATAGAGTCAGCAGTCGCGTCTGCGCGGCGCGAGAAGCTCCATCACCAACGAAGAGGGTCACAGGCGTGGCGAACATCAAGTCCCAGAAGAAGCGGATTCTGACCAACGAGAAGGCCAGGCTGCGGAACAAGGCCGTGAAGTCCAGCCTGCGCACCCACGTCCGCAAGTTCAACGAGGCCGTCGCCGAGGGTGACACCGCGAAGGCGCAGGAGCTGGCCAGGGCCGCGACCCGCGCGCTGGACAAGGCCGCGTCGAAGGGCGTCATTCACGCCAACCAGGCCGCGAACCGCAAGTCGGCGATCGCCGCCAAGGCCGCCGCGCTCTGATCTTCCTCCACGAACGCCGCCCGGTGCATCCGGGCGGCGTTCGTCGTGTCAGCGTCGGCCTGGTCAGCGACGGTCGCGTCCGCGGCAGCCGATCACCGTGAGCACGGCCTGTTCGAGGGCGAAGCCGGGATCACTGGCCGCGCCCTTCACCTGGGCGTCGGCGAGGGCGACGAGCTGGATGGCCTGCGCGACCGCCTGGGGCTTCCAGTCCCTGGACAGCCGGGACAGGTCCTTCAGTTTCCACGGCGGGACCCCGACGACCCGGGCCAGTTCGCCGTCCCGCAGCCGCGCGTCGCGGGCGTCCAGGTACCGGCCGAGGCTGCGCAGGTTGCTCGACAGCGCGCTCGTGATCAGCACCGGGGCCACGCCGGTCGACAGGGCCCAGCGGAGCTTGCCCAGCGCGCCGTCGAGGCGTCCGCCGAGGACGTCGTCGGCGACAGCGAAGCTGGTCACTTCCGCGCGGCCCCCGAAGTAGCGGCGAACCGTCGCTTCGGTGATCGTCCGGTCGGGCGCGTCGTCCAGCAGCTGCCGCACCGCTGCAGCCAGCGCACGCGTGTCGGTGCCCACCGCGTCGACGAGGGCGTTCGCGCCGGCGAGATCGGTCCTGCCGTCGAGCTCACGGGCCTCCCTCGTCACGAACTGGGGGAGCTCCCACGGCTTGATGGACGCGAAATCCTGCACCTCGACGCGCACCTTGCGGAGCCGGTCGACGACTCCCCTGCCCTTGTTCCCGCCGGGGTGGGCGACCACCAGCGCGAGGTCGGGCCCCGGATCGCCGGCCAGGGCCGCGAGTTGGTCGGCCAGGTCGGCGGCGAGGTCGCCGAGGTCGCCGATCGAGAGCACCGTCGAGGACGCGAACAGCGAACCGCCCGCTGCCTCCGCCAGCGAGCCCGCGTCGAGCTCGCCGGCCGCCACCCGGACGACGGCGGCGTCGGGACGCTCGTCGGTCGCGCGTCGCACGAACCTGCCGACCGCCCGCTCGGCGAGCAGGGTCTCGGGTCCGGTGACCAGCAGGGCACGCCCGAACGGGCTGGATTCGTCCACGGGGCAAGCATGCCAGTCGTCCCGGACACACGCTCAGCCGCTGCGTTGCGGGGTGATCCGGAGCTGGTCGCCGGTCAGCTCCACGGCGATCGACCCGTTGAGATCGGTGCGGTAGACCTGCGCGCCCGTGGCCACGACCGTGGCGATCGTGCGTGCGGCCGGGTGGCCGTAGTCGTTGTCGGCGCCCACGCTGACCAGCGCCACCGACTCGTGCACGGCCGCGAGGAACTCCGGCGACTGGTGCGCAGAGCCGTGGTGGGGCACCAGCAGGACCTCCGCCGCCAGGTCCGGAGCCCCGGTCAGGGCGTTCGACTGCCCGGCCTCCTCCACGTCGCCTCCCAGCAGTATCCGCAGCCCGCCGCTGGTGACCCGCATCACGATCGAGGAGTCGTTCTGGTCGGCGGAGTCCTCGCCTCCGGCACCGGTGTCCACATACGGCTTCTCCGCGAGCACCTCCAGCCGGATGTCGCCTGCCGTCACGACCATGCCCGGCACCGCCACCGTGCGCGCAACCTCGGGAAGGGTGTCTGCCAGGAGTCGCCACCCGCTGTCCGGCTGGGTCACTCCGGAGTACAGAACGTTGTCGACGCGTCGTCCCGCGGCCACGCCCGCCACTCCCCCGACGTGGTCGGCGTGCAGGTGGGTCACCACGAACCAGGCCACCTCACGGATCCCGAGCTGGTCCAGGCACCGGTCGACCCGTGCCGGGTCGGGGCCCGCGTCCACCACGATCGCTGACCCGTCGCCGGCCGCGATCACCGATGCGTCCCCCTGGCCCACATCGCAGCTGACCACCTGCCAACCCTGCGGGGGCCACCCGGGAACGGCGACGGGGCGGATCAGCGCGAGCAGCAGGGCGAGCGCCAGTATCCCGACCAGCCACGGCCTGCTCCAGACCAGCGGCATCGCCACCATCGCGACCGCGCAGCAGACGGCGAGCACACCGAGTCCGAGGGGACCGACCGGCCACACCATCGCCGCACCGGGCAGCGCCGCGCCGGCCTGCGCGACCCAGACCAGCGCCTGGGCGAAGCCGCCGGCCAGCCAGGCGGGCAGCCGCGCGAGGGGAAGGAGAGGGACCGACAACGCGGCCGCGGCAAAGCCGAGCACCGTGGCGGGGCCCACGAGGGGCGCGGCGACGACGTTGGCCACCACCCCGACCACGCTCACCTGTCCCGAGATCGCGGTCACCACGGGCTGGGTGGCCAGCTGGGCGGCCACCGGCACGGTCACCGCCTCGGCCAGCCACCGCGGCGCCCACCGCCACAGGCGCGCCCACCGGCTCGCCCAGAGGATGATGCCCGCGCTTGCGCACACCGACAGCACGAAGCCGATCGAGCGGCACAGCCACGGGTCCACGATCAGGAGACCGACCACGGCCCAGGACAGGTAGCGCAGGCCCTGCCGCCCGCCGCCCCAGCCGAGCGCAGCCAGCCCGACCACGCCCATCGCCGCCGCGCGCAGCACGCTCGGCTCCGCACGGCAGAGCAGGACGAAACCGACCACCCCGGCGACGGCGACACCTCTGCGCCACCAGCCCACCACCCCGAGGCGAGCCGCCAGCCACAGCATCGCTGCCAGCAACAGGGTGAGGTTCGCCCCCGAGACGGCGGTCAGGTGAGTGAGCCCCACGACCCGGAAGGACGCCTTCAGGTCGTCGTCGAGCAGATCGGTGTCACCGACGACGAGCGCGGGAACCAGGGCCCGCGCCGCGGGTGGGAGGCCCGCCACGGATTCACGCAGGCCTGCCCGCACCGCGGTCACGGCGGCGTCGACCGGCCCCGGCGGTGTGACCACCTCCGGGGGCACCCTGGCCCGGGCCCACGCACTCACCTGCTCGTCGATGCCCGCCCGGTCGAGCCGCGCTGTCGCCCGCACGGTCGAACCCGGCGGCACCGCCGCCCACGAGCGCGCCAACTCACCGGACGCCGACAGCCGGACCGTGGCGCCGGAGAGCCACTGGGCGCCGCGCCCGCTGATCGCGACCAGCGTCGCGTCGGCGGTCCACACCGCGCCACCCACGCCCGCCTCCGTGGTGCGGCCCGCGCCGACCACAGCGTCCAGCTCGACGACCGCGCGCTGCCCGGCCAGCGAGGCGACCGGTCCGCTCGCCGCCAGCCCCGCCCG
>NZ_JASGES010000029.1:0-14588 GCF_047606205.1 Propionicimonas sp. | reverse complement strand
GGGTGCCTACACGGTCACGCTGACGGTGACGGACAACCGCGGCGGCACCGCGACCACGACCCAGTCGGTGACCGCGGTCGAGCCGGACAACCAGTTGCCGACGGCGTCGTTCACCACCACGGTCGATCAGTTGGCGGTGAGCGTTGACGCTGGTGCGTCCAGTGATCCGGACGGTTCCGTTGCCTCGTACAAGTGGGACTTCGGTGACGGGTCGGCCGTGGTGGAGAAGACCACTGCGACGACGACGCACACCTACACCACCGCGGGTGACTACACGGTCACGCTGACAGTGACGGACAACCGCGGCGGCACGGCCACCGCGACCAAGTCGGTCACGGTCGGTGCTCAGCAGTCCGGCGTGATCATTGCGGAGTCGGCGAACTGGCAGTACTACTACGGCTCCGCCGCACCGGATTCGAGCTGGAAGAACCGGACGTTCGACGACTCGGGCTGGTCCACCGGCGCCGCACCGATCGGGTACGGGTCCACCCTGGTCACGACCGACCTGAACCCGACGTCGGTCACGGCGGACCGTCCTCGCGCGGCGTACTTCCGGGCGAACTTCAGCGTGGTGGATCCGTCCAAGGTCTCGGCGTTGAAGCTCACGACGGTGGCTGACGACGGTGCGGTGATCTACGTGAACGGCACCGAGGTGAACCGCACCCGGATGGATACCGGCACGATCACCAACGCGAGCTACGCCACGTCTGCGCTACGCACCACGGCTGCGAACGCGAGCCCGGTGGTCATCGACGTACCGACGAACCTGCTGGTGACCGGCAAGAACGTGATCTCGGCGGAGACCCACGTCAACTACCGGGGCACGCCCGACATCTCGTTCAAGCTGAAGGCGGACATCACGATCTCCAGCACCTCGGCCAACCAGTCTCCGACGGCGTCGTTCAGCGCCCCGGTGTCCGGCCTGACCGTGAACGTCGACGGCTCGGGGTCCTCGGACCCCGACGGCTCGATCGCGAGCTATGCCTGGGACTTCGGCGACGGCAGCACCAAGTCGGGGGCCACCGCGTCGCACACCTACGCGGCCGACGGCACCTACACGGTGAAGCTCACGGTGACCGACGACAAGGGAGCGACCGATTCGGCCACGAAGAGCGTGACGGTCGCCACCCCGGTGACGGTGACCAGCGAGGTGATTGCAGAGTCTGCGACGTGGTCGTACTACTACGCGCTCGCGGCACCGGGGTCGTCGTGGACGTCGAGGACGTTCAACGACTCGTCCTGGTCGACAGGAAAGGCCCCGCTCGGCTACGGGTCGACGCTGGTCACCACGACCTTCCCGGTCGCATCGGCGACCAGCGATCGCCCGAAGGCGGCCTACTTCCGCAACAGCTTCACCGTGGCGGATGCGTCGAAGGTCACTTCGCTGAAGCTGACCACGGTCGCGGATGACGGTGTCGTGATCTTCGTCAACGGCACCGAGGTGAAGCGGGAGAACATGCCGACCGGCACGATCAACAACGACAGCTTCGCGGTCACAGCGCTCCGCACGACGGCTGCCAACGCCAACCCGATCCAGGTGGACGTGCCGACCAGTCTGCTGGTCAACGGCAACAACGTGATCTCGGCCGAGACCCACGTCAACTACCGCGGCACCCCCGACCTGTCCTTCAAGCTGAAGGCTGTCGCGGCCGTCGCTCAGTAGCCGTCACAGAGTCCAGGGGGCCGGGCGACCGACGAGCTCTTCGAGCTCGGCCACCTGGGGACGGTAGAAGTCCCGCAGGGCGTCCACGACGTCCTGCGGTGGCTTGTCCTTGGAGCCCGGCATCGAGTTGTAGCCCTGGGTGGTGGCCATCCGGGCGCGCGGAATACCGAGGAAGTCGCAGACCTCCCCGAAGGTCTCCTCGGTCTTCCGGTACAGGTCTTCGGCGTAGATCACCAGCAACTGCTCGCGAGGGAAGTGCTCCAGCCAGGTGCGGATCTGGGGCGCGTACACGCCCCGCTGGCGGTAGCTGAAGAAGTCCCAGGCTTCGCTGTAGTACTCGGGATCAGCCAGCATCCTGTCCAGTTCGCCGTCCAGGCGGGCGTCCTCGGCATCGATCGCCTGGGCGAAGCTCAGCGGCTCGGTGTTGTTCTCCCGCCGCTCCTGGTAGTGCGACCACGCGCGCTTGACCGGGTCACGGAGCAGAAGGATGCACTTCGCCTGCGGGGCCACCGACTTCACCCGGGCGGCGACTCGCGGATCCCAGACGTAGTAGGGCGATGCCTCCCCGGAGACCGGCCGGTAGCCGAGTTGGCCCGCCAGCCGTCGACGGTACGTCTCACTGGGAAAATGCGAACGGTACCAGCGCACGGTGTGCCCGGCGCGCTTGAAGAAGAAGTCGGTGCTCTTCAGCCCGCGCGACAGGGGATACATCCGCAGCACCCCCGGGTGGTCGACGAGGTAGTTGAACAGGGAGGTCGTGCCGCCGCGCTTGCACCCGATGATCAGGTAGTCGGGCAAGGGCCGGTCCCCTGCGCTCAACCAGGCCCAGCCGCGGGTCGTGCTGTTGGCGAGGTTCTTGATCCACTGTGGTGAGATCGAGTTCAGTGTGCTCAGCATTCTTCCGTCCTCATCTGGGTGTGGGGGTCCGTCGACGCTGGAACAGCGCGATCGCGTTGTCCAGTGCGAAGCGCTCCCGCAGGAAGAACAGTACGGCGGCGTAGACGACCACGGCAGCGATCCCGCCGATGACGAGACCCCGCATGGTGTCGCCGAACACCAGGCGCGCCACCAGTGCGGGAACAGCCGTCGTCCCGACGGCGACGACGAGAGCGAGCAGGGTGCTCCCGAAATGGAGGCGGATGCCGACGCCCCGGTGAACGATGATTGTTGCCAGCAACGCGTCGACGATCATCGAGGCGCTCCAGGCGCAGGCCGCTCCCTCAATGCCCCAGATCGGAACCAGGAGCAGCAGGAGGCCGAGGCTGACCACGAGGACGCAGAACTTGATCACGGCCGCCCAGCCGGTCAGACCGCTCATCAGCAGCAGCGACTGGATGTTGCCCACGCTCGTCCAGACCAGGGCGCCGACGCTGGCGATGATCAGGGCCAGCTCGCCAGCGTCGAACCCGGATCCGAAAAGGCCCAGAACCGGCCGTGCGAAGAGCACGAAGATGGCGTAGATGGGCACCGACATCAGCGCAATCCACTGCGAGGTGCGCTGGTACAGCTCGGACAGCTCGGTGAGCCGCCGTTGATGCAGCATGCGGGAGAACTCCGGGGCCACGACGATGCGCATCGAGGTCGAAGGAATGAAGCCGGCCTGGCCGAGTCGGGAGACGACGCCGTAGATTCCGGCTGCGACCGGGCCGGCGATCAGGCCGACGATCAGCACGTCCTGCCACAGCGTGACCTGTTCCATGATCGAGGACGCCAGGCGTGGACCGCTGTAGGAACTGATCTGCCGAGTGATCTCGCGTCGCGACCGGGTGGCCGCGCCGGGTCGGTCGTAGGGACGAAGTCGTCGGGCCACAGCCACCACGGAGACGGCGGTGGCGACCAGGAGGAGGGCGAGCCAGATGAAGCCCGCGAGCAGGGCACTGGCGGAGACGGCCATCGCTGCCGCGATCGCCGCCAACCGCCCGGTCGGCAGGCCGATCGATCCGATCAGGACGTAGGGGCGGATGCCGCCGAGCCCGCGCGTCGCGGCCAGCGCGACCGTGCCCACCGACGCGATCGGGGTGAACACCGCCGAGGCCTGCATCAGCAGCAGGAGGTCGGAGCGTCCACTGCTCAGGAACGGAGCGATCGCGAAGACCACGACGCCGGCCGCCAACCCACCCATCAGCGAACCGCCCAGCAGCAGCCAGGTGGCCCTCCGGACGTCCGCCCTGCCGTCGACCGCGAGCCGGGGGAGCAACCAGGTGCAGGTGGTGTCGAGGCCGAGCTTGGCGACCCCGCCGACGATCATGAACACAGAGATCATCTGGAAGACGACGCCATTGCCTTCCGGGCCGATCATGCGGCCGAGGATCAAGGACAACCCGAAGCCGCCGATAGCGCTGACCATCGATCCGGCGAAGCTCAGTGCGGAACTCCGGGCCGTGTTCCTCAGCACCCGGCTTGACCGATTCGGGTCGTATTCGCCGGTCTCGCTCTCGGCGGCCTGCTCTGCGCTCATCGTCGTGGATTATAGCGAGGGCCGTCGTCCCGCTAGCATGGGCCCGAACGACGGCCGACAACACCGGGGGTTCCGCACGTGAGCACGGGTTCTGCGCGCCTGGACTACGTGGTGGAGCAGGTGTGGGGGCGCAGCGTCGCCGAGGGCGTCGCGCGGGCCACCGTCAACGGCCCCGTCCCGGAGGGCTGGGAGATCCGGGAGCAGTACTGGGCGATTCCGAACGCCGCCTCGGCGCAACTGCTCGTTCCGGTCGACCGTACGGCGGCGACCCGGACACTGCTCGACTACGCCCGGCTGCGCCCACTCTCGACCAGGCTGGTGCGGCACGCCCTGGCCGGCGTGGGGGCGACCGGCGCGCCGCTGTCGAAGGACACCCTGCGGATCGTCGCTCCGGCCGGCGCGCCACCGACGACGACCGCCGAACTGGGCCGGCTCGTCGGGGCCGGATCCACGGTTCTCGCCACTCTCGGGGTTCGGACGGCGGCGAACGCCAAGCCCACCCTCGAACTCCGGGACCGTGACGGCGACGCGATCGGGTTCGTCAAGCTCGCCTGGAATGACCTGACCCGGGAGTCGATCGAGAACGAGGCGGACGCGCTGGCCGGCTTCGGTGCACAGTCGCGGGTGGAGATCTCGGCCCCTGGAGTGGTCTCCCGCGGCACCGTGGCGGGTGGCCTGCCGTATGTGATGACCGAGCCGCTGCCGCGGGGAATCAGGCATGTCCCGGCCTCCTACGCCTCGTTGAGCAACGCCGAAGCGCTCGGACCGGGGAAGGTGGTCCGGCGCGCACCGCTGGAGAGCGCAGGACAGGTCCGGCTGGTGCTGGATCGGCTCGCCGCCGCCACCCCGGTCACGCCGGCCCCGCTGGCCCGGCGGGCCACCGATCTCGCGCGCAGCGTCACACAGCTCCAGGTGAGCATGCCGATCGCCAACTTCTGGCACGGCGACTTCACGTGGTGGAACACCGGCCGTGACCGTGCCGCTCGGCTGTGGCTGTTCGACTGGGAGACCGCGGAGGCCGACGCCCCGGCCGGCCTGGACACCCTGCACTGGTACGCGCACACGAAGGACGCCGAGAACCCTGCCTCCGTGGTGGCGCGCACCGATCGGGCGCTGGACCGTTGCGCGGGGATGTTGCGAACCCTCGGCCACTCACGTGCCGGGGTCGAGGCGCTCGCGGCCTGGTATGCGGCGACGTTGGTGGCGAACGAGGTCCGCCTGGCCGAGTCGCTGCAGAGTTGGAAGCGGGTGAAGCACTCCCCGGCGATTCTCGAGGACCTGCTGCGGTGGGGCGCGGCCCGGATCGACAGGGCAGCGCTGCTCCCTCGCTGAGTGCTGTGTCACACTCGCTGTGTGGCACAGGGTTCGAGAGCTCGCTGGGTGGTGATCGGCGTCGCGGTGATGGTTGGCGCCACCGCCGCGGCCGTGTGGCTGCCCGGGCTTCTGACGCCCACGGTGCTGGAGGCGCAACCGAGCGATTCCGGCTCCGAACCCGTCGTGCAACTCGACTTCGCAGACCAGGTGGGCCGCGTCCTCGGCGATGGTGCGGCGGTCGAGGTCTCCGGTTCGGCGAGCGCCCGGCTGGAAGCCCACGTCGTCGGCCGGGGCGACGGCCGCGTCGTCACCGTTCAGGGTCGCGCCGGCAATGGTGCCGCGGTGAGCTTCTCCCGGGACGACGCCGACGACTCGGTGGCTGTGGTCGTGGTGCCCCGCTCCGGTGACGACCTGACCATGGGGACCCGCGACTTCACCTTCGGTGCGGACTTCAACTCCGACGGCAACTGGGCGGACGGGAACAATGTGGTGGAACGGGGGATCTACAGCGACCGGGGCCAGTACAAGTTCGAGATCGACGAGGGCCGACCGGGCTGCGTGGTCAGAGGTGATGCGGGCCAGGTGGTCGCCAGGCTCGGACCGATCCTGGCCCCGGGGGTCTGGTACTCCGGCCAGTGCGTGCGGAAGGGATCGGCGGTGACCGTCACCGTTCGTGAACTCGACGGCGCCAGTCCCAAGGAGTGGGCCAGAACCGTCGAGGGCCCGATCGGAGACGTTCAGCCGGAGTCCCCGACCACCCAGCTCAGCATTGGCGCCAAGACCTGGGACAACGTCAAGGTGGGTGTCGAGAACGACCAGTTCACGGGGGTCATCGACAACGTGTACGTCCGGCTCGACGCCTGACGCCCGCACCGCTGGGAGGTCTGGGCGCCCCGTCGCTCAGCCTGCGAAACCCTGCGCCGGCAGCCCGGCGACCCCGGGTTGCACGACGAAGAGCGAGCCTGCGTCGGGCTCGGCGTCCTCGGGCAGGTTCTCCCGCGAGGTCGTGATGTAGAGCGTGCCGAGGTCGTCGTCGCCGAAGGCGCAGGCTGTCACCTTCGACGCCCCGGGCACCTCGACGACGGCGTCGACCACTCCGGACGGGTCGAGCCGCTGGACGCAGCCGCCGTCGTAGCGGGCCACCCACACCCCGCCCTCCGCGTCCACGCACAGCCCGTCGGGGACCCCCGGCCCGACCCGGGAGAACACGCGGCGGTTCGAGGGACCAGCCAGCGGGTCATCGTCGAACGCCCACGTGGTGTGCGTACCGGAGTCGTTGAGGTACATCACCTGGGTGTCCGGACTCCAGCCGAGTCCGTTGCTGATGGTCAGCCCCGGCACGACCGGGCGCGGACGCAGCGAGCCCGCGTCCAGCCGGTACAGGGTTCCCGCCCCGTCGGTGAAGCCGTAGGCCAGCGTGCCGATCCAGAAGCCGCCATCGGGGTCGCAGCCGCCGTCGTTGCAGCGGAAGCCGGGGTCGGCCTCGACCGTCACGAAGCCGGCCAGGTCGGAGAGATCGTCAAGGTTGCTGATCGCCAGGTCGTGCTCGCGCGCCACGATCGCGCCCCCGCCCAGACGCGGACGGATCACCGCGGCGACGGCCGAGCCGACCGGCGTCCGCGTGACCCGGTCGCCGTCCAGGGTGAGCACGTCTCCGGCGAACATGTCCACGAAACGGAGCTGGTGGGTGCGCTCCCACCACACCGGACCCTCGCCATGGAAACAGACCCTGCCGGTGACCCTCTCCGCACGCATGCCGCCATCGTCCGGGCCGCGCTGGGAAGGTGTCAACGTTCCAACCCTCGGTCAGCCTCGCCGTGGGGTGAAGGACTTGCGTGGAAACGATAGGTTGGTCCCCGTACGCGCCGAGCGACGGTCTGCTCCGCCGCCGCCGTGGGAGTCAGTGCAGACAAGCCAGTGCAGGCACCCACATCCGGCCGATACCGGAGCCCATTGAAGGAGACTCAAAGTCACGATGACTGACAAGTATGTGTACGAGTTCAGCGAGGGCGACGCCTCGATGAAGAACCTGCTGGGTGGCAAGGGCGCCAACCTGGCCGAGATGACCGGCCTCGGCATGCCCGTGCCGCAGGGCTTCACCATCACCACCGAGGCGTGTACCCAGTACTACGCCGACGGCGAGCAGATCAACGACGCCATCAAGGCCGAGATCCTGACCTACGTCGGCAAGCTCGAGGAGATGACCGGCAAGAAGTTCGGCGACCTCGACAACCCGCTGCTGGTCTCCGTCCGTTCGGGTGCCCGCGCGTCCATGCCCGGCATGATGGACACCATCCTGAACCTGGGCATGAACGACGAGGTCGCCGCCCGGTTCGCCGAGAAGACCAACAACCCGCGGTTCGCCTACGACTCCTACCGCCGGTTCATCCAGATGTACTCCGACGTCGTCATGGAGGTCGGCAAGAGCTACTTCGAGAAGCTCATCGACGAGATGAAGGAGTCCCGGGGTGTCAAGCTCGACACCGAGCTCACCGCCGACGACCTGAAGGAACTCGCCGAGAAGTTCAAGGCGCAGTACGCCGAGAAGGTCGGCTCCGACTTCCCCTCCGACCCGGTCGAGCAGCTGTTCGGCGCGATCAAGGCGGTGTTCCGTTCCTGGGACAACCCGCGCGCCGTCTACTACCGCCGCATGAACGACATTCCCGGCTCGTGGGGCACCGCGGTCAACGTCCAGTCGATGGTGTTCGGCAACACCGGCGACACCTCCGGCACCGGCGTGGCGTTCTCGCGCAACCCGGCCACCGGTGAGTCGGGCCTGTTCGGCGAGTTCCTGATGAACGCCCAGGGCGAGGACGTCGTCGCCGGCATCCGCACCCCGGAGACCATCGACCAGCTCAAGGACGAGAACCCGGCCGTCTACGCCCAGTTCGCCGACATCGTCAGCCGGCTGGAGAACCACTACGCCGACATGCAGGACATGGAGTTCACCATCGAGGATGGCAAGCTCTTCATGCTGCAGACCCGCAACGGCAAGCGCACCGCAGCCGCCGCCTTCAAGATCGCCTGCGACCTGGTGGACGAGGGCAAGATCACCCCGGAGAAGGCCGTGGCGATGATCGACCCCAAGCAGATCGACGCGCTGCTGCACCCGCAGTTCGACACGGCGGAGCTCAAGGCCGCCACCCCGATCGGCAAGGGCCTCCCCGCCTCTCCGGGTGCGGCCTGCGGCAAGGTCTCCTTCACCGCGGAGGACGCCGCAGCCCGCGGCAGGAACGGCGAGCCGGTCATCCTCGTCCGCCTGGAGACCACCCCCGAGGACATCGAGGGCATGCACCACTCCCAGGGCATCCTGACCGCCCGTGGCGGCATGACCTCCCACGCCGCCGTGGTCGCCCGCGGCATGGGCACCTGCTGCGTGTCCGGCCTCGGCGACATCGCCTTCGCCGCGGACGGGAAGTCCTTCACCCTCGCCGGCCAGACGTTCAGCGAGAGTGACTGGATCTCCCTGGACGGCTCGACCGGCAACGTGTACGGCCAGCAGATCGCGACCGTCCCGGCCGAGATCGGCGGCTACTTCGGCCGGATCATGGAGTGGGCCGACCAGTACCGCACGATGAAGGTCCGCACCAACGCCGACACCCCCGCGGACGCCCGGCAGGCCCGCGAGTTCGGCGCCGAGGGCATCGGCCTGTGCCGCACCGAGCACATGTTCTTCGAGCCCGACCGGATCGCGGCCATCCGCGAGATGATCGTCTCCAAGACCGTCGAGCAGCGCGAGGTCGCCCTGGCCAAGCTGCTGCCGATGCAGCGCGGCGACTTCGAGGGCATCTACGAGGCCATGGAGGGCTACCCGGTCACCGTCCGGCTGCTCGACCCGCCGCTGCACGAGTTCCTGCCGACCGACTCCGACGACATCGTCGCCCTGGCCGCCGACATGAACATCTCGGTGGACGAGCTCAAGAACGTGATCGCGTCCCTGCACGAGTTCAACCCGATGATGGGCCACCGCGGCTGCCGCCTCGACGTCACCTACCCCGAGATCGGCGCCATGCAGACCCGGGCGATCATCGAGGCCGCGATCAACGTCCAGAAGGCCCACCCCGAGTGGACCATCGTGCCGGAGATCATGATCCCGCTGGTGGGCGAGGTGAAGGAACTGGCGTTCGTCAAGAACATCGTCACCTCCACCGCCGACGCGATCATCGCCGACTCCGGCATCGCGCTGGAGTACAAGGTCGGCACGATGATCGAGATCCCGCGGGCGGCCATCACCGCCGACGAGATCGCGAAGGAGGCCGAGTTCTTCTCGTTCGGCACCAACGACCTCACCCAGATGACCTTCGGTTTCAGCCGTGACGACGCCGGGAAGTTCCTGGACGCCTACTACGACAAGAAGATCTACGAGAACGACCCGTTCGCCCGCCTGGACACCGAGGGCGTCGGCAAGCTCGTGAAGACCGCCGTCGAACTCGGCACCCAGACCCGTCCCGACATCAAGCTGGGCATCTGCGGGGAGCACGGTGGCGATCCGTCGTCGATCGAGTTCTGCCAGAAGGTCGGCCTGAACTACGTGTCCTGCTCGCCGTTCCGGGTGCCGATCGCACGCCTGGCCGCCGCGCAGTCCGCGCTGAACAACAAGTAGTTCTCAACAGAGGAGGGGACCCCGGGCGCGGCCCGGGGTCCCCACCTGTGTCTCTTCGGCACGGCGACGAGGGTCGCTACTCGATCACCCCGATCTCCTCGGCCGAGCGCCGGCGAATCCTGCCGAGAAAACCGTTCGACTTCACGCTGTACCGGTAGTTGCTGCCGTACTCGCGATCGAATCGAGAAACCTTGCGCATGTTGAGCACCGCGCCGACCACCGTCGCCCCCACCGTGGTGAGCGAGGCCGCGGCGTGGCTGACCTCGTTCCGTGGAGTCTTGTGCGCGCGTACCACCACGACAACACCGTCGACCTCGCGCGAGACCACGATGGCATCCGCGACCGGGAGGATCGGCGGTGCGTCGATGACGATCCGATCGAACCGGCCCTTCAACTCCTGGATGAGGTCGCTCATCCGCTTCGATCCGAGCAACTCGGCGGGGTTCGGCGGTACCGAACCGCTGGCGATGCAGGCGAGGCCCTGCTCTCCCCAGGGCTGGATCACCTGGTCGAGTTCTGCCTGTCCTGCCAGGAGGTTGGACAGCCCGACCTCGCTGGCGAGGTCGAGATATCGGGACAGCCGCGGCTTGCGCATGTCGGCATCGACCAGCACGACCTTCTCTCCGGTCTCGACCAACGAGAGAGCGAGGTTCACGGCTGTGAGCGACTTGCCCTCGTTCGGGACGGAGGAGGTGATCAGGATGCTGGAGGCGTTCTGGGCGGCGTCCACGAACTGCAGGTTGGTGCGGAGTTTGCGGTGCGCTTCCGCCCGGTGGCTCATCGACTGAGCCCCGATGATCAGCGGCGCCTTCTGCACCTCAGGGTCCAGCGGCAGGCTGGCCAGTACCGGAACGCCGGTCGCGTCACTGGCTTGGGCCGGTGTGTGGATCGAGGTGTCGAGCACCTGCCTGAGCATGGCGTAGCCGACGCCGAGAACGAGGCCGGCCGCGAGCCCGGTGAGGAGATAGAGGCGGAGGCTGGGCGAGACCTGGTCGGCCAGCAGGGTCGGGCCGGAGACGATGTGGATGACGACCACGGAGGAGTCGCGCCCGGCGTTGTCGAGTTCGTCAACCATCGTCGGGAACTCCGTCCCGATGCCGGTCGCGATCTGCAGCGAGCGTTCGGGAATCTGGTCGCTGACGGTCGCGGTGACGAGGACCGTGTCCGAGTTGGCTCGAGCAGTGATCCTGTCGGCGACCTCCGTCGCGTCGAGGTCCACACCGGTTGCGCGAATCACCCGCGAGGCGAGCTCCTCGCTGGACAGCAGCACGACATAGGAGTTGACCCGTGCCTGGGCGAACTGCCCTGCGGCCTGCGCATTGGACCCTTCTGGCAGGGGGGTGCTCACGTAGAACTGGACCTGGGCGGCGTAGGTGGCGGGCGTGCGCCAGAACAGGAGGAGAGACAGGCCCGCTCCGAGCACCACCATCACGATGATGGCGATCGAATGCTTGCGCAGGCCCGCAAGATAGGAATGAAGCTCCAAACCCGTCCCCTCCGGTGAGCAACTCTCGGCCGTCGACGACTCGTCGGCGGCCTGCACAGCCTACCCGTGCTCGATCGTGGTACCGGCGAACAGCGGCATGATGCGCTCTTCGAGCGTCTTCGCACAGTTCTGGAAGTGGCGCAGGCTCCGTCCGATCGGATCGCCGATGTCGCGGCCGTTGACCAATGGCTGGGCCAGCGACCGGCCTTCCACCGCCCGGGAGAGCAGGGACGGGCCCCAGTCCGAGGCCGGGACGGCCCCTGGATCCGGGGTCGCCGCGACCAGCCGCGAGAACTGGGTGAGCAGGTAGGTCTTCCTCACGGCCTCCGGGAACGTGCTCACGATCCATGAGCGCTGGGCGTCGGTCATGGTCAGGATGACGCTGCTGTTCGCGACGATTCCCTCGGTGATCGGCCGGCTCAGGAAGCCGGCAGGATCGATCTGCATCGACATGAGCGACTCGCGCGCGAACCGATGCAGGGGCGTGTCGACCACGGCATGGGTGCCCGCCGAGGACACCCGCACCGGAAGGTCCCTGGCCGCCAGTTCCCGGCGGGCCAGGAACTCGGCCATCGGCGAGCGACAGAGATTCGCCCTGCAGACCAGCAGGATGGAGAAGTCCGGAGTCGCGGGGGAGGGCTGCCGCTTGCGCTTGGTGGGCGCTGTCGCAGCCGCTTCTGCTGTCATGCTGAGCACGCAGTCGATTCTGCCAGCCAGGGCGAGCAGGTTCGACGCGTGCTACGAAAACTGGACCGGCTGTCACCCGTTCGGGGGGCACGGGGTGCGACCGCTCTGCAGGTGGGACGTCACGTCACTCGTCAGTCATCGACAGCTGAAGTCCGAGAGGCCCGGCGATCACGATCGCCGGGCCTCTCGTCAGGACCAACGGCTTCGTCCGCTCTGGATGGCGGGTGTGCCGAGTTGTTCCCCCTTGCAGGTTCCGGATCGCTGACCCGGACCGGCCGCCTGTTCCCCCCCGAGAAGTACGGCCAGAGAAGACAATACCCGATCAGCCCGCGCAGGGCCAGCATCTGACGTCCCCTTCCGGGTGACGGTTCGGGCCGGACCGGCGTGGCCTGTTCGACCTGTCCGGTGGGCTCGGCGAGACTGGCAGGCGTGGACAGACGAGGATTCCTGCTCGGCGTGACCGCCGTCCTGGCAGCCGGTTGCGCCCGGGTGCCGCCGGCTGAGGCGGGCGGTTCGCCGTCGCCATCGCCGTCGCTCGCTCCACTGGTCGTGGGCCAGGACGGAACCTCCGCGGAGGTCGTGCTCGCCCAACTGCTCGCCGGAGCCGTCGCTGCGACCGGGCGTCCCGCGTCCACGAGCGCAGCCGGGGACGGCTGGCAGACCGCGCTCGGTCACGGGGACTTGGCCGCGGTACCCGCGTTCGGGGGCACGCTGTGGGCCAGCCTCAGCCAGGACGACGAGCCCCCCGCGGCCAAGGAGCTTCCCGCTGCAGTCGCGGGACTGCTGGAGCCGGACGTCAGCGTCCTGCAGGCAGCCGGGCTGGACGGGGCGCTGGTCTGGCTGGTCACCCAGGCGACCGCCGAGGCCGGCATCACCAGCCTGAGCCGGATCGGTTCCTGGTCCAGCGGAAAGGTCGCGGCGATCCCGCCGATCGCCAGTTCCCGCGCCGACGGGGTGCCGGGGCTGCGGACCGTCTACGGCGCCCGGTTCACCGTGATGAAGGTGGAGAACCCCGTCGAGCGGGCCTCCCGGCTGGTCAACGGCGACGCGGCGATCGCCGCGTTCCGGCGGACCGACTACACCGGTGCGTCCGGTCTGGTCGAGTTGGTGGACACCCAGAAGCTGGCGGTCGCCGATCCCGGGCTGGTGCTGGTGAACACCGCGCTCACCGAGGCCGAGCCCGACCAGGTGCTGGCGATGAACCAGGTGGCCCAGGTCATCACGACCGACATGCTGATCGACCTCCAGGCGCAGGTGGCCGGCGGCGGCGCCGTCGCCGACGTCGCGTCCGGCTGGTTGAAGGAGCAGGGCCTGGGCTGAACCAGCCGCACGACGCGGTGGCCAGTGGTTCGTGAGAGGAACCGCACTCTCCCCGCGGTTCGGGTCGACGATCGGATCGCGGTGTTCGGCGGGCGATTCCGCTCAGGTCAGGCCTGACCTCCGCCCGGGTGGGTGACCAGGACCACCTCGGTGAGGGCTCAGTAGCCTGCGGAGGTGCCTCCGGCGAGGACGGCGGCAGTGCCGGACAGGCCGAGCCGGGTCGCGCCCGCCTCCAGCATCGCCACGGCACTCGCCCAGTCGCGGATACCACCGGACGCCTTCACGCCGAGCCGGCCGCCGACCGTCCGTGCCATCAGTTCGACGGCGTGGACGGAGGCGCCGCCGGCCGGGTGGAACCCGGTGGAGGTCTTCACGAAGTCTGCGCCCGCGGCCTCCGCCGCCCGACAGGCCGCCACGATCTCCGAATCGGTGAGTGCGGCGGACTCGATGATCACTTTCAGCACCTTCGGGGTGGGCACGGCGGCGCGGACCGCAGCGATCTCCGCCGTGGTCGCCTCCGTCCGGCCGGCCTTGAGCAGGCCGAGGTCGATCACCATGTCCACCTCGTCCGCACCGCGCGCCACCGACTCCGCCGCTTCGGCGGCCTTCGTGGCGGGCGTGTGCTTGCCGGACGGGAACCCGCACACGGTCGCGACCTTCACCGCGCCCAGGTCCGCCGCCACCGGCAGCATGGACGGCGAGACGCAGATCGAGTAGGTGCCGAGCCGAGCAGCCTCCTCGGCCAACGCAGCGACATCGGCGTCCGTGGCGGTGGGGGAGAGCAGGGTGTGGTCGACATGGCGGGCCAATTCCGCCGCAGTGATGGTCATCCCGAAAACCTACCGCCCGCGAAGCCGGTGCGCCGAGCGCCATCGTTCCCGTCGAGCGCCATCGTTCCGTCGAGGGCCAGCGCCCACACGGTGGCTTTCGACGGGACGCGGCTACTGGCCGAAGCGCCGGCGATAGGTCGTCGGCGCCAGGCCGGTCGCGCGTCGGAAGTGGTCACGCAGCACGACGGCCGAGTTGAACCCGACCCGGTCGGCGATCTGCTCGACGG
>NZ_JASGES010000028.1:0-33735 GCF_047606205.1 Propionicimonas sp. | reverse complement strand
GGCTTTGCTCCCTGAATTCGGGGAGCAAAGCCGCCTTTCGGGAGCAAACGCCTCGGGTGGGACGCGTGGGACCGGGCCGCGCGGTGCGGCGAGCCGTCAGACCAGCTTGCGGTCGGTGGCCCAGCGGGTGAGCTGGTGGCGGTTCGACAGCTGCAGCTTGCGCAGGACGCTGGAGACGTGGGTCTCGACGGTCTTGATCGAGATGAACAGCTCCCGAGCGATCTCCTTGTAGGCGTAACCGCGAGCGATCAGGCGCAGCACCTCCCGCTCCCGGACCGAGAGCCGGTCGAGGTCCTCGTCGATGCTGGCGACATCGATCGCACCGGAGAAGGCGTCCAGCACGAAGCCGGCCAGGCGTGGCGAGAACACCGCGTCACCGGTCGCCACCCGCCCGATCGCCTCGACCAGCTCGTCGGCCGAGATCGACTTCGTCACGTAGCCCCGCGCGCCCGCGCGGATGATCCCGATCACGTCCTCGGCCGCGTCCGACACCGAGAGGGCGAGGAACTTCACTCCCGGCTCGATCGCCGCCACCTGCTTGATCACCTCGACGCCGCCACCCCCGGGCAGGTGGACGTCCAGCAGCACCACGTCGGGGACGGCGGCGATGATGGCCGCGACGGCGGTGGGCACGTCCTCGCCCTCGCCGACCAGGTGGACGCGATCGCCGATGTCGTGCCGCACCCCGCTGCGGAACATGGCGTGGTCGTCGACCAGCACCACCCGCCACACGGCGGGAGTGCCCGGTTCAGTCGTGGTCTCGCTCATCGTGGCAGCTCCAGTCTCACCTCGGTGCCCTCTCCGGGCGCCGTCCTGATTATCGCCCGTCCGCCGGCCCGCTTCACCCGCTCGACGATCGAGTTCCGCACGCCCATCCGGTCCTCCTCGACGTGCCCGAGGTCGAAGCCGGCGCCCCGGTCGCGGACGTAGACCGACACCAGGTCGTCGTCCACCTCGGCGTAGACGTCGATCCGTCCGGCGCCGGAGTGCCGGGCGGCGTTCACCATCGCCTCCCGGGTCGCCCTGACCACTGCGGTGAGGTCGCCGGACAGCTCGCAGTCGCCCACCGAGACCAGTTCGATGTCGACCCCATGGGTGTCCTCGACGTCCAGCAGTTCGGCCGTGAGCGCCTCCACCAGGCTGCCGCCGGCCATCGTCTCCCCGTACAGCCACTGCCGCAGCTCCCGCTCCTGCCGGCGGGCGAGCGCGGTCACCTTCTTCGGATCGGAGGCCTGCCGCTGGATCAGCGCCAGGGTCTGCAGGACCGAGTCGTGCAGGTGCGCGGCCATGTCGGCTCGCGCATCCGCGACCAACGCGTCGTCCCTGGCCCGGGCGAAGGCCTGGCGCACCCGCAGCACCCACGGCAGGGACGCCAACAGCAGCCCACCGACACAGAGGCCGACCAGGAGCACGGTGCGGGCGGTGTCGCCGAGCCCCGGCAGCGACGCGGTCAGCACGACGACCGCTCCGGCCAGCGCGGCCAGCCCGGCCACGATCGCCGTGATGGTCGACCACTGCGCGAGCAGCGGCGTCACCATCCGCCGCCAGCCGGAGCCCGTCCGCAGCTCACGGGTGGACGCGTGGTCGGCCTGCCACCAGATCAGGCCCAGCCCAGCGGTCGCGAGCAGCCCGGCCGCCAGCGCGGGCGGCGCCAGTCCCCAGCCGGAGGCCTGCACGAGCCACAGCAGGCCCACGCCCAGCAGGAGGAGGGCGCCGGCCACGCCGAGGTCGACCGGCGTCAGCGCCACGGAGCCGCCGGGGCGCAACCCGCGCCGGGCCCCCGACTCCAGGCCCGGCGCGGAGCGCTGCCCGGCCTGCCTGGGCATCACCAGCCACAGCGCGAGGTAGAGCGCGACGCCGAGCAGGCCGGCGGCGGCGAGGACCACGAAGAGCACCCGCAGCACGAGCACCGACCAGCCGAGGTGGTCGGCCAGGCCTGCGCAGACCCCGCCCACCCATGCTCCGCTGATCGGACGCACCGAGCGCGGCTGGACCGCGACCCCGGTGCCTTCGGGCTGGGACTCGCCGGCTGGAGAGGTCATGCCGATCCGCGCACCACCAGGCGGCTCGGCCGCATCATCCGCGGGTTCTGCGGCACCTCCCCGGCCAGCAGTTCGATCAGCATCTCCGCCGCCGTCCGGGTGTGTTCGTCGGCGGGGTTGGTCATCGTGGTGAGCTGCGGGTTGCACTGCAGCCCGATGGCCGCGTCGTCGAATCCGACGATCTTCACGTCCTCGGGCACCCGGCGTCCGGAACGCTGCACGACCCCCATCGCCGTGACCGCCATCAGGTCGTTGGCGACGAACAGCCCGTCCATGTCGGGGCAGCGCTGCAGGAGTTCGGTGACGGTCTCGCCGCTGCGCGCGGTGTAGCCGCCCTCCACCCGCAGCGAACTGTCCAGCCCCGCCTCGGCCATGGCCTCCTCGAATCCGGCGAGCCGCGAACGCGCGGAGGCCATGTCGAGCGGGCCGGTGATCGTACCGATCGAGCGGCAGCCCCGTGAGACCAGATGCCTGGTCGCCATCCGCGCGGCCGTCGTGTTGTCGAGGTCGACGTAGCAGACGCCCGGCGCCTCCGGATCGCCGACGAACACGACCGGCTGCCACGAGTGCGCGAGCGCGGTCGCGAGCTCCGGACCGTGGTGGGAGACGATGATCGCGCCGTCCACGTGACCCGACTCGAGGTAGCGGACCATGCGGGACGCGCTGTCCCCCGGCTGCGCCATCGCCAGCACGACCTGGACGTCCGAGCCGGCGAACGCCTGCAGGGCGCCGTGGTAGGCCTGCGGGAAGTAGGGGTCGGTGAACACGCGCTCGTCGGTCTCCGGCACGATCACGGCGATCACGCCGGTGCGGCGGGTCACCAGTGCCCTGGCCGCGCGGTTGGGGTGGTAGCCGATCTCGTTGATCGCCGCCCGGACGGCCTCGGTGGTCTTGGCGGCGACGAGCGTCCCCCCGTTCACCACGCGCGAGACGGTGGCGCGGGAGACGCCGGCGATCCGGGCCACGTCCTCCAGCGTCGGCGCCGAGTGCTCCCCGTCGAACCTGGCCACGGGGGTGCCTCCTGTCTCAAGCGGCCGGAGCGATCGGACGCGTCGACCACGTCGTCGGTGAGCGTACGAGAACCCGGCTCTGTGTGGGAACGCTATCAGGATCCGAGCCCCGTCACGTGAAAGCGCTCTCAGGTCTATCGAGGACATTTCTACACCCTCCGCGCCGATGTCGGGAGCCCTCAGGGACAACCCTTATGGCCGGTTCGGCCGCCCCGACGTTGAATGGAGTCGTGCCCAGCCCCGACCAGCTTCCCGTCATCAGTCGCCCACGCACGGGCGCGCTGGCCGGCGGGGTGTGCGCGGGGCTCGCCCGTCGCTGGCAGCTCGATCCCAACCTGCTCCGGATCGCGGTCGTCGTCCTCACCTTCTTCGGCGGGCTGGGGCTCGTCGCGTACGCGGCCTGCCTGCTGCTGATGCCCAGGGAGGGCAGCACGGAGGTGCCGCTCCGGCGCCTGCTTCCGTTCACTCGCACCTGGCCGAACCGGACCCTCGTGGTGGTCACGATCGCCGCTGCGGTCGCACTGGTGGCCGCCGTGGGGACGCAGGGGATCGGGCTCGGCCCGATGGTGGTGATCTTCTGTGTCTGGTTCTTCGGCATCCGGGGGCGCAACGTCCACACCGCCCCGCCGCAGCGCAGCGAGCCGACGCCGTTCGAGCGGGAGGCCGAGCACTGGCGGCAGCGACTCGTCGAGCAGGACACCCCCGGTTACGTCGAGGCCGCCGCACCCGCTGCCCCGCTGGCGGCCGCTGGCGAGCAGCGGTGGACGCAGCCCTACACCGAGCCCGCCTCCGACCTCGCCGTTCGCGACGACGACCTCCCCGTCAAGGGCAGCCGTCCCGCGCGCCGGCGCTGGCGGCTGTGGTGGCTCGCGCTCACGCTGGCCGGCGGCGCGGTCCTCGCCGTCACCGTGCTCGGGCATCTCGGGCTGCCGGCCACCCCGCTGGCCTACGCCGCCGCCGTCCTGGCCGGCTTCGGGGTCACGCTGGTGGTCTCGACATGGACCCGGCGTCCTCCGCTGCTGCTTCCCGTGACCCTGCTCACGGCGGTCGCGACCGCCTCGATGCTGGTGACCTCGCTCGGGGTCCGGGTGCCCGACGCCGGCGAACGCGCCTACAGCTTCCGCTCGGGCGCGGACCTTCCTGCCTCCATCGAGCTGCAGGCGGGCGAACTGACCGTCGACCTCAGCCGGCTGGAGCTGGCCTCCGACCAGAGCCTGAGCGTCCACGTCGGCGCCGGGCAGCTGAATCTCGTCGTCCCCTCCGGAGTGACCACGCAGGTCGACTGGACGGTGAAGGCGGGCGAGTACAACGCCACCGGCACCTCGGTCGGCGAGAGCAGGGGCGGCTTCGACCTCGAGGGCAGCACCCCCTACCCGGCCGGGGGCGGCGGGACGCACACGTTGCGCGTCGTGGCCGAGGTCGGGCTCGGCGAACTGGATGTGAAG
The DNA here is from genome assembly GCF_047606205.1 of Propionicimonas sp. GTDB lineage: Bacteria > Actinomycetota > Actinomycetes > Propionibacteriales > Propionibacteriaceae > Propionicimonas. Next base: position 29,238 of record NZ_JASGES010000028.1, on the reverse strand, counting down.
CGATGAGGCGCGACCGGGCCGCATTCGCGTTCGGCGTCCTCGCCGTCGCGCTCGCCGCTGTCGCTCTGTGGACGGTCTACGGCGTGCTCGACCGCAGGCTGATCGGAATCCTCGTTCCCGCGGCGATGGTCGTCGCGGGTGTGGGTGTCCTGCTGCTCTCGCGCAGGCGCAACTGAAGTTTCGAGAAAGGAAGAACAATGAAGGAGAAGCTCACCCGTTCGGCGACGGACAAGTTCGTCGGAGGCGTCTGTGGGGGCGTCGCCCGCTCGCTCGGGATCGACTCCGGCCTGGTCCGGATCATCACCGTCGTGCTGGCGTTCTTCTGGGGCCTGATCGTCCCCGTGTACCTCGCCCTGTGGCTGGTCCTCCCGCTGGAGGACGGCGGCTCCACCGGCTTCGACGACCTCAAGAAGATGTTCGGCGGCGGCAACGGCAACACCACCCCGCCCTCCGACTACCGCTGACCCGACCCCGGATCATCCCCACCCGGACCGAGTTGGGGACGGTTCCTGACTCGGTCCATCGGGCGGGTGGACCGAGTCAGGAACCGTCCCCAACTTGGTCCACCCGCCGGACGGACCGAGTCAGGAACCGTCCCCAATCTGGTCCGCCGGGGTGGGACGGTTACTCCCACTCGATGGTGCCCGGGGGCTTGCTGGTCACGTCCAGCACCACCCGGTTCACCTCGGGGACCTCGTTCGTGATCCGCGTGCTGATCCGCTCCAGCAGGGCGTAGGGGAGCCGACTCCAGTCGGCGGTCATCGCGTCCTCGCTGGAGACCGGACGCAGCACGATCGGGTGGCCGTAGGTGCGGCCATCGCCCTGGACCCCGACGGAACGGACGTCGGCGAGCAGCACGACGGGGAACTGCCAGATGTCCCCGTCGAGGCCTGCCGCCGTGGTCTCCGCTCTGACGATTGCGTCCGCGGCCCGCAGGATGCGCAGGCGCTCGGCGTCGACGGCGCCCACGATCCGGATGCCGAGGCCGGGTCCGGGGAACGGGTGCCGGTTCACGATGTGCTCGGGCAGCCCGAGCTGACGGCCCACCTGGCGCACCTCGTCCTTGAACAGCGTGCGCAGCGGCTCGATCAACCGGAATTGGAGGTCGTCGGGCAGCCCGCCCACATTGTGATGGCTCTTGATGTTCGCCGCGCCCTCGCCGCCGCCGGACTCGACGACGTCCGGGTAGAGCGTGCCCTGGACGAGGTAGTCGATCGGGCCCTCCGCGTTGACCCGGCGGGCCGCGTCCTCGAAGGTGCGGATGAACTCGCGCCCGATGATCTTGCGCTTGGTCTCCGGGTCGCTCACCCCGGCCAGCGCGGTGAGGAAGCGGTCCTGCTCGTTCGCCACGACCAGCTTCACCCCGGTGGACGCCACGAAGTCGCGCTCGACGCGTTCGGCCTCGCCCTCGCGCAGCAGGCCGTGGTCCACGAACACGCAGGTCAACTGGTCGCCGATCGCCTTCTGGACCAGCGCGGCGGCGACGGCGGAGTCCACGCCACCAGACAGCGCGCACAGGACGCGGGCGTCCCCCACCTCCGCGCGGATCCGGGCGACCTGGTCGTCCACGATGTTGCCGCTGGTCCAGGTCGGAGTGCAGCCGGCGATGTCGTAGAGGAAGTGCTCCAGAACCGCCTGCCCGTGTTCGGAGTGCAGCACCTCCGGGTGCCACTGGACGCCGGCCAGGCGCCTGCCGGCGTCCTCGAAGGCCGCCACGGTCGCGCGCGGCGAGCGGGCGTTCACGGTGAACCCCGAGGGTGCGACGGTGACCTCGTCGCCATGGGACATCCACGACGTCAGCGAGGACGGCAGGCCGGTGAGCAGCCGGCCCGGCTCCAGCACCTCGACACTCGTGCGGCCGTACTCGCGCTGTCCGGTGCGCGCGACCGTGCCACCCAGGGCCTGCGCCATCGCCATGAAGCCGTAGCAGATGCCGAACACCGGGACGGATGCCTCCAGCAGCGTCCCGTCCAGCTGCGGCGCACCCGGCTCGTAGACCGAACTCGGCCCGCCGGAGAGGATGACGGCCGTCGGCCGCCTCGCCAGGATGTCGGCGACGGGCATCGTGTGCGGCACGATCTCGGAGTAGACCCTGGCCTCCCGCACCCGGCGGGCGATGAGTTGGGCGTACTGGGCGCCGTAGTCGACGACCAGCACCAGATCGTGTTCGGCGCTCATGGGCACAGATTCTATGGGTTGGCGAGCGACCGGATTCCAAGACGCTGTTGACCACTCCTCGGACGCGTCGCTAGCCTGCGAGCATGACCCCGACGAGCTCCGCGGCCCTGTGTTGCTGCTGCGTGCGGTCGATGTCCTGTTGTCGAATGCGCTGATCCACCAGCCCGCAACAGCCTCGCCACAGATCCCCCGCGGATCATCCAGACCATGCCCCACGGACGGCACCGACGCCCGTCCGGCTCTCCCATCACCGCACGACCAGCAGCCACAGGAGCGACATGTCCCAGCATCCCGACACCCTTGCCGTCCACGCCGGACAGGAGGACGCCGACCCGGCCACCAACTCCAGGGCGGTCCCGATCTACCAGACCACGAGCTACGTGTTCGACGACACCGAGCACGCCGCCGATCTCTTCGCGCTGCGGGTGCCGGGCAACATCTACACCCGGATCATGAACCCGACCCAGTCGGTGTTCGAGACCCGCATCAACGCCCTGGAGGGCGGGGTCGGGGCGCTCGCGACCGCGTCCGGGGCGGCGGCGATCACCTACGCGGTGCTCAACCTGACCTACGCCGGCGACAACATCGTGTCGGTCTCGACCCTGTACGGCGGCACCTACGCGCTGTTCGCGCACACGCTGCCGCAGTACGGCATCGAGGTCCGCTTCGTCGACCCCGACCACCCTGAGAAGCTGGCCGAGGTCGTCGACGAGAAGACGAAGCTGGTCTTCGGCGAGACGATCGGCAACCCGGCGATCAACGTCCTCGACCTCGACGCGTGGTCGGAGGCTGCGCACGCGGCGGGCCTGCCGTTCATCGTGGACGCGACGGTCACGACCCCGATCCTGGCCAAGGTCTTCGACCACGGCGTCGACGTCGCCGTCCACTCGGCCACCAAGTACATCGGCGGCCACGGCACCAGCGTCGGCGGCATCATCGTCGACTCCGGGAAGTTCGACTGGACCGCCCACTCCGAGCGCTTCCCCGGCCTCACCCAGCCCGATCCGGCCTACCACGGCGCCGTGTGGACGGACGCCGCAGGCCCGGCCGCCTACATCATCCGGGCCCGGACCGTGCTGCTGCGCAACACCGGAGCCGCCGTGTCGCCGTTCAACTCCTGGCTGTTCCTGCAGGGGCTGGAGACCCTGCACCTGCGGATCGACCGGCACTCGTCCAACGCCCTCGCCGTCGCGACCTACCTCGAGGGCCACGACAAGGTGGCCTGGGTGAACTACCCGGGGCTCGAATCGTCGCAGTCCAAGCCGGTCGCCGACCGGATCTTCACCGGGCGCGGGTACGGCGGCATCCTCGCCTTCGGCCTGAAGGCCGGCCGCGAGGCGGGCGCGACCTTCATCGAGTCCCTGCAATTGTTCTCCCACCTGGCGAACATCGGGGACGCCAAGTCACTGGCGATCCACAACGCGACCACGACACACTCTCAGTTGACCGAGGAGGAGTTGGTGGCGGCGGGGGTCGCGCCGGAGATGGTTCGGCTGAGCCTGGGTATCGAGTACATCGACGACCTGATCGCCGACCTGGACCAGGCGTTGGCCCAGGTCTGACCCCACCGGCGACTCCCCCACCGCAAGAGGAAGAGGACACATGGCGTACTTCGAGGACGCGACCCAGCTGATCGGCCGCACCCCGCTGGTGAGGATCAACCGCCTCTACGGCGACTCCCAGGCGATCGTCCTGGCCAAGCTCGAGTTCTACAACCCGGCGAACTCGGTGAAGGACCGGATCGGGGTGGCCATCATCGACGCGGCCGAGGCGTCCGGCGAACTGCGGCCGGGCGGGACGATCGTCGAGGCGACCTCCGGGAACACGGGTATCGCGCTGGCCTTCGTCGGCGCGGCCCGGGGCTACAAGGTCGTCCTGGCGATGCCGGAGACGATGTCGAAGGAGCGCCGTGCGCTGCTGCGGGCATTCGGGGCGGAGCTCGTGCTCACCCCGGGCGCCGAGGGCATGAAGGGTGCCGTTGCCCGGTCCGAGCAGATCGCGGCCGAGACACCCGGTGCGATCCTCGCCCGGCAGTTCGCCAACCCCGCCAATCCCGACATCCACCGCAGGACCACCGCGGAGGAGATCTGGGCCGACACCGACGGCTCGGTCGACTACGTGGTGGCCGGGGTGGGCACCGGTGGCACCATCACCGGTGTCGGGCAGGTGCTGAAGGAGCGCAAGCCCGGGGTGCGGATCGTCGCGGTGGAGCCGGCCGAGTCGCCGCTGCTGTCGGGCGGCTCCCCCGCCCCGCACAAGATCCAGGGCATCGGGGCGAACTTCATCCCCGAGATTCTTGACCGCTCGGTGATCGACGAGGTGCTGCCGCAGAGTTCCGAGACGGCGATCGAGTGGGCGCGCAGGGCGGCCAGGGAGGAGGGCCTGCTGGTGGGGATCTCCTCCGGCGCAGCCCTCGCCGCCGCCGGCGAGCTCGCCGCGCGGGACGAGAACGCGGGCAAGACGATCGTCGTGATCATCCCCTCGTTCGGCGAGCGCTACCTGTCCACGGTCCTGTACGCCGACCTGCTCGACTAGTGCGGGACCTGTTCCGGCGCGCGTGGGCGCGGATCCAGGAGGACCTCGACACGGCGATGCGGGAGGACCCCGCCGCCACCTCGAAAGTCCTGGTCGCGCTCACCTATCCGGGCATCCACGCGGTGTGGAGCCACCGGCTGTGCCACCGGCTCTGGACGATGTCGCCGGCCCTGCAACCGCTGGCCCGGATCCTCTCGCAGTGGGCCCGGGGGTTCACCGGCATCGAGATCCATCCCGGTGCGGTGATCGGGCGGCGGTTCTTCATCGACCACGGCATGGGCGTGGTGATCGGTGAGACCGCCGAGATCGGCGACGACGTCCTGATGTACCACCAGGTCACACTGGGTGGACGCAGCCGGGGCAGGTTCAAGCGGCACCCCACGATCGGCAGCAACGTCCTGCTGGGCGCCGGCGCCAAGATCATCGGCCCGATCACCGTCGGGGACGGCAGCAGGATCGGAGCAAACGCACTGGTGGTCAAGGACGTCCCCCCGAACTCCGTGGTGACCGGCATCCCCGCCAACACCACCCCCGGCGACGTCATCGCCTGACCGCGCAGCCCCGGCACCCGGACGGGCGCCAGGCTCCGGCGGCCGGTTCGCCCATAATGGGGACATGGTGGTGGACAGCGAAGGCGCGTGGGCGTCGAGGCGGCACCGCGAGGTCTTCCCTGGATCCCGCCGATGAGCCCGGGCGCAGCGTCTCCCCCGCCTCGCGAGGCGGTGCGGCGCTGGTTCGACCTCCGGTTCCGTTCTGCGTCCGCGATCTACGGCCTGATCGTCTTCACGGCCTTCATCTCGATCGCCTCGGACGAGATCAACGAGGCCGGCCATCCGATCGACGCCGCCGAGATCCTCGCGGAGGCCGTCCCCGCCCTGCTGATCTTCTACGCCGCCCACGTGTACGCCGAGACCCTGACCGACCACGGCGAACACGGCTTCGGCCGTTCACTGCGGCAGTCGCTGCGGAACTCCTCCGGAATGCTGTGGAGTGCGCTGCCCACGATCGTGATCCTGGTGATCGGCACCCTGACCTCCATGTCCGGCTACGACGCCTACTGGTATGCCATGCTGGCCGCCGTGCTCATCCTCGGGGTCCTGGGCTACGCGGCCTACTCTCGTCGCGGGTCGAACGTCGCGGTCCGCATCCTCGGTGGGCTCGGCACGGCCCTGCTCGGTGCCACCATCATCCTGCTCGAGTACGCCGTCCACTGACCCCCCCACCGCTGCCGTTAGGCTGTCCGCGTGCAGAGCGACCCTGAACTCGAGCGGCTCCGCGGCTCCATCGACAACCTGGACGCAGCGATCATCTGCCTGCTGGCGGAGCGGTTCAAGATCACCCAGCAGGTCGGCGTCCTCAAGCGCGACCGCGGCCTGGCCGCCGCCGATCCGGAGCGGGAGGTGCAGCAGATCGAGAGGCTGCGCGACCTCGCCCAGCGTGCCCACCTCGACCCCGAGTTCGCCGAGAAGTGGCTGAGTTTCGTCGTCGCGGAGGTGGTCCGGCACCACGAGGCCATCGCCGCCGACTGACTACCGGGCGGCGCCGGTGACCAGCCAGCCGTCGCCGCGGACGCGGTGCCGCAGGAAGCCCCAGCGGATCGCCATGAAGGCCGTGAACACCGCCCACAGCACGGCGACCGCGACGGGCGCCCCGTGGGCGGCCAGCCACGGCGTGAACCAGCGAACGACCAGCACCAGGGGCAGGTAGGCGACGAGCGTCGCGGCCATCGCCCCGGCGAGCCAGCGTCCGTCGCCGGCACCGATCAGCACCCCGTCGACCACGAACACCAGGCCGGAGAGCCAACTGGTCAACCCGATCACCACGAGCGCGGCGCCGAGGGCCTGCCTCACACCGGGATCGGACGTGAACAGCGCGGGGAGCACTCCGTGCACGGCGATCAGCACGGCGCCGAGGACCACCCCGGCCCACACGCCCCAGCGCAGCATGGTGGACGTCGCACCGCGGACGGCGGCCACGTCCCCGGCGCCGAGCGCCTTGCCGGTGATGGCCTGACCGGCGATCGCGAGGGCGTCCAGAACGAACGCGAGGAACGACCAGATCGTGCCCGCCACCTGGTGGGCCGCCAGCGGTACGTCGCCCAGGCCGGCCGCCACCCAGGTCGTCACCAGCAGGATCGCGCGCAGCGCCAGCGTCCGGACGAGCAGGGGCACGCCGCTGGCAGCCGCGCCCAGAACCCGTCCGGGCTCGGGACGCAGCGTCGCGTGCCCGGCCAGTGCCCTGCGGACCACGACCGTGACCAGCCCCACGCCCATGCCGATCTGGGCGGTCACCGTGCCCCATGCCGACCCGGCGATGCCCCAGCCGAGCCCGAGGACCAGGACCAGGTTGAGGGCGAGGTTGGCGCCGAAGCCGAGGACGGAGGCGACCAGCGGCGTCCGGGTGTCCTGGAAGCCGCGCAGCGCCCCCGTCGCGGCCAGGACGACCAGCATCGCGGGGATCCCTCCGGCCGAGATGCGCAGGTAGGTCGCGGCGTAGCCGGCGGTCTGGGCGGACGCGCCGAACAGTCCGCACAGCGGCGCGGCGGCGAACCCCACCACGAGCGCGGTCGCCGCGCCGAGGATGAGGGCGAGCCAGACCCCGTCCAGCCCGGACGCGAGCGCCGCCCGCTCGTCGCCCGCCCCGACCTGCCGCGCGACCACGGAGGTCGTGCCGTAGGCGAGGAAGACGAAGACGCCGGCGGCGGTGGCGAGGATGGAGCTGGCCACCCCGAGCCCGGCCAGCTGACCGGTGCCCAGGTGTCCGACGATCGCGGTGTCGGCCAGCAGGAAGAGCGGCTCGGCCACCAGCGCCAGGAACGCCGGCACGGCGAGGGCGAGGATCTCCCTGCTCTGGCTGCCCGGCGTCCGCACCCGGTCACCGTAGAGGACCACGCCGGCGGGCCCGGGGCCGTCCCGCCAGAGGCCCCGCAGCGCGGACCGGGACCCGACCCGCGGGAAAGGCCCCCCATAGACTGGTTGGCGACCACCCACCACAGGAGCCCGCCCAATGACCGTCAGACCGTCGTCGGCGCTCCGTTCGGGATGGGTGTGGCTGGGCTTCCTCGGTTCCGTCGCGGTCGCCTGGGGCAGCTGCCATCCCGAGTTCTCGTTCTCCCCGGACGGGTGGCCCGCAGCCTGGGTGAACGCCGTCGGGCTCGCCGCGGCGATGCCGTGGAACCGCGTCCTCCTGGTCGCAGGGGTGGTCGCGCTCACCTGGTCGTGGTGGAGGATCCGGCCGAACCGCACCCGCGAGCCCGTCCACGCCGGCACCACGCTGGCGTTGTGGACCCTGCCGCTCCTGGTCGTGCCGCCCGTGCTCAGCCCCGACGCCGTGCTGTACGCCGACCTCGGCTGGACCCTGTCGACCGGCGCCAATCCCTACCACGTCGGGCTCGCCACCTCCGGCGGCCCGTTCGCCGCCTACGTCGACCCGCTGTGGGCGGGCAGCGGCGTCGCCTACCCGCCGCTCACCCTCCGCCTGAACGAACTCGTCGTCACCGCCACCGGCGCGCAGCCCTACTGGTCGGTGGTCGCGATGCGGGTTCCCGCCGTCCTGGCCGTCGCCGCCATGCTGGTCCTCGTCCCCCGGATCGCGACCCTGCTCGGGCTGCCCCGCCGCGGCGCGGTCTGGCTGGGCGTGCTCAACCCGCTGCTCGTCCTGCACTTCGTCGGGGCGGCCCACAACGACGCGCCGATGGTCGCCGCGTCCCTCGCCGCCGTCTGGGTGGCGTTGCGGTGGCGGTCCGGCTGGCCGGCCCTCGTCGTCGCTCCCCTGCTCGTCGGCGTCGCCATGGCGTTCAAGCAGCAGGGCGGCCTGACCGTGATCGCCGTCGCCGGCCTCCCGGTCGCCGCCACGCTCGCTCGACTGCCGCTGGCCCGCCGGCTCTGGCTGCTCGGGTGGCGGACCGCGGTCGCAACGGCCGTGGCGCTGGCCGGCTTCGTCGCGATCAGCCTTGGCTCCGGTCTGGGCTTCGGCTGGACGGAGTGGCTCGACCTGATGGGGCTGGCCGGGACGCCCGCGCCGCTGGCGCTGCTCTCCAAGGGCGGTGCCATCCTCTGGGCCCACGCCGGCGGCTCGTACACCGGCTTCCTGGTCGTCGCCGGGCGCGTCGGCACCGTCATCCTGCTGCTCGTCCTCGCCTGGATCGGCGTCCGCTTCGCCGACCGTCCGCTCAGCCTGGTCGCCTGGGGGTCGCTCGCCGTCGCGGTCCTCGGCCAGGCCCTGCACCCCTGGTACCTGCCCTGGAGCCTCGCACTGCTCGGCCTGGTGCCGCTCAGCCGGCGCCAGCGCTACTGGGTGTTCGGCTTCGCGATCGCCTTCTGCGTCTGGAACGCCCTCCAGACGGTGATCTGGCACGGGCAGAATTGATCCCCGGCTTGGCCGCGAGTGGCAGGATCGCCACATGCGCGTAGCGATCGGAGGGGGTTCGGGCCTGCTCGGCACCGCGCTGTCCCGCCGGTTGGTGGCCGGGGGCCACGAGGTTGTGCTGCTGGTTCGCGGCGACGTCGCCGCCGCCGGGCAGCGACACTGGGATCCGGACGCGGGGCGCATCGACTCCCCCGGCCTCGAGGACGTCGACGCCGTGGTGAACCTTGCCGGAGCGCCGATCGCTGGCGCCCGCTGGACGAAGGATCGCAAGGTCGAGATCCGGCGCTCGCGGGTCACCTCCACTCTGACGATCGTCACATCGCTGGCGCCGGGGGGACGCTGCCAGCGCCTGCTGAACGCGTCCGCCATCGGGTACTACGGCAACACCGGCACCGAGATCGTCGACGAGACCATGCCCGCCGGCCGGGGTTTCCTCGCCCACGTGGTCGCCGACTGGGAGGCCGCGGCCGCGCACTCGCCCGTGTCGACGGCGGTGCTGAGGACGGGACACGTCCTGGCCCGCCAGGGTGGCTACCTCGCCATGCAGTGGCCGGTCTTCGCCCTCGGCCTCGGCGGGCAGGTGGGTAACGGCCGCCAGTTCCTCTCCTGGATCAGCCTGACCGACCACGTGCGAGCGATGGAACTCCTGCTCGGCTCCGACCTCACCGGCCCGGTGAACCTCGTCGGCCCGAACCCGGTGAGCAACGCCGAGTTCACCCGGGCGTTCGGACGGCACCTGCACCGGCCGACACCGGTACCGCTGCCCCTGACCGCCGTCGGCGCCATCTTCGGCCGCGAGTTCGTCACCGACGCGCTCCTGACCAGCCAGCGCGTCCGGCCCGCCCGGCTCCTGGACGCCGGATTCGAGTTCGAGCACCCCCGCCTGGCCCTGGCCCTCGCCGCCCTCACCTGACCGGCCCCCCGGCGGGACGGTTCCTTTCCCGTTCGCCGGTCGGTTCCTTTCCCGTTCAGGGGACGGTTCCTTTCCCGTTCAGGGGACGGTTCCTTTCCCGTTCGCCGGGACGGTTCCTTTCCCGTTCGCCGGTCGTCCCCCACCGGCCGGGGACGAGCGGGCGGGCGGGTGGCACCGGGACGGGGGGACGTCATCGCCGGGATAGACTGACCACTCCACCGTGCTGACGACGATTGGGGACCTGTTGACCCTCCCGCTCACTCCGTCCGGCGTCCCGGAGCCGTTCGCTCCGCTCGGCCTCACCTTCGACGACGTGCTGCTCCAACCCAACGAGAGCGATGTGATCCCGTCCGCGGCCGACACCACCACCCGGATCAGCAGGCGGATCGAGTTGCGGCTCCCGCTGGTGAGCGCGGCGATGGACACCGTCACCGAGTCGCGGATGGCGATCGCCATGGCGCGTGAGGGCGGCATGGGCATCCTGCACCGCAACATGTCCGCGGAGGACCAGGCCGGCCAGGTCGACCGGGTGAAGCGCTCCGAGGCCGGCATGGTCGATCAGCCGATCACCACAACGATCGATGCCACCATCGGCGAGGTGGACGAGCTGTGCGGACACTTCCGGATCTCCGGCGTCCCGGTGGTCGACTCCGCGATGATGCTGCTCGGCATCGTGACCAACCGCGACATGCGCTTCGAGGACGACCCGAACCGTCCGGTCGGCGAGGTGATGACCCCGATGCCGCTGGTCACGGGCTGGCCGGGGATCAGCTCGGAGGAGGCCCTCCAGCTGCTCGCCCGGCACAAGATCGAGAAGCTTCCGCTGGTCGACGCCGACGGCCGGCTGCGCGGCCTGATCACGCTCAAGGACTACGTGAAGTCCGACAAGTACCCGCTGGCGAGCAAGGATCCGCAGGGGCGGCTGCGGGTCGGTGCGGCGATCGGCTTCTTCGGGGACGCGTGGGAGCGCGCGATGATGCTGGTGGACGCCGGCGTGGACGCGATCATCGTGGACACCGCGCACGGCCACTCCCAGGGAGTGCTCGACATGATCCGGCGGCTGAAGGCGGAGCCGGCCGCGGCCGAGGTCGACATCATCGGCGGCAACATCGCCACCTATGCGGGTGCGAAGGCACTGGTCGAGGCCGGCGTGGACGGCGTCAAGGTCGGCGTCGGGCCCGGCTCGATCTGCACGACCCGCGTGGTCGCCGGCGTCGGCGTCCCCCAGGTGACCGCCATCTGGGAGGCCGCGCAGGCGTGCCGTCCGGCCGGCGTCCCGGTGATCGGCGACGGTGGCCTGCAGTACTCCGGCGACATCGCCAAGGCACTGGTCGCGGGCGCGGACACCGTGATGCTCGGCTCGCTGCTGGCCGGCTGCGAGGAGAGCCCCGGCGAGCTCGTCTTCATCAACGGCAAGCAGTACAAGTCGTACCGCGGCATGGGCTCGCTGGGCGCGATGGCCGCCCGCGGACGCACCGCGTCGTACTCCAAGGACCGCTACTTCCAGGGCGACGTGACCAGCGACGACAAACTGGTGCCCGAGGGCATCGAGGGCCAGGTCGCCTACCGCGGACCGCTCGCCGCCGTCGCCTACCAGCTGGTCGGCGGCCTGCGGCAGTCGATGTTCTACACCGGGGCGGCGACGATCGGGGAACTGCACGCCAAGGGCCGCTTCGTCCGGATCACCGCCGCAGGGCTGAGGGAGTCGCACCCGCACGACATCCAGATGACCATCGAGGCCCCCAACTACACCGCGCACTCCTGAGCAAGGGAGCTCAACAACCATGATCGAGATCGGCCGTTCCAAGCGTGCCCTGCCCGTGTACGGGTTCGACGACATCGCCATCGTCCCCACCCGCCGGACCCGAGGCATCGAGGAGGTGAACCTCGGCTGGAAGATCGACGCCCTCACCTTCGACTTCCCGATCGTCGCCGCACCGATGGACTCGGTGATGTCGCCGACCACCGCGATCGCGATGGGCAGACTCGGCGGCCTGGGCGTCCTGAACCTCGAGGGCCTGTGGACGCGCTACGCCGAGCCCGAGCCACTGCTCGAGGAGCTCGCGGCGATCGACGACCAGGTGGCGGCCACCCGCCGGATGCAGGAGATCTACGCCGAGCCGATCAAGGCCGAGCTGATCACCGAGCGGATGCGAGAGATCAGGGACGCCGGTGTGCCGGTCGCCGGATCGTTGTCGCCGCAGACCTGTGCGGAGTACGCGAGCGTGGTCGAGAAGGCCGGCGTCGACTTCTTCGTGATCCGCGGCACCACCGTGTCGGCGGAGCACGTCTCGACGGTGTCCGAACCGCTGAACCTGAAGAAGTTCATCTATGAACTGGATGTCCCGGTCATCGTCGGCGGCTGCGCGACCTACCAGTCCTCCCTGCACCTGATGAGGACGGGCGCGGCCGGCGTCCTGGTCGGCTTCGGTGGCGGGGCGACCAAGCGCACCCGCAACGTTCTGGGTGTCGAGGTACCGATGGCCTCCGCCCTCGCCGACGTGGCCGAGGCGCGGCGCGACTACCTCGACGAGTCGGGTGGACGCTACGTGCACGTGATCGCCGACGGCGCCCTGGGCCGCTCGGGCGACATCGCGAAAGCGATCGCCTGTGGCGCGGACGCCGTCATGGTCGGCACGCCGCTGGCGAGGGCCACCGAGTCTCCCGGCCACGGCTACCACTGGGGGCCGGAGGCCTGGCACGCCACCCTCCCCCGCGGCGAGCGGGTCAAGTTCGGTGCCGTCGGCAGTTTCGAGGAGGTGCTGCTGGGCCCGTCCCACGTCGCCGACGGAACGATGAACCTCGTCGGCGCCCTGCGCAGGGCCCTGGCCACCACCGGCTACTCCGACGTGAAGGAGTTCCAGCGGGTCGAGGTCGTCGTCCACTCCTGAGGGGAGCGCTGGCCCACGCTTCCGAACGGGGCGTTGAGCACTGGTCCGAGCTGGGCGTTCAGCACTGGTCCGAGCGAGGGCGTTCGATGCCGGTCCGAGCGGGGGCGTGACCAGCGGGACGAGCGGGGGCGCCTCCGGGCGCAATCGAGCGACCGGACGCGGACGAGGGCTCCATCCCGCGCACCCCGTTCGGTAGGGTGCAACCACCACCCGACGCGTACCCCGGCGGAATGGAGGCGTGGATGACGAGACCCTCTGACTGGTCGGCGCTGGGCCTGGCCGGCGATCCCACTCCGGGCGACCCTGTGGTGGTTCGCGACGGCGGCCGCGACTACACCGGTGTCGCCGACGCGATCGCCCGCGCCGCGTCCACCCTGCGCAGGCTGGACGCCGGGAGTTCGACCGCCGACTCGGTGAAGGCGTTGCTGGAGTCGCGGGACACCGTGGTCGACGACGTCGCCAGGGCCGAGGGCCGCTACCGCGCGGCAGGTTCGGCGCTCACCACCTACGCGACCGTCCTGGACCGGGTCCAGGCCGACACCCTGCACGCTCTCAGCCAGGCTCGCAGCGCCCAGGCCGACGCGGAGGCCGCTGAGGCCGCCCAGCACCGTTACCACCGCTGGGCGGACGACGCGGACCAGACGGAGGAGGCCGACCAGCGCGAGGAGTACCAGCGCAAGGAGGCGCAGCAGCGCAGCGAGGCCTCCGCGGCGCGGGCCAGGATCGCCACCCAGCTCCACCTCGTCGAAGCGGCGGTCGCCGACCGGGACACGGCGGCCAGGGACGCGATCGAGCAGATCACGGCGACGACGTCCGGCGACGGCCTGCACGACTCCTGGTGGGACGACTGGGGCGCGAAGGTCACCGAGTGGATCGCCTCCATCGCCGAGGCGGTCGCGACGATCGCGGGCATCCTGGCCCTGTTGGTGTGCTGGATCCCGGTGATCGGGCAGGCATTGGCCGGGGTGCTGCTGGTCGTGGCAGCGGTGGCAGGGATCGTGGCTGCGTTGGCCAACATCGCGCTGGCCGCGACCGGCGAGAAGTCGTGGGGCGAGGCCGCGGTCTCGATCGTCTTCGCCATCCTCGGCGTGATCGGCGTCGGCGGCGCCGCCCGCGCCGGCGCGGGCGCCTTCCGGGCGATGATGACGCAGGGCGCGAAGATGGCCGGACGCGGGGCGGGATCGCGGCTCGGCGCCGTCGCGATGAGGACCCTGCTGAAGCCGGGCGCAGTGTCCCGGATCGCGACCGGGAGGACGCTCAGCGGCATCCGTGGCGCCCTCGGGGAGGAGATCCTGGGGATCAAGGCGTTCGCGGCGAAGGCGCCGATCAGGATCACCAACCCCGTCACCGGAGCGTCGCGGATGGGTCAGCCCGACGCCGTCCTCAAGGTCGGTTCGCGCCTCTTCGTCGGCGAGTCGAAGAACGTCGCCCAGCTCGGCAGTACGTCGCTGTCCCAGCTCCGGGAGTACTCCAACCTGGCCATCGAGAACGGCACCCAGCTGCGCCTGACCGTCCGGGAGACGACGAGGGTGTCCGCCTCCGTGCAGACATTGATCGGCAGCGAGGCCGTCCGGGTGGGCACCTTCGAGTCCGCCCTCGGCACCAGGATCGCCGCCGGATCGCTGGCCACCCTGGGAGGGTTCCGGATCGGTTTCGAGTTCAATCCAGCGCTGAACTGAGGCCGCCGATGTCCTACAGCGTGTCGGTGTACGCGGCGCGGTCGGTGCCGGCGGCGACGTTGCGTGCGCAGTTCGGGGACGCCGCAGCCTTCGAGCAGGTCGAGGCGACTCGTCTGGAGCACCAGGACGCCGACGGCCTGCTGGTGATCGAGGGTCCCCTGCGGGTCGATCCGGACGACGTGCCCGAGGCGGTCCTCGCGCTCACCACGCCCACCCACCTCTACACCTTCGACTTCGTCGACGGCATCGGCCACGACCTGGCCCGTCGGCTCGCGGACTCCCTCGACGGCGTCCTGTGGGACGGCGAGGTGCTGCGGGCGCCCGCGGGCGCCCTGCCCGGGGTGGTCACCCCTGCGCGCGACGAGCCCGTGGAAGTGGTCGCGCTGTCGTGGTTCGTCCCGCCGCGGGCCGCCACCACGCCGGTGAGGCTCCTCGCCGACGCCGCTCAACGATGGCTGCCCGAGGCGTTGCCGGACCGGTTCGGCGACACCGAGCCCTTCCAGGCGCGGCTCTCCTCCGCGGGCCGCCCCGGGCTGGAGCAGGCGTGGCGCACTCGCAGCGACGACCTGCTGTTCACCTGCGACCGGTTGCCCGCCGTCGAGGGGAGCATCGGCACGCCCCGGCGCGGGAACGCCGCCCCGATGTGGGACATTGAACTACAGCTGCTCGGCGCGCCCTTCCATGACGAGAGCTGGCGTCGGCGGCTGCAGGAGTTCTTCATCGGGCTCGCCGAGTCCGCGGGCGCCGTGTACGCCATGGCAGAGGTGCTCGGCGGCTACACGCTCTCCCGCGGCCGCCTCTGGCACCAGGGTGAGTCCGAGGCGGGCCGCCCGTGGAGCCCCGAGGGATTCTGCGGGATCGCGGGACATCCCGTGTGGTGGTCGTGGTTCGGCGCCGGATACCTGCCGCTGGTCGCCGACCGGCTCGCCCACCCCTCCGTCGGCTGGAGGGTGGCCCCCACCGCGACGGGGACGCTGCTCAGCCTGTCCACAGAGCCGGCCGGTGCGCGCGAACTCCAGCCCCGGCTGCTCGGCCTGAGGCGTCCGGGCGGATGGTTCGCCCCCGCCCTGCTGCCGCGGCCGTCGTCCCGGTGGAAGACACCGGCCCGGGTCCTGCCCGCGCCCGCAGGGAGCCGGGCGTGACCGCACCGCTGCCTCAGACCGCGGAGCAGGACGCCTACGCCATGGTGGACCTGATCACGCCGTTCGCCCACGACATGCTGCGCAGGTACCGCGCCTTCGTCCCTGTGGGTGCGGGGGTCGACCACGCCGGGCAGGTCGTCCCGTTCGCCGCCCGGCCCGGCGACGCGCAGGACACCGCCGACGCCTTCGCCGTGATGCTCGACCAGCTGCGCGGGGACCGCGACAACTGGCGCGCGGTGTGCCTTGCCGTCGACACGACGAACCCCGAGTACGGGGACACGATCGAGTTCCACCTCGACTTCGCCGGCGGCACCACCGGCCTGGTCCTGGTGCTTCCGTACCGGCCCGGCGGACTGTGGCGCGGGCCCGTCTTCGCCGACCCGATCACGATGCCCGGCCCCGCCTTCGTGTACGGCGACCCGCTCGATCCGGACGGGGCGGAGGATCGGTGAGGCTCAAACTCGAACTGCGACAGTCCGACGGGAGTTACCGTCCGGTCGCCGTGACCACCGAGGCGACCGCCACCGTCGCCGACCTCGCTGCGGCGATCCGGGCCGGCGAGACCCAGCTGCCTGCCCCGCACGACTCGGGCCTCACCGTCCAGGTTCTCGGCGACACGGCGCCAGGCGCGGGCGTGCTGCCGCCCCGCTCCTTCGTCGCCGAAGCCGGTCTGGCCTCCGGGCAGCAGATCCGGGTCGTGCCGTGGACGGATGCCGCCGGAGTGCCGCACGCCGCGGCCGTCGCGGAACTCAGGGTGGTGCGTGGACCGGATGCGGGCAGGACGTTCCCGCTGTATCCCGGCCCCAACGTGGTCGGGCGCCAGAGCGGCTGCGACGTGATGTTGAGCGATCCGCTGGTCTCCCGCAGGCACGCCCGCGTGAACGTCGCCGACCAGGTCGAGGTGATCGACGTGGGCTCGGCCAACGGCGTCCTCGTCGGCGAGGACGCGGTCGAGACCGCCGTTCTCGGCCCGCGTGACATCGCCCGGGTCGGCGAGACCGAGTTCACCGTCCGGCTGACCACGCCCGACGGCGCGGGCCGGGCCGGCCCCGTTGCGGACTTCAACCGTTCCCCGCTGGTCCGCATCCGCTACGAGGGACGCACGTTCGCCGCTCCGAAACCACCGGGCCGAGCCAACCCCGGCCGGTTCCCGCTGATCGCGATGGCTGCGCCCCTGCTGATGGGCGCGGTGCTGTACGCCTTCACGCAGAACCTGCTCAGCATCGTCTTCATCGCGCTCAGCCCGCTGATCGCGCTCGGTAGCTACGTGGACCGGCGCTGGACCGACGGCAGGTCCCGCAAGGCCGCCCGCGCCCGGTTCGGCGACGACCTCGCGACGCTGTCCGCCGAGCTGGACGACGCGGCCCGCACCGAGCAGGCCGCTCGGTGCGCCGAGGTGCCCGCGCTGGAGGCCGTGCTCGCCTCGGCCCGCCGCCGGACCCCTGACCTGTGGTACCGGCGTCCCGAGACCGACGACTTCCTCGCCCTGACCCTCGGCTACGGGCGAACCGAGTCGCGCAACCAGTTCGTCCTGCCCGATCGCGGCGACGCGAGCGCCGAGGACTGGGCCGCGCTGGAGGACCTGCGCGCACGGGCCGAGGTCGTCGACGACGTCCCGATCCTCGCCCGATTGCGCGAGTGCGGGAACCTGGGCGTCGCGGGGACCGCCGACTGGCTGGCCCCGGTCGCCCGGACGCTGGTCGCCCAGCTCGCCTGCCTGCATTCCCCCGCGGAACTGGTGCTCGCCGCGATCGCCGGGCCGGAGCGCGCCGCGCGCTGGGAGTGGCTGGTCTGGCTGCCGCACGTCGGCTCGGCCCACTCCCCGCTGCACGGGTCGCACCTCGCGTCCGCCCCCGGGGCCGTCCAGGCGCTCGTCACCGGCCTGGAGGAACTCGTCGCCGCCCGCAGGGAGGCCAAGGGACGCGTGCCGGCCGTGGTGCTCCTCGTCGAGGACGACGCCCCGGTCGAACGCGGCCGGCTGGTCAGCCTCGCCGAGGACGGGCCCGCGGTCGGCGTGCACCTGCTCTGGCTGGCCGACCGGCACGAGCAGCTGCCTGCGGCGTGCCACGCCTACCTGGTCAACGACGACGTCGCGAAGACGACCAGCGCGGGCTTCGTGAGACAGGAGCGCACCGTGTCGATCGGCCGGGTCGAGCCACTGTCGGCCGACCTCGCCGGCGAGCTCGCCAGGTTGCTCGCCCCCGTCCTCGACGCCGGGGCGCCGGTGCTCGACCAGTCGAGCATCCCCCGGACCGTCTCGTTCCTCGGCATGGCCGGCGGGGGCCTCGCCACCGACGCCAGGGCGACCGTGGAGCGATGGACGGAGAACGGCTCGGTCGGCGCCGGCCCGGCCCGTGGCACCACGAACCTCCGGGCGCTCGTCGGACACGGCTCGATGGGTGAACTCGCCCTGGACCTCCGCGCACAAGGCCCGCACGCACTCGTCGGCGGCACCAGCGGCGCAGGCAAGTCGGAGTTCCTGCAGACGTGGGTGCTGGGTATGGCCGCCGGGCACAGCCCGCGGCGGGTCACCTTCCTGTTCGTCGACTACAAGGGCGGCTCGGCCTTCGCCGACTGCGTGAACCTCCCGCACTGCGTGGGCCTGGTCACCGACCTGTCCCCTCACCTGGTCCGCCGGGCACTGACGTCGCTGCGGGCGGAGCTGCGCTACCGCGAACAGCTGCTGAACCGGAAGAACGCGAAGGACCTGGCCGCCCTCGAACGCACCGGCGACCCAGACTGTCCCCCGTCGCTGGTGATCGTCGTGGACGAGTTCGCCGCCCTCGTCTCCGAGGTCCCGGAGTTCGTCGACGGGGTGGTGGACGTCGCGCAGCGCGGCCGCTCCCTGGGCCTGCACCTGATCCTTGCCACCCAGCGGCCGGCCGGCGTGATCCGCGGCAACCTGCGCGCGAACACGGCCCTGCGGATCGCTCTGCGAATGGCCGACGAAGCGGACTCGGTCGACGTGATCGACTCCCCGCTCGCCGCGGAGTTCGACCCGCGCATTCCCGGTCGCGCGGCGGTCCGCACCGGCCCGGGACGGATCTCGCTGTTCCAGAGCGGCTACGTGGGCGGCTGGACCTCCGCGGAGCCCGAGCCGGCGCGGATCGAGATCGAGACCATGGTGTTCGGGGCCGGGATCCCGTGGGAGATCCCGGCGTCGCCGCACGCCGTGGACGCGGCGGAGGACGGACCCACCGACATCGCCCGCGTGGTCGCCCGGATCGGCGAGGCGGCCAGGCTCTGCGCGCTGCCTGCCCCCCGCAGGCCGTGGCTCCCCGAGCTGGGCACCGCCTACCGCCTGGAGGACCTGCTCTCCGCGGCCGCGGCCACGGGCGCGAGGAACGGCTTTCCCCTGCTGCTGGGGGTGGCGGACGACCCCCAGCACCAGGCCCAGCATCCGGTGGCATGGAACCCCGAGACCGAGGGAAACCTCGCCGTCTTCGGCGTCAGCGGCTCCGGCAAGTCGACCCTGCTGCGCTCCGTGGCCTTCTCCGCGGCCTTCCGGACCCGCGCGGAGCCCACCCACGTCTACGGCCTCGACTTCTCCACGGCGGGGCTGTCGATGCTGGAGTCCCTGCCGACCGTGGGCGGGATCATCGACGGCGCCGACCGGGAACGCACGGACCGCCTGCTGCGCCGCCTCGTCGAGACGCTGGAGGAGCGATCGGCCCGCTTCGCCGCGGCGAGGGCCGGCTCGCTCACGGAGTACCGCGCGCGCCCCGGATCCGGCGACGAGCCCAGGATCCTGGTCCTGCTCGACGGCTTCGCCGCCTTCCGCGACGAGTACGAGACGGCGCTCGCCTCCTCGCCCGTGTACGCCCGGTTCGGCCGCCTGCTCACCGAGGGCAGGGGCGTCGGCATCCACCTCGCCATCGCCGCCGAGCGTCCCAATGCCCTGCCTCCCGTCGTCGGCGCGAGCGTGCAGCGCCGCCTGGTGCTGCGCCAGGCCGACGAGAACGCCTACGCCGGCCTGAACGTGCCGAAGGACGTGCTCACCTCCGCCCCGGCCGGCCGCGGTGTGTTCTCCGGGGAGGCCAACGAGGTGCAGGTGGCGGTGCCGGGCGGCTCGGCCACGCCCGCGGACCAGTCGGCAACGATCGACCGGCTGGGTGAGTGGCTGTCCGGTCAGGACGTCCCGCGCGCGCCACAGGTGGGCCGGCTGGCCGCCCTCCTCCGGGCGTCCGAACTCCCCGCGAGCGTGGCGGGGATGCCGGTCCTGGGACTCGGCGAGGCGGACCTCGCTCCGGTCGGATTCCCCGCGCAGGGGGCGTTCCTGATCGCCGGCCTGCCCGGGTCCGGACGCACCACAGCGCTGCGGGCGGTCGTGCACGCGCTGCACCGCTGGCGTCCCGGGCTCCCGCTGTACTACGTCGGTCCGCGGCGGTCCGGCGTCCACTCCGAGCCGATCTGGACCGGGACGGCCACCGAGCTCGAAGCGATCTCCGAGCTGGCCGCCGCCCTGAAACCGCTGGCCGCGATCCCTGCCGACGGCGAGGTGGAGCCGGGACTGGTGCTCGTGCTCGAGGGCATCGGCGAGTTCGTCGGCACGCCCGCCGAGGCCGTACTGACCGACCTGGTGAAGGCCGGCCGCCGCAACGGCCACCTCGTCGTGGCCGAGCAGGACACGTCCGCCTGGGGTTCGGGGTGGCCGCTCATCTCCGAGGTGCGGAACAGCCGCCACGGACTGGTCATGCAACCGGACTCCGCGGACGGCGACATCCTGTTCAGGATGGCGCTGCCCCGGGTCAGGCGCAGCGACTACCCGCCCGGCCGCGGCGTCTACGTCCGCGCGGGCAGGCAGTGGACCGTGCAGGTCCCGCTGCCCGACGAGGAGGCTGCTGCGGGAGTTGTCCGAGGCGACCGGGATCACCGCATGCACCGTGCGTGATAGGGACAGGCATCGCCCATCATCGGGGAGGTGCCGACGGCTCGAGGGCGTCGAGGAGAGTGTATGAAGGTCCGCTCAGAGGTTCCGCCACCGCGACCAGTCCCGTAGCCTGCCCGTATTCCTGACAAGGAGCAGACATGGTTCGTCCGAACACCGCTCCTCGCGGTCGTCGCCGGGCGATCGCGACGCTCCTGACGATGGGCTGTGCCATCGCCTTCGCCGCACCAGCGACGGCTGCACCGGCAGGCGAGGACAAGACCGGGACACCCGCCGGGACCGGGCCCGACAAGGCTGAGTCGGAAGTACCTGCGTCGATACGCGAGCGTCAGGGGCCGCTCAGCGCCGTCGCCGGGCAGATCAACGCCGTGGTGGACCAGAACGAGACCGGCCGGCCGGCGGCAGAGGGCTTGGACGGCTATCTCTTCGTGCGTCTGTCGCTTGATGACAACAAGCTCATGCTCTCCTGGAAGGGCGATCCTGCTGAGTCTGTGCAGTCGATCCGATCGTCCCACCCGGATGTGGACGTCGAGCTGCACGAGTCGGCGTACACGGCGGACGACTACCTGGATGCGCAGGATCAGCTTCTGGCGGCAGCCAGGAAGGCGACGGCCGCGAGCGGCGCCTCGGAACTCCTCGGAATCGAGCATGTCGGTGACCTCACCGGCTTCAGGGTGATCGTCTTCGACCGGGAACGCGCAATCACAGAGTCGGCGTTGGCGCAGGCGTCACCGCTGATTGCCCAACTCGGGCTCTCGCTTGACGTCGCCCATGTCGACGAGGTCACCGAAACGGGCTTGGTGGCAACCAGCGGTCATGGGAGCGGAACTCCAGCCGGGACATGATTGTTCAGCAGTCTCCTAGGCGGTGCCGCTGATCCACCGCCCCTGCAGCACGAGGGTGTCGGTCAGGGCCGTGATCGCGTCTCCGGCCGCCAGGTGCGGGGTGGAGAAGGCGACGTGGGCCACAGCACCGGAGTGCGGCCCCGGGACGCCGATCCAGTAGTCCACCAGCAGCAGCGGGACGTCGCCGCCGCCGAGTTCGGGGCGGCCGGCGCGCACCCGGCTGTGGCGCAGCACCACGTCGCCGTCGACCCGCAGGCGGACGAGGTCGTCCGCTTCGCCGGCACTGGCCAGCAGTCTCTCGGCGATCCCGTCCAGGGGATCCGGCCCCCCGAGGCCGGGGCCGATGTCGTGCCAGTAGCTCACCATGCTCACCGCTGCGGCCGCGGTGGCGGTCCTGGTGATCAGGAACGCGTACTCGCGGCCCCCGGCGGAGGCGGCCTGCGCGGCCGAGCGGCCCAGCCACTCCCGCAGGTCTCGGCGCAGGCCCGCGCCACGGTCGGAGAGCACCCTGGTCTGGTCCCGGACGAGTTCCCTGATCCGCGCGCTCCGGGCGGCTTCGTCCGCGGTGAGGTCGATCGTCGCCCAGTGCCGTTCCCGCGGCAACGCGAACCCGACGATCCGCTCCGGGAGGCCGGCATCCTCCAGCGTGCCGTCGTGAGGATGGTCGTCCTCGGCAGCTGGTTCGAGGATGGCCCGGAAGAGGTCGGCGGGCAGGGCCAGCGGGTGCGGTCCCGCGGCGTCGAGGACGACCTGGGCAAGGCCGTCCGCGCGGTCGGAGACGAACTCCACCACGGCGGCGCCCTGGCGCACCACGAACAGCCGTTCCTGCCTCCCGGCGAGGAAGCGGCCGAAGCTCTCGGCGGAGGAGAACAGGTGCAGGTCGGGGACGCCGCCCGGGCCGCCCGCGAACGCGCACGCCTCCAGTCCGGTCGAGGACACCTGCACGGGCACGACGGCGACGTCGTAGGCGAGGGCATCGAGGACGGCGGGCAGGTCGGCTGCGGCGAGCGCCGCGGCGAGCCTGGGCGAGCCCAGCTCGGGGAGCGGCGCCACCGGGACCGCACCCCACAGCACCGCGGTGCGGGCGTCCCCGACCGAGGCGGTGCCGTCCGGGTCGAACAGGCGGAAGAGGAGGTCGGGGTTGGTCTCGACCGTGCCCTCGAGGATCCGCCGCCCCGTGGCCGTGGCCCCGGGCGTGGTGATCAGCGTCGCGGCGGAACCCGCGCCTCCGGGCAGGGCGCCCAGGCCACGAGCCAGGAGAGGTTCAGAGACGGGCACCGTGGCTCTCCTCCACGCCGGGTCCGCCCGCGGCGATCGGGATCACTCCGCCTGCGGGGCGTTCGTGGAGCGGGGCTGCCCGCCGGTGCCGGTCAGCGCGTCCGCACCCTGCCGATCGAGGTCCACCCAGTTGTCCGCGACGGTGATCGCGGCGTCGCCGAGGGCCTTCATCGCTTCGACCATCTTCGCCCTGGTGTCGTCCCAGCCGTGCGCGAAGTCGCGGACCTCCTCGGCCAGGCCCGGGTGCCCCACCGCGTCGGCGATCACGTCGGAGTTGGCATTGGCGCCGTCGAACTCCGCCGCCACGGACTTCAGGTCGTTGCCCATCGTCCGGATCGCGTCCACCTCGACGATCAGCGTCATGTCTGCTCCCGTCTCATTCGAATCGTGCGGTCCGGCGGAGGTGCCGGATCTCCTCGATCACGGCCTCCGTCTCCGCACTGCCCACCGACAGTATCCCGCGCCGCTCGTCGGTGCGGACGACGAGCACCAGTCGGCCGGTGATCGTCGACACGACAATCGCCGGCTGCACCTGACCGAGGAAGTCCCCGCTGCCGGGGGCGACGTCGACCACCTCCGGCCAGGACAGGCGCAGGACCTCGGTGAACTCGCGTCTCCTCGGGTCGACCAGGAGCAGCCCTTCGCCGCCGGCGGCCAGGACGACCTCCCCACGTCCGGGTCGGCGGCCCGGGTTGATCGCCCCGAGCTCGAGCACGTACCCGCCGACGACGACGTCCCAGCCGCCCCTCGCCCGGACGTGGCCGGTGCAGTGAGCGAAAATCCGGCGGTCCCACTGCCACCACAGCAGCAGTGTGCCGAGGGAGCCGAGGACGCCGATCCCGACGACCAGCGGCATCGTCCAGGCACCCTGCAGGACGCGGACGAGGATGAGCAGGAGTGCGCCGACACCGACGACGGCGGCGCCCCACGGGGCCGAGCGGTTCACGGCGCAGGGCTGAGGAGGGGGATCAGCCGCGCAGGGCGCTGCCCATCTGGTTGTCCATCTCGACCACCGCCTGCGCGTACTGGCTGAGGAACTTGCCCAGCGGTTCGAGGTTGTCGGAGACCTGCTTGAGCCCGGTGGCCAGCGCCTGGAACTGGTCGGAGTACGCGCCGGAGGCCACGGCGGTGGTGAAGCCGGAGCCGATCAGCCCGTTCACGGCGTTCTGAGCCTCGGTGATCTTGCCGTCGATCTCGCCCTTGATCGCCACCAGCTGCTTGCCGATGGTGTCCATCTGCTCGGGGGTGTAGCCGTAGGTGTTGGACGACATGCGAGCTTCCTTCCTTTGACATCCTGGGGTCGGGCCGGGGCCCGGGTGCCTCGCAGGCTAGCACAGCGAATTCGGGGTCCTGAGGCGTGGCTGGCGGTAGTGTTCGCCGCATGCGGGTCCTGCGGGCGCTCACCTACGACATCGTCCTGGTCTTCCTGTTCGCCGCGATCGGACGGCTCAGCCACGGCGAGGACCTGTCGGTGCTCGGGGCGACGGCGTGGCCCTTCGTCATGGCGGCGACCGTCGGATCGCTCGCCGCGACGTGGCGCGAGGGCCGCTGGTGGGTGCAGGGACTGACGGTGTGGGCGATCACGGTCGCCGGAGGCATGCTGCTGCGGTTCGTCAGCGGGGGCGGGATCCAGCCGGGGTTCGTCGTGGTCACCGCCGTCGTGCTGGCGATCTTCCTGCTCGGCTGGCGAGCCCTGCTCCGTACCCGGCTCGAGCGCCCGGACCCACTCGCGGCCGGGCGCCGGCGAGGTCAGTCGTCGTAGGCGTCGCGGTCCTCCCCGGGGCTGAAGCCCGGCCCGGGTGGAAGTTGCGGGGAGTTCAGTGCTGCTCGCAGGCGATGCCGTCCTTGTCCCGGTCGAGGTGCCGATTGGCGGCGTAGGCGGCGTTGTTCCTGGTGAAATTCGTCACCCGCTTGCCCCGACCGCTGACGTGGTCCGTGGCACCCTTCTTGCCTACACCGTGGCGGTACTTCTTGTGCAGCTTCGTGCAGTTCTTGAACTTTGTCGCCTTGGCAACCAGCCTCGGCGCGGCCGTGGCACCGGCCGTGGTCGTCACACTCACGACCGTCTGGGGGCTGCTGGCCTCAGCCGCACCTGCGGGAGCGGCGTACAGACCGAGGACGAGGGCGAAGGACGCTGCAGCGGCGGAGCAGCGGGACAAGCGGTGGGCGGACAAGGGTCTGCACTCCTCAGGGTGGGATCGTTGGCCCTGTCACGCTAACGATCTCGCGACCCCGCTGTCAGTTACCCGTGTGGGGACAGCTGACCACGCCGGAAGCGAAGTCCGCAGGGGTCGTGCCGAGGCACACCGCAGCGAGGGAGTCCCGCGAGCCCAGGAGGAGCCACCGGGCCCTAAGCTTGCCCGGGTGAGCCTGCGGATCGCACCAGCCCTGCCGTCCCTCGACGAGTCGAGCGTCGTGGTGCCCGCGCCCGATCCGGGCCCCGGCAACTGGTCGGGAGCTCCCGCGGCGATCCTGGTCGACGACACCTTCTGGCTGGCGTACCGCGTCCGTCGCCCGCTCACCTCCGGCCGCGGGGTCACGACGGTGATCGCCCGCTCGGCCGACGGGCTCGCGTTCGAGACGGTCTGCGAGCTGCACAGGGAGAGCTTCGGCGCCGACTCGTTCGAGCGCCCCGCGCTGGTCCGCCTCGGCGACGGCCGATGGCGGGTCTACGTGTCCTGCGCGACCCCGGGCTCGAAGCACTGGTGGGTGGAAGCGCTGGACGCGGCGACGCCGGAGGGCTTCGCCTCCGGCACGCGCAGGGTGGTCCTGCCCGGGAGCGACGAGGTCGGCGTGAAGGACCCCGTCGTGGTCAGGGACGGCCAGGCATGGCACCTGTGGTTGTGCTGCCATCCCCTGGACACGCCCGGCGCAGAGGACCGGATGACCACGCGCTACCTGACCAGCGAGGACGGCCTCGCCTGGACCGACCGCGGGCTGGCCCTCGCTCCGGGCGGCGGCTGGGATGCGCGCGGCGCCAGGGTGACGACCGTCCTGTCGCTCGATCCGCTCCGGGTGTTGTACGACGGTCGCCCGGACGCGGCCAGCAACTGGTTCGAGCGCACCGGCCTCGCCGAGGCGTCCCGACCCGGCGAGATCCGCCTGCACCCGGTGGGCACCGATCCCGTCGCGTCCTCCCCCGCCTCGGACGGCGCCCTCCGCTACGCTGCCGCCGTTCCCCTGCCCGACGGCTCGACGCGCTTCTACTTCGAGGCCGCACGCCCCGACGGCGCCCACGACCTCCTGACCTCGCTCGCCACGAGCGCTTCCTGAGCAGGGCCGCGACGGCCGCCCGAGGTGTGGATCAGCTGCTGGCGCGGGCAGCGAACGAGCCGGCGCTCCGGTCGCGACGCCAGTCGCTGAAGTCCCTGCCGGTGAGTTGCTCCAGCAGGCCGATGTCGTCGGCGAACTGCTCGACCAGGCGTGCCCGCGTCGACGGCTCGAGGTGCGGGCGACTGGTCGCTCCCCTCGCCTGGCGCAGGCCGATCAACGGGGCGCTCGCCCTGCGCCACAGCGCGGGCGGGAAGAAGGCGCCGAGCGCCGCGCCGGCGCGCACCGTCCGCGCCCAGACCGCGGTCGCCGGCCCCGGGGCGACATAGGGGCGCGAGTTGTCAGAGGGGATGCCCGTCACCACGCCCTGGTCGAGCCCGAGGAAGCCGCACACCCGATCCAGCGTGACGGCAGGATCGCGGACGAGTTCCGCATAGCGGAGCACCAGGACCCGCTCGGCGTCGACATGCCGGTAGAGGTCCTCGAGCTGGCGTCCGTAGCAGCCCAACCGGCGGTAGTGCCAGAACGGCGCCCATCCGCGCCGGATCCGCTCCTCCTCCTTCCCGAACGCCGTCACGAAGTCGGCCTCGGGCTCCAGACCGTCCGACCACAGGTGCATCCAGTTGGAGTAGGCACGATCGACCGGGTCGCGGACGACGACGATCAGGCGCGCCTGCGGCAACTCCTCCGCGATCCGCAGCCGCGCGTTGCGCAGGTACAGGTAGAACGGCGTCGACTCGATCCGCAGCTGGTCGTCGCGGGCCGGCTCGAACAGCCGCTGGTAGTCCTCCCTGCGCCAGATCCACTCCTGCTGGCTGTGGGCGTCCCCCGGCCCGCAGTAGGCGGGCGGCGGGGCGTCCGCACACAGGTAGTACTTGGGCTCCTTGGGACGCGAGGAGAACACCTGCGGGTGCAGCGCGAGCGCGGCGTGCAGCGCGCTCGTGCCTGCTTTCGGCGCCCCGATCAGGAGCGCGTCGGGCTGAGGCGTCCGGCTGGCCATGGCGGCATGCTACGAGACGGCGAGCGATTTTCCTATCAATCCCATCTGATTGATAGCCATATCGAGGAGGCGACCTCATCCGGCGCCCGCCGTTCGGTTCATCGCTCTTGCCGGACAGGACGCCGAAGGGGCCCCCACCGTGCGGTGGGGGCCCCTTCGGCCGGTTCAGCTCAGTGGCTGTGCCCGTGCTCTTCCTCGTCCTCGGCCGGCTTGTCCACCACCGAGGTCTCGGTGGTGAGCAGCAGGGCCGCGATGGACGCCGCGTTGGCCAGCGCCGAGCGGGTGACCTTCACCGGGTCGATCACGCCGGAGCCGACCAGGTCGCCGTACTCGCCGGTCGCCGCGTTGTAGCCGTTGCCCGGCTCCAGCTCGGAGACCTTGGAGACGATCACGTAGCCCGGCTCGCCGCCGTTCTCCGCGATCCAGCGCAGCGGTTCGCCGACCGCCTTGGCCACGATGGCCACGCCGGTCTTCTCGTCGCCGACCAGCCCGAGGCCGTCGGACAGCACGCGAGCGGCGTGGACGAGGGCGGAGCCGCCACCGGCGACGATGCCCTCCTCGATGGCCGCGCGGGTCGCGGACACCGCGTCCTCGATCCGGTGCTTCTTCTCCTTGAGCTCCACCTCGGTGGCAGCGCCGACCTTGATCACGCAGACGCCGCCGGCGAGCTTGGCGACCCGCTCCTGCAGCTTCTCGCGGTCCCAGTCGGAATCGGTGCGCTCGATCTCGGCGCGCAGCTGCGCGACGCGACCCGCGACCTCCTCGGTGGAGCCGGCGCCCTCGACGATCGTGGTGTTGTCCTTGGTCACCACGATCCGGCGGGCGCGACCCAGCACGTCCAGGCCGACCTGGTCGAGCTTGAGGCCGATCTCGGGAGCGACGACCCGGCCACCGGTGAGGATCGCGATGTCCTCCAGCATGGCCTTGCGCCGGTCACCGAAGGCCGGAGCCTTGACCGCCAGCGAGGTGAAGGTGCCCTTGATCTTGTTGACCACGAGGGTGCTCAGGGCCTCGCCGTCCACGTCCTCGGCCACGATGAACAGCGTGCCGCCGGCACCGATGACCTTCTCCAGCAGCGGCAGCAGGTCGTTCATCGAGGAGATCTTGCCCTGGTTGATCAGGATGTAGGGATCCTCGAGCACGGCCTCCATGCGCTCCGGGTCGGTCACGAAGTACGGGGACAGGTAGCCCTTGTCGAACTGCATGCCCTCGGTGAACTCCAGCTCGGTGCCGAAGGTGTTGGACTCGTCGACCGTGATCACGCCGTCCTTGCCGACCTTGTCGAACGCGTCGGCGATCAGCGCGCCGATCTGCTCGTCACGGGCGGAGATGGTGGCGACGTGCGCCATGTCGTCGGTGGTCTCGACGTCGCGGGCGAGCCGCTTGAGCTCGGCCTCGACAGCCTCGACCGCCGCGTCGATACCCCGCTTGAGGCCGACCGGGCTGGCTCCGGACGCGACCGCGCGCAGGCCCTCGTGGACGAGCGCCTGGGCGAGCACGGTCGCCGTGGTGGTGCCGTCACCGGCCACGTCGTTGGTCTTGGTGGCGACCTCCTTGGCGAGCTGGGCGCCGAGGTTCTCGAACGGATCGGAGAGCTCGACCTCCTTCGCCACGGTGACGCCGTCGTTGGTGATGGTCGGGGCGCCCCACTTCTTGTCCAGGACGACGTAGCGTCCCTTGGGGCCCAGCGTGACCTTCACGGCGTTGGCGAGGGTGTCGACGCCCCGCTCGAGCGAGCGGCGCGCCTCCTCGTCAAACTGAAGGATCTTCGGCATTGGTTGTCCTTACTTGGTGACGACGGCGAGGATGTCGCGGGCGTTGAGGAGCAGGTAGTCCTGCCCGTCGTACTTGACCTCGGTGCCGCCGTACTTGCTGAAGATGACGACGTCGCCCTCGGCGACATCGAGCGGAACGCGGTTGCCGTTGTCGTCGATGCGACCCGGGCCGGTGGCGAGCACCTTGCCCTCCTGCGGCTTCTCCTTGGCGGTGTCGGGGATGACCAGCCCGGAAGCGGTGGTCTGCTCGGCCTCCAGCGGCTGGACCAGGATGCGGTCCTCGAGCGGCTTGATCGTGACTGCCACGTCAAAACCCTTTCGTAGATGTGGGCGGGTTTCGCCCTGTGTGGTCAGGTTCCGAGCCTCGGCGTCGTCGCGGTGCCACCAGAGGCCTTTCGTTGGCACCCTCGTACTGAGAGTGCTAACTCAGAATCTATCGCGGCCTTAGCACTCGTTCAAGCCGAGTGCCAAGGCGC
>NZ_JASGES010000027.1:0-9952 GCF_047606205.1 Propionicimonas sp. | reverse complement strand
GGCGACCGGGACGGGCGCCGCGACCGGCGCGGTCGCGGCGACGGACTGGCCGGCGAGCAGGCGCCCGATGTCGGCACGCATGGCGGCCGCGGTCTGGTAGCGGTCGGCGGGGTCCTTGGCGAGCGCCTTCAGCGTGATCGCGTCCATCGCCGGCGTGATCTCGGCGTCGAGGTGACTGGGCGGGACGGGCGCCTCGCGGACGTGCTGGTAGGCGACGCTCACCGGGGAGTCGCCCTGGAACGGCGGGCGCCCGACCAGCAGCTCGTACAGCAGGCAGCCGGCGGAGTAGATGTCGCTGCGGGAGTCGACGGTCTCGCCGCGCGCCTGCTCCGGCGACAGGTACTGGGCGGTGCCGATCACCGCCGCGGTCTGGGTCATGGTGGCGGACGTGTCGGCCACCGCCCTGGCGATCCCGAAGTCCATCACCTTGACCTGGCCGGTCGAGGTGAGCATGACGTTCGCCGGCTTGATGTCGCGGTGGACGATGCCGGCCTTGTGGCTGTAGCTCAGCGCGTCCAGCACGCCCTGAGTGAACTCGAGTGCCTTCGCCGGCACGATCTGCCGCCCGGTGCGCAGGATCTCGCGCAGCGTGTGGCCCTCGACCAGCTCCATCACGATGTAGGGCACCTGCACCCCGGAGAGAGGGTCGGCCTCCTCGCCGGTGTCGTAGACGGCCACGATGTTGGGGTGGTTCAGCCCGGCCGCGGCCTGGGCCTCCCGGCGGAAGCGGGCCTGGAACGTGGGATCGGAGGCCAGGTCGATCCGCAGCTGCTTGACCGCCACGTCGCGTCCGAGCCGCAGGTCACGAGCCCGGCGCACCTCGGCCATCCCGCCCCTGCCGAGCACGGGGCCCAGCTGGTAGCGACCCCCGAGGAGCCTGGGTTCTTCGGTCATCCGTCGATTCCTTTCCACCCGGCGGCCCGAACAGGACACCCGGCTGCACAACGTCCCCATTGTGGCCGAAGCCGCGTCACGTTCCGAATGAGAATCACCTGAGTGCCTCGATCACGGCCTTGGCGATCGGGGCGGCCACGGCACCACCGGCGATCTCGGTCGCCGGAATGTCGGCGTCCTCGACGAACGCGCACACCGCGATCGACGGGTCGTCGGCCCACGCCGTGAACCAGGCGTAGGGGTTGCGGTCGGCGCTGGTGCGGGCCGTTCCGGTCTTGCCTCCGACCTTCACCCCCGCGATCTGGGCACGGTAGCCGGTGCCGCTCTGGACGACCTGCACCATCATCGACCTCAACTCGGCGGCGTTCTCCGCGCTGAGCGCCACCGACTGCTGCTGCGGGCGCGTCTGGCTGACCACCTTCAGGTCGTTGTCGAGCACCTGGTCGACGATGTAGGGGTCCATCACCACCCCGTCGTTCGCGATCGCGGCGGAGACCATCGCCATCTGCAGCGGGGACGCCTTGGTCTCGTACTCCCCGATCGCGCTCATCGCGGTCTGCGCGGCGTCGATGTCGTCGGGGAACACGCTCGCCGAGGAACCGATGTCGGACAGGAAGGCGGTGCCGAACCCGAACTTCTCCGCCTGTTCGCGGATCGCGTCCGCGCCCAGCTCGGCGCCGAGCCGGGCGAACGCCGGGTTGCAGGACACCTTCAGCGCCTGGGCGAGGGTGATCCTGGTGCCGCCGCAGTTGCCGGAGATGACCTTGGTCGATCCGGGCAGCTTGTAGGCCGACGCGTCGACCTTCGTGTCGGCGTCCATGCCGGAGTCGAGCGCCGCGGCGGCGGTGACGAGCTTGAAGGTCGAGCCGGGCGAGTAGATCTCCTTGGTCGCGCGATTCGACATCGGCCTGCTGGTGTCGGCGTTGAGCCTGTTCCAGGCCTTCGTCGACGCCGCGAGGTCGTGGGTCGACAGGTCGTTCGGGTCGTAGCTCGGGGAGGTCACCAGCGCCTTGATCGCGCCGGTGGTGTAGTCGATCGCGACGACGGCCCCCTTGCGGCCGTCGAGCGCGTCCCACGCCGCCTTCTGCGCCTTGGCGTCCAGGGTGGTCTCGACGGTGCCGCCGCGCTGGCTGGAGCCGGACAGCGTGTTGACCAGCCGGTTCAGGAACTGGGAGTCGTCGACCCCGGCGAGTTGGGCGGAGTAGGACGACTCCAGGGCCGAGGTGCGGTACAGGTAGGAGTAGAAGCCTGTGACCGGGGCGTAGAGCTTGCCCGAGGAGTAGCTGCGCTGGAACTTGTAGCGGTCCTTGACGGCTTCCGACTCGGCGACCGGGGTGTTGCCGACCATGATCGGTCCGCGGTCCTGGCCGAACCGCGCATCGGCGACCCTGCGGTTCTCCGGGCGTTCGTTGAGGTAGTTCTGCTGGCCGACGTAGAGGTAGCTCAGGTTCGCCATCAGGGCGAAGAACATCACCATCGCGGTCACGGCGACGCCACGGATGGGGCGGTTCACGGCTGGTCCTCCTTCGCCGGGAGGCGGAAGATCGCCTCGTCAGGATCGGGCTCGGGATCGGGAGCGGGAGCTGGCCTGTGGCCGGCGGCAGCGAGGTTGATGGTCGGATCGCCCGTCGACGGTCGCACCACGGTCGGCTCCTCGACCGCCGGCAGGCCCCCGGTGGGTTCGGCCGGCCCCGGACGCGGCGGGGGTGACACCGGGGACGCGGGCGACGCCGACGACGAGCCGACCGGGATCAGCTGGGTGGTCTCGGCGCCGAGCCACTGTTCGGGCTCTGCGGTCTCGGCGATCGGGCTGCGGATCTGGTGGGTGACCACGAGCAGCAGCCCGACCATCACCCAGTTCGCGACCAGGGACGAGCCGCCCTGGGACATGAACGGCGTGGTCAGGCCGGTCAGCGGCAGCAACCGGGTGACGCCGCCGAGGATTGCGAACACCTGGATCGCGAACACGAAGGAGAGGCCTGCGGCGAGGAGTTTGCCGAACGGGTCCCTGGCCACGAGCGACGCGCGCAGTCCGCGCGCGACGATCAGCCCGTAGACCAGCATGATCGCGGTGAGGCCTGCGATGCCGAGCTCCTCGCCGATCGCCGCGGCGATGAAGTCGGTCTTGGCGAGGGGGGTGAGATTCGGCCGGCCCAGGCCCCAGCCGGTGCCCAGCGCCCCGCCCCACGCGATGCCGAACTGCCCGTTGATCACCTGGTAGTTCTGCTGGTAGTTCGAGAAGGGGTCCAGCCATGCCGACACGCGGACCTGCACGTGGCTGAAGAAGAGGTAGCCCAGGTAGGCCCCGACCGCGAAGAGGAGGGTGCCGAGAATCGCCCAGGCCGGCTTCTCCGTGGCCACGTAGAGCATCATCACGAAGAGCCCGAAGAAGAGCAGCGACGTGCCGAGGTCCTTCTGGAACACCAGGACGGCCAGGCTGGCCAGCCACATCAGCAGGATCGGGCCGAGGTCGCGGGGGCGGGGAAGCTCGATGCCGAGGAAGCGTCCGCCGGCCAGGGCGAGCACCTCGCGCTTCTCGACCAGGTAGGACGCGAACGCGATCGAGAGCACCAGCTTGGCCAGCTCGGCCGGCTGGAAGCTGTACTGGCCGAGGTGGATCCAGATCCTGGCGCCGTTCTTCTCCAGGCCGAGCCCGGGCACCAGCGGCAGCATGAGCAGGGCCATGCCGAAGAGGAACAACGTGTAAGTATAACGTTGTAGTACGCGGTAGTCGCGCAGCACGATGATCACGGCACAGCAGGCGACGACGGCGACACAGGTCCACATCAGCTGGAGTTCTGCCGAGTGCATGCGCGGGTCGGAGGCGAGGTCGAGCCGGTGGATCATCGCCAGCCCCAGCCCGTTGAGCAGCATGACCAGCGGGAGGATGAGGGGGTCGGCGTACGGGGTGCGCCAGCGGACCACGAGGTGGAGCACGAGGCCGATCGTGGCGAGGATCGCGACCGCCCACGGCCATTCGGGGGGCAGCTTCGCGTCCTGGTTGAGGTGGGTGATCAGATATCCACCGACGCCCAGCGCGATCGCGAAGGCGAGCATGAACGCCTCCACGCCACGACGTTTGCGGTAGCCGACGACGTCGCTCATCAGCACTCCGTGGGTGCTGCCGGGGTGGAGGTGTCGGACGGGGTCGGCGTGGCGGTGGGAGTGGCGGTGGCTGAGGTGGTG
The DNA here is from genome assembly GCF_047606205.1 of Propionicimonas sp. Lineage (GTDB taxonomy): Bacteria > Actinomycetota > Actinomycetes > Propionibacteriales > Propionibacteriaceae > Propionicimonas. The sequence continues at coordinate 5,872 of NZ_JASGES010000027.1, read as the reverse complement.
GGGCCGGTGGGCTTCGCCGTGCCGACGGAGCTGGCGGTGTCGGTGGCCGTCGGGGTGACGCTGGGGCTGGGAGTCGCGGTGGCGGTCTCGCGCTGCTCGCGCTGCGCGATGCAGGCCTCGGCCTTGATCCGGAGGGTGGCCAGTGCCTCCTCCGCGGCCTGGTAGGTGTCGGCCGGCAGCGTGTCGCGCACCTGCTCCTGGTAGTAGAGCGGGAGGTCGGCGACCCGGGTGGTGTCGGTGGTGACGACGTGGGAGAGGGGGAGGTTGAACACCGGTTCGGGGATGCCCTGGAAGATCGCGAGCACCTCCTCGTTCGCGCCCACGTAGAACTGCCGCTGGGTGTAGCCGTACCACGCCCAGCCCGCGGCGCCGATCGCGAGCAGCGGCAGCAGCACCAGGAGGGTCACCTTCACCCATACCGACGCCTTTCGCCGGGCGAGCGGGGCGTACCGGGCCACCTCGCCCGACGCGGGGTCGGGGCGGGGGGTGCCGTCCTTGGGGAGGTCGGGGATCGGGGCGGTGGCCTCGCTCAGGTTGTCGAGGTCGAGCAGGGCGGCCGCGCCGAGCACCTCGGTGGCGCCTTCTGGCTCGCCCTCGACGATGTCGGCGAGGATGATCGTGATGTTGTCCTGGCCGCCTTCGGCGAGGGCGAGGTCGACCAGAGCGTTCATGACCGTGTCGCGGTCACCGTCCATCCGGGCGGCGATGACGTCGTCGGTGACGAAGCCGCACAGGCCGTCGGAGCAGACCAGCAGGCGGTCGCCGGCGACCGCGTCGACCAGTTCGAGGTCGGGCTGGTGTTGCGGCTGGCCGTTGATGACCTTCAGGATCAGTGAGCGGTGGGGGTGCTCGAGGGCCTCGGCTTCGGTGATCCGTCCCTCATCGACGAGGGTCTGGACCCAGGAGTGGTCGCGGGTGAGCCGGGTGAGCCGACCGTCGCGGTAGCGGTAGGCGCGCGAGTCGCCGATGTTGGCCAGGCCGAGCTGTTCGCCGTCGAACATGACGCCGCACACGGTGCTGCCCATGCCGTCGAGCCGTGGGTCGGACTCGACGAGGTCGCTGATCACCTCGGACGCGGCGTCGATCGCGGTGGAGAGGGTGTCCAGCATCAGCTCGCCGCTGCGCGGGGCGTCGGCCGCCCGCAGTTCGCGGACGGCGACGGCGGAGGCGAGGTCGCCCGCGGCGGCGCCGCCCATTCCGTCCGCGACGATGAGCATCGTCGGGGAGGTGTAGGCCGAGTCCTGGTTGTTCTTTCGGACGAGGCCGACCTCGGAGTGGGCGACGTAGCGAAGGGCGAGGGTCATCTAGCGCTCCACGCCCATCAGGGTCCGACCGATGCGCAGGGTGTCGTCGACGCCGAAGGGGGTGGGGGCGCTGATCCGCTGGTTGTTCACGAAGGTGCCGTTGGTCGAGCCGAGGTCCTCGACCTGGAAGCCGGTGGGAGTGCGGCTGATCCTGGCGTGGCGGGTGGAGACGTAGTCGTCGTCGAGGATCAACTGGCAGTCGCTGGCGCGTCCGATCAGGACGGCCTCACCCAGGGGCAGCTGCAGCCCGGCCTGCTTGCCGTGGGTGACGGTCAGGGTCTTCGGCAGCTGCTTGAGGGTGCGCCGGGAGATCTTCGGTGGCTTGGTGGCGGCGCCCTGGGCAGGGGTGGTCGGGCGGGAGAGCTCGGCCGCGGGCACCTTGCGTCCGAACAGGTCGATGCGGATCACGTTGCCGGTGAACAGGATGAACAGCCACAGCAGGGCCAGGAACCCGACTTTGAGGCCGAGGACGACCAGCTCAGACATCGGACACCGGCGAGGTGATCGCCAGCCTGGTCGAGCCGATCTCGATGCGGCTGCCGAGGGCCAGGGTCGCCTGCCGGGTGCGCTGGCCGTCGACGGTGACGCCGTTGGTGGAGCCGAGGTCCTCGATGCTGAGCTGCTGGCCCGCGCCGGTGCCGACGACGTTGATCCGCGCGTGCAGGCGCGAGACGCCCGGATCGTTGATCCGCAGGTCGGCCTCCGTGCCGCGTCCGACGGTCAGCCCCGGCGGGGTCAGCGGGTGGCGGACGCCGTTCACCTCGACGACCAGGTTTCCGGCGCGGATCTCGCTGGGGCCGGCCTCCGCGTCCGCGTCGACACCGGCCACCGCGGAGGAGGTGACGGTGAAGCGGCCGACCGGAAGACTGGCGTCCAGCACGTAGTCGATGGTTACCGGACCGTTGAAGATGTAGCCCGCGTCGGAGGCGTACTCGCGCAGCTGCGGACCGATCTCGGAGTTCAGCGTCTTGCTGTACGGGGTGAGGCGGTCGTAGTCGTGGGAGGACAGTGAGACGCGGAAGTCGTTCGGAACGAGCTTGCGGTCACGGCTGAGGAGCTTGGCCTCGGAGTCGAGTTCGCGCTGCAGGCGGGCGGTGATCTCCACGGGCTGGACGTCGCCCTTGAAGGCCCTGGCGAAGGCGCCGCTGACAGCATTCTCGAGCTTCTTCTCGACGCGGTCGAAGACCCCCATCCGCTCCTCCTCTCCATGCGCTCGGCGCGGACAAGCCTATCCAGCCCTGAATCGCCAGCCTACGCGACGGGCTGTGGTCGTCGTGGAGTCACGAGACCGATGGGCCGAGGGGCCCCGGCGTCCGGCCTCCCGAGGGGGATTCGGGGCGAGCCCCGTTCTCGTGCTAGCCTTCTTCGGCTGGCTCCCCCGGGAGCCGGGCGCGAGTGGCGGAATGGCAGACGCGCACGGTTCAGGTCCGTGTGTCCGAAAGGACGTGGAGGTTCAACTCCTCTCTCGCGCACCTTAAGGTGCCTCTGACTAGGGCATTTACTCTCAGAATAATGGCGAAAAGCGGAGGCGCGATACCTCTCGCGGGTTTCTGTTGGCCAACTCGAATCGCTGTGGCTAGGGGTTTCGCCCGCGGCTGCCGACTGTCCGGGTTGGCTAGTGCCCTCCGAGGTCCACTCGTGCCCCACGTCTGCCCCACACGCCGGGGTCGTTCGAATCGCCGTCCTGCTAGGGACGAGGCATTGGCGCGGTGTGACCCAGGCGCGTCGCTGCCCCACGTGTGCCCACGGTCCCGCTCGGAATGGTGCGCCGCTCACCGTGGCGCGCGCTGCGCCCGCGGGGCCGTGCTGTCCGCGGCAATATCGGACGCTCGGTGAGCTGTCTCAGCCCGGGGTCGCAGCCATGTGATCTTGCCAACCTGGCAGCGGCCGAATCGGCTCACGGGCAGACCGCGGCTGGACCCGTGACGGCCGGCCGCCGCTAGTGTGAGCCTCAGCAGGGCGAGTAGTGAGGATGACAACCGTGGTCAATGAAGATCCGTTCGAATTCGAGCGACGCGGCGTGGAGCTCGCGCGGGCCCTGCACGACCCCGCCGGCACCCAGGGAGCCCTGATGGTCCAAGGGAGCGAGCGCGATGGCGTCTTCGTCAACCACGATGACATCAACGTCTACGAGTTCACGACGAGGCGTGACAAGGAGAAGGCGCAGAAGGACGCCGAGAAACTCGCTGGGCTTCTTGAATACCTCCTAAGGGACAAGGCCAACCAATTCAAACCCGCGACGGCATGGTTTGTTACGCGCGACGAACCAACTGGCGATCAACGAACGGTGGTCGCCCAGGTGGCCAAGCGGGCGGGCCGGACCATACATGCAATCAGCATTGCGCAGATGTACAAGCGGATCTGCAACTCTGAGTTGTATCTTCAGGCCCGAGACAAAGCGCCTTTCGGCAGCACCGCCTTTACGCCAGAGGTCACAGGGCGCCAGATCCGCGTTGCGGTTAAGATGCTCTCGAGGGAAGGCGGCTCCAGCCGCGTGCAGGAACTCGGGACTCGGCTCTGCGAGGGCGGCCGAGTGTTGATAGTCGGGGACTACGGGGCGGGCAAGAGCCACGCCCTGCGCGACCTGTACCAGTTGCTGCGCCGCGAGCACTTTCGGCGCGCTCATCTCACGCCCTTCCCGATTCATATAAATCTGCGGGATTGCGCTGGCCTCAAGACTCCGGCTGAAATCTTCCGCAGGCATGCCGAAGAAGTCGGCTTCGACCACGCGAATGGGCTCATGTCTGCATGGCGCGCCGGCATGTGTGTGCTACTTCTTGACGGCTTCGATGAGGTACTACCAAGCAGATGGCTTGGGAGCGTGGCAGATCTGAAGAACGTGCGATGGGACGCTCTGTCGCCAATTCGTCGGCTCATCGAGGAAACCCCGCAAGGCGCGGGGATTGTGGTGGCGGGCCGTTCTCACTACTTCTCCAACGAAGTCGAGATGACTGCCGCACTTGGCCTGAGATCTCTGGACATCCTGCAGATTCCCGACTTCGATGAGGACCAACTCAAGGACTTCCTTCGCCAGTCGGAGGCCACGTGGAAGCTGCCTGACTGGGTACCTGCCCGTCCCCTCTTGCTTGGGTACCTGGTGTCCCTTGGAGGTGACTCATCCTCCGTTATCACGGCGGCTGGTTCGAAGGCGTCGGGTTGGCGGACCTTCCTGTCCGCAATCTGCGCCCGCGAGGCGAGGATGTTCAGCGCGGTGAGGCCGGCGACGATCGAGAAGATCATGGCTCGAGTTGCGACGTTGGCACGAGGCGGCGCCTCGGCTACCGGACCTATCTCGACCGACCAGCTCCGCGCGGCCTTTGTATCCGTAAACGGCTTCCAGCCCGATGAAGAGGGTCTGCAGCTATTGCTTCGGCTGCCGGGACTAACGAATTCGCTCGGTCTAGGTGAAGGTGAGATGCGTTCGTTCGCGGACGAGGACCTCGCAGAAACCGCCTATGGGCTGGATCTCGCTGACTTCGTGATCTATCCCTACGACGAAACGCACCCTCTTGCAGGCCCGGCCTCTTGGGTTAACGCCTCTTCTGGGCTGGCCGCCAGCGTTGCCGCCGAGACGTTGCTACAGAGCTCCTTCGCAGAGGGCCAAGTCCGGGCGGCCCTGACGAAACGCCAGAACGAAGGACGTTATGACGCCGTTCTGGCCGACCTGATCGCCACCGTTACCGATATGCCGACCGACCGGGATCCAGCACGCAAGCAATACCTCGTCTCGGGCGTTGCTTTTGAGGAGCTTCAAGTAGTTGACCATCCAGTAGTCGCATCCACTACCTATCAAGACTGCTTGATCGAGCGGTTGGACCTTACGGCCGTAGACGAAGAGTCGGATCTGCCCAACTTCCCAGGTTGTGTCATCACGTTCGTGGATGGGGTCTCTGGAGTAACTCCCTGGCTTCGCGACGCCCTGTCTAGCGCCGAGATCGACGGCTTCAGCACGGCCGCACAAACAACCGCCGGGATTATGCAGCTGAAGCTCGACCGGGAATCGAAGGTTGCCCTAACCATCCTTAAGAAGATCTTCAGTCAGCGTGGTTCGGGTCGCAAAGAGAGCGCGCTAAGTCGTGGCCTTGCCCTGGCCGACCGCGAGATCGTCAGCTCGGTTCTAGCTGAACTCGTTTCGCAGGAGTGGATTCGCCGGGAGGTTGTTGGAAACACTGTAGTGTACGTGGGGAACAAGGACAGGCGACGGGACGCGCTGCAGTGCCTTGACGCTCCAAACGACTTCCGGCTCAAGTAGGAACTCTCAAGAGATCTCCATCTAGCGCGAGTTGCGGCCGCTCGCCGCGGCCCTGGCTCCTGTGGTGCACAGCTAATCCAGCATCTTGCGGAGGCTGAGCACGCGGATCGGCAGATCCGGACGACGTTGCCCACAAATGGCCAACCTGTCGTTGTCAGGCCACGTTGTGGAGGGTGAGTCGTAGTCCGAGGGCGTTGGTGACTTTGAGGAGGGTGGTCCAGGTGGGGTTGCCTTCGGTGGAGAGGGCTTTGTATAGGCCGTCGCGGCTCATGCCGACGCGGCGGGCGAGTTCGCTCATGTTGCGGGAGCGGGCGAT
>NZ_JASGES010000026.1:0-7880 GCF_047606205.1 Propionicimonas sp. | reverse complement strand
CTGAAGGCGTACAACGCGCTGAGCAAGGCCGACGCGGCCACCCTCGGAGCACCGAAGACCGGCGTCAAGACCACCGCGACCGGCACCTACGCCGACTTCGCACTCGGTCGCATCACCTGCCCGACCGGCAAGACCTGCATCGTCAGCTTCGGCTGAGCGTTCGGATCCTTCGCCACCTCGCCGGGCCACCCGGCGGGCCGGCCGCGGATGGGCCCCGGCTACTCGCCCGTGATCTGCCGATACACGCGGTCGAGGTCGATGCCGTCCTCGCGAACCATCAGCTCCCGAAGCCCGGGGCGGTGGGCGTAGCGCGGCACGAGATGGACGTGCAGGTGGAAGACCTCCTGCCCGGCGACCGCGCCGGAACTGCTCAGCAGGTTGAGCCCGTCCGCTCCGAGCCGGTCGACGAGCAGCCGCGAGGTGGCGGCGATCGCGGGCGCGATCTCGGTGAGGGCCTCCGGCTCCCCCATCAGGTCGTCGACGTGGCGCCGCGGGACCACGAGAGTGTGGCCGACATGCCAGGGGTTGATGTCGAGGAAGGCCACGGCGTGTTCGTCCGCGTACACCTGCCGCGAACCGATGTCGCCGGCAACGATTGAGCAGAACAGGCAGTCCATGGGTTCAGCGTACGGGGAACCCGGCCGCGGCGAGGGCGGCCTTCACCTCGGCGATGGTCAGGGTGCCGTAGTGGAAGACGCTGGCCGCAAGGACCGCGTCCGCGCCGGCCCGCGCGGCCTCGACGAAGTGCTCGACGGAGCCCGCGCCGCCCGACGCGATCACCGGCACATCCACAACGGCCCTGACCGCCGCGATCATCTCCAGGTCGTAGCCGTCGGTGGTGCCGTCGGCGTCCATCGAGTTCAGCAGCACCTCGCCCGCGCCCCGCTCGGTGGCCTCCCGCACCCACTCGATCGCGTCCAGGCCGGCGGAGACGCGTCCGCCGTGCGTGGTGACGCCGAAGCCGGATGGTCGGCCGGTCTCGCGCCGCGCGTCCAGGGAGAGGACGAGGACCTGGTTGCCGAAGCGACGGGCGATCTCGTCGATGGCCTGCGGGCGGGCGATCGCGCCGGTGTTGATGCCCACCTTGTCCGCGCCCGTGCGCAGGAGGCGGTCGACGTCCGCCACGGCACGCACTCCCCCACCCACGCAGAGGGGGATGAACACCGTCTCCGCGGTGCGCCGCACCATGTCGTAGGTCGTCGCCCGCCCCTCGGCGGACGCCGAGATGTCGAGGAAGACGAGTTCGTCCGCACCCTGCTCGCCGTAGGCAGCGGCCAGCTCGACCGGGTCGCCCGCGTCGCGCAGGTTGAGGAAGTTGACCCCCTTCACGACCCGCCCGTCGTGGACGTCCAGGCAGGGGATCACGCGGATGGCGAGGGTCATGGGGATCAGGCTAGCCGGGGCGGAGGGCACGAATCGTCGTTCCGCGGCCGCGCCACGAACCGCGGGGTCGCAGGGGGGCAAGGTCCGTCCCCCGAACGAGAAAGGGGACAGTCCCGCGAACGGGAACAGAACCGTCCCCTGAACGGGAAAGGGGACAGTCCCGGCGTGCCGGCGTCGGGTCAGTCCTCGAGGGGGGCGGCGTCGACAACGCCGCGGCGGACGTGGAAGATCAGCTCGCGGCAGGTGGTGCGCAGGAGGCCGGGGCCTGCGGCGTCGGCGAGCTGGCCGGCCGCGTCCACGACCTGGCGAGCCCAGCGGACGAAGTCGCCGGCGGTCAGACCCGACAGCATGAGAACGTCGAACAGGTCGGCGCCCGACGCCCAGGCGTGGATCGCCTCGGCGAAACCGATGTCGGGTTCGCCGTGGCTGGGCAGGCGGTGGTCGCGTTCGGACAGCGACACCTGCCGCCAGATGCCGCGCAGCCGGATCTGGGCATCCTCGCTGCGCCGGTCCGGCATGCGGGCCGGACTGCGGCGGTCTCCCCGCGCCTCGTAGACCAGGCTGGACAGCACGGCGGCGAGCTGAGCCGCGGTCAGGTCGTCGAAGACGCCGTCCCGTACCGCTTCCGCTGTGACCAGGTCCAGCTCGGAATAGATCCGCGCGAGCATCCGGCCCTGATCGGTCACCTGCGAGCCGCCATCGGGGCTGAGGTAACCGAGCGACTCGAGCACCGAGCAGATCCGGTCGAACCGGACCGCGATCGTGTTCGTGCAGCGGTCGGCCTGGTGCTGGGCCGTCTCGGTCTCCCGCTCCAGGCGAAGCGCCGCCTCCGCGTATCGGGCGTGGCCCTCGCGGTCGGGGCAGCCGTGCACGGGGTGGGCGCGCAACTGTTCCCTCAGCCGGGCGATCGCCGCCATCGCTTCCGCGTCCGCGAGGTCGGGGACGTCGGCGGCCTCCAGCGGGCCGTGCTGCAGCCGGGACGCCAGCGCCGCGGCGAGGTTGCGCCGGGAGGCGGCCGAGCGGAGGTCGAAGTGTTTGGGGATCTTCACCCGCCCGGCCACGGTCGGCGGCACCGGGAAGTCCGCGGGCGAGAGCCGCTTGACCTGCCGGTCGGCGGTCAGGACGGTCGGGGCCGGTCCCCCGCCGCCGCCCACCCCGGGATCCACGACGACCGCCCAGGCGCGGTGCCGCTTGCCCGGGATGTCCACGATGTCTCCGGGGCGCAGCCCCTGCAGCGCCTCGATCGCCTCGGCCCGGCGATCGGCCCGGCGTTCGCGCGCCGCGTCCGCCTCCAGCTGGGAGATCCGTCCGCGCAGCCGGAAGTACTCCTCCGCACTCCCGCGATCGCAGGACGCCTGCGTCCACTCCTGCGCGGCCCTGGCCCGACCGGCCGCGATCGAACGGGCCAGCCCCACCACCGACCGGTCGGACTGGTACTGGGCGAACGACTGTTCGAGCAGGACGCGGGCGCGCTCACGCCCGACCGTGCCGACCATGTTGACGGCCATGTTGTAGGTCGGCCGGAACGACGACCGCAGCGGGTAGGTGCGCCGGGACGCCAGGCCAGCCACGGCCCGGGGATCGAGGCCCGGCTGCCAGCAGACGACGGCGTGGCCCTCGACGTCGATGCCGCGCCGGCCCGCACGTCCGGTCAGCTGCGTGTACTCGCCGGCCGTGATGTCGGCATGGGTCTCGCCGTTGTACTTGACCAGCTTCTCCAGGACGACGCTGCGCGCCGGCATGTTGATGCCGAGCGCGAGGGTCTCGGTGGCGAACACCACTTTCACGAGCCCGGCGCCGAAAGCCTCCTCGACCATCTCCTTGAAGGCGGGCAGAAGCCCTGCGTGGTGGGCGGCGATCCCGTCGGTGAAGGCGGCCAGGAACCGGTCGTACTCCAGTGCAGCCAGGTCGGAGGGGCTGAGCCCCGCGGTGTGCCGGGACGCGATCTCCGCCAGCGCCCGCTTCTCCGCTCCGGTGGTCAGGTTCAGGCCTGAGTTCGCCAGCTGCCCGGCAGCGGTGTCGCAACCCTGCCGGGAGAAGATGAAGAAGATGGCGGGCAGCAGGCCGTCCCTCGCCAGCCGTTCGATCGTCGCGTCCCTGCGCGGCACCAGTCGTCGGGACGCCTCCAGCCGCTCGCGGGAGGCCGCCCCGCCGTAGCGGCCCGAGCCGTAGGCGGAGGTGCGCCTGCCATTGCCGGAGCGTCCGCGCGGGCGGCGGCTGTCGTCGCGCTGGCTGCGGGAATCCTCCTTCGCCAGCCGGAGCAGCTCGGGGTTGACCTCCTCGCCCGCGAACAGCTCCACCAGTCGCCGGCCCACCATCACGTGCTGGTACAGCGGCACCGGACGACGCTCGGTGACCACGACCTCCACGCCGCCGCGCACCTCGGAGAGCCAGTCGCCGAACTCCTCGGCGTTGCTCACCGTCGCGGACAATGCGACCAGCTGCACGGACTCGGCCAGGGAGATGATCACCTCCTCCCACACCGGGCCGCGGAACCGGTCGGCGAGGTAGTGCACCTCGTCCATCACCACGTACCCGAGGTTCGCCAGCGTCGGCGAGCCGGCGTAGAGCATGTTGCGCAGCACCTCGGTGGTCATCACGACCACCGGCGCCTCGCCGTTCAGGGTGGTGTCGCCGGTGAGGAGGCCCACGTTCGCCTCGCCGTGGCGCTCGCACAGGTCGTGGTACTTCTGGTTACTCAGCGCCTTGATCGGGGTGGTGTAGAAGCACTTGCGGCCGGTGGCCAGGGCGAGGAACACCGCGTACTCCCCCACGACCGTCTTGCCGGCGCCGGTCGGGGCGGCCACGAGCACTCCGCGCCCGGCTGCGACGTGCTCGCACGCGGTGACCTGGTAGTCGTCCAGCGCGAACGGGTACTGCGCCCGGAAGGCGGTGAGCGTGTCCACGGCCTCCAACCTACTGAATCCCCCCGCACCTCCCGACTGGTCAGCATCTGAGCCGCCTCCGACCGGCGGAGATCCCGACAAGCCGGCTCAGTGGGAAGGCGCGAAGACGGACAGGGAGTCCGGGACGGCCCGCAGGCGCAGGGGGACGGGGCCGAGCTCCTCGCCGTCGGCCATGCCGAACAGGCCGTCGCCGTCGACCACGACCTCGCGGGCGCGCAACTGTTCGACGGCCGGGTCGCGGATGTAGCCGCCGTCGAACATGCGCGGCAGCAGCCGCAGCAGGGTGACCCGGCTGACCGGGTTCACCACGGTGAGGTCGAGCAGTCCGTCGGTGACGTCCGCTCCGACACAGCCCTGCATGCCGCCACCGAACCAGCCGGCATTTCCGACCGCGACGAACATGGCCGTCTGATCGCGCACCTCGCCGTCGATCACCAGCCGGTAGGGCACCGGCTCGAACCGGCTCAGCTCGGCCAGCGCCGCCCAGGTGTAGCTCAGCTGGCCGAGGTTCCAGCGCAGGTGGTTGGTGCGGTAGTTCACCCGGGCGTCGAACCCTGTGCTGACGATGGAGCCCACCCAGCGCCGCTCGGCTCCGTCGGCCAACCGACCGCGCGCCTCCATCAGGTCCATCCGCAGCGTGTGGCCGGCGACGATCGTGCGGATCGCACCGGCGAGATCGTTCGGGACGCCGATCCCGCGGCAGAAGTCGTTGCCACGGCCGGCGGCCACCAGCCCGAGCGGCACGTCGGTCCCTGCCGCCGCGTTCAGGCCGAGGTGCATCATCCCGTCCCCGCCCATCACGACCAGCGCGTCCCGCCGATGCCCCTCCACGGCGGGCCTGGCCTGATCGACGGCCTGGATGCAGCGCAGCCGCGCATCACTGAACGACGTGGTCTGGTGGACGTGGAGATTCGCCCCGGGCAGCCCCGCGACCAGACCGGCCGTGAGCTGGGGCAGCAGCCGGCGCGCACGACCCCGTCCGGCCTCCGGATTCACCACCAGCGTCAGGGTGGGGCCGTCGTAGCGCAGCGGCACCGTCAGGTTCCCGCCACGACCAGGTCGGCCTTGGCCTTGCGCCGGTCGTGGACGCGGCAGATCACCTCTGCGATCAGGTAGAGCACGGTCATCGGGATCGCCAGCGCCAGCATCGAGAACGGGTCGGTGGACGGCGTCGCCGCGGCACCGAAGACGAAGATGCCGAACACGACGTAGGTGCGGACCTTCTTCAACTGGTCCGCCTTCAGCACGCCGACGAGGTTGAGGCCGACCACGAGCACCGGGATCAGGAAGCCCAACCCGAAGACGACCATGAGTTGAAGGGTGAGGGTGAGGAAGTCCTCCACGTCGACGAGGTTCGTCACGGGGACGCTGGAGGGGGTGAAGGCCAACAGCACCGAGATCCCCTGCGGCATGATGTAGTACCCGATCAGCACGCCGAGCAGGAACAGCGGCACCGCAGCACCGATGAACCCCAGCGCGTACCTCTTCTCCTTGGCCAGCAGCGCAGGGACGATGAACGCCCAGATCTGGTACACCCACACGGGACTGGACAGCACGATGCCCGCCACCACGCACACCTTCATCGCCAGGATCAGCGGTGTGGCCACCCCGGTGATGACGGTCGTCGGGTCGAGATTCGGGTTGCTCTCGGCCAGCATCTGCACGGCGAGCAGGTAGGGACGCAGCATCACCTGGTACAGCTGGTCGTACCAGATCGCAGCGAGCAGGCTGGTGACGATGATCGCGACCGCGGAGACGATCAGGCGGTAGCGCAGTTCGCGCAGGTGGTCGCCGAGCGACATGGTGCCGCCCGGTCCTGCCTCCGGCGGCCTGAGCCAGGCGAAGCGCCGGCGCTTACCCTCTGCCATCGACGGAGATCAGGACCTCTCCGGATCCACCCCGGTGCCGCCCGGCGCCGTGGGGGGGCTCGGCTGCACAGTCGGGCTCGGCTGCACGGTCGGTGCGGCCTGGGTCGGCGACGTCGGCTCGGCCGGGTTCCCGGTCGAGCGCAGCGACGACGTCTCCTCCTTGAACTCGCGGATCGCGCGGCCCGTGTTCCTGCCGATCCCGGCCAGGCGGGAGCCGCCGAACAGCAGCAGTGCGATCAGGGCGAGGATGACCCACTCCCAGCCACCCAGACTCGGCATGGCGCTCTCTCCTTCTCCCGGAATCTCCGGGCTACCTTAGCTCGCTTCCTCGCGCAACCGTGGCGACGCCGGACGCGAGAGCGTGCCGGAACCTCACGTGTCGATCGGGAACTGCCCTGTTCCCCCGCGGCCGGGCGGCAGGGTCGGCTGGATCTGGCCGACCAGGTCCGCGAGTTCGTTCGCACGGGTGCCCAGCATCTCCAGCTCGGAGAACAGGTCGGACGCCTTGTGCCACAGCCACACGGCGTAGCTGACCACCATGATCAGCCCGGCGAGCGCAATCCCGCCGAAGACCAGCACCCAGACCATGGCCCGAACCCTACCCGGCGTAGGCGGCGAGCGCCTCGGTCGCCGCCTCACGGGCGGCGTCCGCGGCCGCAGGGGGGGTGACCGCCAGCACATCGCTGCCGAGCCTCAGCAGCAGCGAGCGCAGCCACGCGGGGTCGGCGACGAGCAGGTCGACCTCGATCGCCGCATCCAGGGTGCGCACGGCGCGGGTCGGGTAGTACTCGGTGATCCACGCCGCCGCGGGCGCCAGCCTGAGCGTGACCTGGGCCGCGTCGGCGCGCTGCTCCAGCCAGCCGGGGCCGAACGCGGGCGGTTCGCCCACCTCCCCCGCAGGCTGCCCGGTCGGACGGACGGCATCGATCCGGTCCAGCCGGTAGGTCCGCCAGCCGGCCCGTTCCGGGCTCCAGGCCTGCAGGTAGCCGAACCCGTCCCTGGTGATCAGCCGGACCGGCGCCACCCGGGGCGTGGAGGGAGCGAGGCCTGCGCCGGTGTAGTCCAGGTCGACCAGCTCACCGGCCGCGACAGCGGCGGCCAGCTGCTGCCGGATGTCCTTTGACCCGACCGCGACGGCCACCATCGGGGTGACCGTTCCTGCGCCGGTCGCGCGCTCCAGCTTGGCCAGCGCCGACTCGGTCCCCTCGGCCAGGTTGCCCCCGGCCAGTTCCCTGACCGCGCGCAGCGCCACCACCAGGCTCATCGCCTCATCAGGCGTGAACCGCATCGGACGGGACAGGTAGTCGGCGTTGGTGAGCCGGATCCGCCCCGACTCGGTGACCGCGTCCATGTCGACCTCGATCAGGTCACCCGGCATCCCGCCGGGCAGGCCGCAGAACCACAGCACGTTGAGGTCGTCGAGCAGTTGCTCCGCGGTGACGCCGAACACGGCGGCGGTCGCGCCCAGCTCTGCATTGGGGTGGGTCTGCAGGTAGGGCACCAGCGCGAGCAGCCGGTTGACCTGGTCGGCGGAGGTCATGCCCACGCCTCCGCGACGGCGGTGAGCTCCGCCACGACCTGGGCCCGCACGTCCGCCGGCGCGAGCACGACCACGTCCGCCCCGTGCGCGCAGACCTCGCCGACGAGATCGCCCGCCCTGGCGTAGCTGACGGCCAGCACGTCGTAGCCGGCCGGCGCGCCGGTCGTCGCCTCCGCGGGGCGG
>NZ_JASGES010000025.1:0-19338 GCF_047606205.1 Propionicimonas sp. | reverse complement strand
TTTGCTCCCCGGATCCGGGGAGCAAAGCCGCTTTTCGGGAGCGTTCGCAGTGGCACGGGGCAAGAGGTGCGACCACGCGGGTGTCGGGGGGCGGGGGCATGCTGGTGGTATGAGCCACCCCATGCAGATCGTCCCTCCCTACCTGCTGCAGCACCTCGCCGAGGGAACGGCACCCATCGCCGAGCTCGCCCGTGCGACGCTGGTCGCCGACAATGGCAAGCGCCGGGCCAGGGAGGCCGGAGTGCGACCGTCCCTGCGCGCGCCGGCCGCGCAGGCGGCGACCGGGCCGTCCCGGGAGATCTTCGACGCCCACCACACCGAGGACCTGCCCGGCACCTCGGTCCGCGCGGAGGGGGCTGCCCCCACCGGTGATCCGGCGGCCGACGAGGCCTACGACGGCTTCGGCGCCACCTGGAAGCTGTATGACGAGGTCTACGGACGCAACTCGATCGACGGCGCTGGAATGCGGCTGCTCGGCAGCGTCCACTACGGCGAGGGCTACCAGAACGCATTCTGGGACGGCACGCGGATGGTCTTCGGCGACGGCGACGGGGTCATTTTCGGGCGCTTCACCGCCAGCCTCGACGTGATCGGCCACGAACTCACCCACGGGGTCACCGAGCACACCGCCAACCTCACCTACCGCAACCAGTCGGGCGCCCTGAACGAGTCGATCTCGGACGTGTTCGGCGTCCTGGTCGCCCAGTACGCCGCCGGCGAGACCGCGGAGGCGGCCGACTGGCTGGTCGGCGCCGAGCTCCTGCTCCCCGGTGTGAAGGGGACGGCGCTGCGCAACATGCTGCATCCCGGCACGGCCTACGACGATCCGCGCCTGGGCAAGGACCCCCAGCCGGCGGACATGAGCGGGTACGTGAAGACCACCAGCGACAACGGCGGCGTCCACTACAACTCGGGAATCCCCAATCGCGCGTTCGCCCTCGCTGCGACCTCCCTCGGCGGCCACGCGTGGGAGAAGGCGGGGCAGATCTGGTACGACGTCCTGACCGGCGCGGAGATCGCCGCCGACTGCGACTTCGCGGCCTTCGCCGAGCTCACGATCGACGCGGCCGTGGCCCGGTTCGGCGACGGCGCGGAGGCGGCGGCCGTCCGCCAGGCGTGGCTGACAGTGGGGGTCACGGCGGACGCGGCCGGGGCGACCCCGTCCGGGGACGAGCAGGTCGACCCCCACGCCCAGCTCCTGCTGCGGCGCAGCGGCGGGTTCGCCGGGCTCACGCGGGAGCGTCGCAGGGCCCTCGCCGATCTGGACGACGAGGACAGGCGGGCGTGGAACGGGCTCCTGGCCGGCGAGACCCTGCCCAGGCTGGCCGCGGCGGCCGAGCCGAAACCGGATGCGTACTGCTATGGGGTGGTCTGTCCGCAGGCGGACGTCGACGTGGAGCTCGCCGAGTCGGGCCTGCCGGCGGGGGTCAGGCGGCTCTTCGAACGGTTCCTCGGCGAGCACGTGTCGTGATCCGGCCGCGCGTGGCCGGAAAGGGGACGCAGCGAGCCGTTCGGGACCGCTCGAGCGGCCGGATCACGACAGCGGTCGCCTCGACCGGCCGGCGGAGCTGTTTCGACAGGCTCAGGGCAGGCCGGGCCCGACCAGCCACCTGAGGTCGGTCAGGGCCGGAGGGGGACGGGGATCAGAGCAGCGACCACGCCTGCGACAGCACCGGACGCAATGCCTGTTCGATCCGGTCGAACTCCGCCGGACCGCAGATCAGCGGGGGCGCGAACTGCACCACGGCGTTGCCGCGGTCGTCGGTGCGGCAGTACACGCCCGCCTCGAGCGCGGCCGGGGCGACGAACCCGCGCAGCACCCGCTCGCAGTCCTCCCTCGAGAACGGCTCCTTGCTGCCCTTGTCGCGCACGAGCTCGAGCGACCAGAAGTAGCCGCTGCCGCGGACGTCCCCGACGATCGGCAGGTCGAGCAGCCGCTCCAGCGTCGAGCGGAAGGCCCCCTCGTTGCGCTGCACGTTGCCGAGCAGGTCCTCGGCGGCGAACAGGTCGAGGTTGGCCAGCGCGGCCGCGCAGGCCACCGGGTGCCCACCGAAGGTGTAGCCGTGCGGGAAGGTCGTCGTACCGACCGAGAACGGCTCGTAGACCCGCTCGGAGACGATCATCGCCCCGAGCGGGGTGTAGCCGGAGGTCAGGCCCTTCGCGCTGGTGATGATGTCCGGCTGGTAGCCGAACTTCTCACAGCCGAACATCGTGCCGAGCCGCCCGTAGGCGCAGATCACCTCGTCGGAGACCAGCAGCACGTCGTAGCTGTCGCAGATCTCGCGGAGCCGCTCGAAGTAGCCCGGCGGGGGCGGGAACGACCCGCCCGCGTTCTGCACCGGCTCCACGAACACGGCCGCGACCGTGTCCGGCCCCTCGGCGAGGATCGCCTCCTCCACCCGGTCGGCCGCCCACCGGCCGAAGGCGGCCTCGTCACCGGCGAGCGGTTCGGGCGCCCGGTAGAAGTCGGTGGCCGGGACGCGCACCGTGCCCGGCACCAGCGGCTCGAAGGGCATCTTGAAGCCGGGCACGCTGGTGATCGACAACGCACCGTGGGTGGTGCCGTGGTAGGCGATCGCGCGGCTGATCGCCTTGGTCTTGCCCGGCTTGCCGGTCAGCTTGAAGTACTGCTTGGCCAGCTTCCAGGCCGACTCGACGGCTTCGCCGCCACCGGAGCAGAAGAAGATCTTGTTGAGGTCGCCCGGCGCGAGGCCGGCGAGCCGGTCGGCCAGTTCGATCGCCGGCGGTGTCGCGTAGGACCACAGCGGGAAGAAGGCGAGCTTCTTCGCCTGCGCGGCCATCGCCGAGACGATCTCGTCGCGACCGTAGCCGGCCTGGACGACGAACAGCCCCGACAGCGCGTCGAGGTAGCGGCGGCCCGCCTCGTCGATGATCTCGAAGCCTTCACCGCCGGCGATCACGGGGACGCCGTTGCGCTCGGCCGTGCCCATCCGGGTGAAGTGCATCCAGAGGTGGTCGCTGGGTCTCCCCGGTGCGACGAGCGATTCGGTCATGGTCGTCCTCCCTGCCTCAGTCACGGTCTCTCACTCTTCCCGTCTGCGCGCTCGTGGGCCCGCTCCGGCCGAGTTGTCAGAATCCCGCCGGCCACGACCGGTTGGGGTTCTGGCCACTCGACGGAAATTCACGCACCCGGTGCGACTGTCCGGATCAGCTTGCGGTTGGCGAACTCGGTCGCGCCGAGCCGGCCCATCTCGCGGCCGAAGCCGCTGCGCTTCACACCGCCGAACGGCAACTCCACGCCGTCGGCGAGGACGCAGTTGACGAACACCATGCCGGCGTCGATGGCGTTGGCCACCCGCTCGCCCTGCTCGGCGTCGGTGGTGTAGACGTAGGAGCCCAACCCGTAGGGGGTGTCATTGGCGACCTCGATCGCCTCGGCCTCGTCGGCCACCTCGTAGACGAGGGCGACCGGCCCGAACATCTCCTCGCGGTAGATCGCCGAGTCCCGCGGGATGCCGGTGATCACGGTCGGGGCGAAGAAGGCGCCGTCGCGGGTACCGCCGAGCAGAATGGACGCCCCGGCCTCCGCGGCGCGCCGCACCTGGCCCTCCAGGCGCTCGGCCGCGACCAGGGACGACACCGGCCCGAGCTCCGCGTCGTCGGCCAGCGGGTCGCTGGGGGCGACCCCGGACAACGCTGCGACCAGCTTCTCGGTGAAGGCCGCGTGCAGGTCGGAGACGACGATCGCCCGCTTCGGGGCGTTGCAGGACTGGCCGGAGTTGTCCAGCCGCCCGGCGACGAGGTCGGCCACCACCGCGTCCAGGTCGTCCGCCGACAGCACGATGAACGGGTCGGACCCACCGAGCTCGAGGACGACCTTCTTCAGGTGCCGCCCGGCCTGCTCGGCCACCGCGGACCCCGCGCGCTCGGAGCCGGTCAGGGAGACGCCCTGGACCCGTGGATCGGCGATCACCGCCGAGATCTGCTCGTTGCTGGCCAGGATCGCCTGGTACGCCCCGTCCGGCACGCCGGCGTCGGCGTACATCGCCTGGATCAGCTCCGCCGTGTGCGGGCACTGGGGTGCGGGCTTGAGCAGGACGCTGTTGCCGACGACGATGTTCGGCGCGGCGAACCGGGCCACCTGGTAGAACGGGAAGTTCCACGGCATGATCCCCAGGATCACACCGAGCGGCGCCGACCGGATCACGGCCGTCCCGGTGCCGGCGAGCAGCTCGATCGGCTGGTCCGCGAGCTCGGCGGGGGACGCCTCGGCGTAGTAGCGGTAGATGTCGGCGGCGAAGTCGATCTCGCCGAGGGCCTGGGCGAGCGGCTTGCCCATCTCGGCGACGAGCGCCCTGCCCAGCTCGTCTCGACGTTCGCTGTGCAGGTCACCGACCGCGCGGACGAGAGCGGCCCGCTCCGCGACGGTGCTGCGGCGCCCCCAGCCGCGGGTGGCGGCATCCGCGCGCGCGATCGCGTCCGCCAGGTCGGAGTCGGTGATCCCGGGGTAGCTGACGAGCAGGTCCCCGGTCACCGGGTTGGTCACGGCGTACGAACTCATCGGATGCGTCTCCTTCGGGTTGTCGGTGGTCGGAGGTCTTCGACGGCCTCGGCGCGGGTGGTCACGAGTCGAACCCCAGGCCGAGGGCGTCCAGTGAGCGCAGGACGGCATTGCGCCTGCCCTCGTTGTGGTCGGCGCGATCCAGCGACCACTTCGTGACGGCGATGCCGAGCGCCGCGGCGGGTTCGGGCGGGAACGGCAGCGGACGCTCGCGCACCATCCGCAGCGACGTCCGCGCCGTCTCCTCACCGGCCAGCAGGTCGAGCATGACGTCGGCGGCGAAGCGGGTGGCGCCGACGCCGAGCCCGGTGAAGCCCGCCGCGTAGGCGACCAGCCCGGCGCGGGCCAGGCCGTAGAACGCGCAGAAGCGGGTGCAGGTGTCGATCGCGCCGGCCCACCGGTGGCTGAACCGCAGCCCGTCCAGTTGGGGAAAGGTGGCGAAGAAGTGCTCGGCGAGGCGCCGGTAGCTGGCCGGGCGCTCCTCGTAGCCCGCCCGCACCTTGCCGCCGTAGTGGTAGATCGCGTCGTAGCCGCCGAACAGGATCCGGTTGTCGGCGGTCAGGCGGTAGTAGTGGAACTGGTTGGCCAGGTCGGCGACGCCCTGCCGGTTCGACCAGCCGATCGAGGCCAGTTGTGCCGCCTCCAGCGGCTCGGTGACGATCGCGTAGTCGTAGACGGGGACGGTGAGCAACCGGTTGCGGCGGAGCAGGGAGCGGAAGACGTTGGTCGCCAGTGCCACGGAGCGAGCTTTCACCCAGCCGCGCGCCGTGGTCACCGTGACCGGCCCGCCGCCCTCGATGGCCTGCACCTCGGAGTGCTCGTGGATGACCACTCCCAGCTCGTCGGCGACGCGGGCAAGCTCGAGGGCGAGCCGGCCGGGGTTCACCAGCGCCGCGTCGTGGCGGCTCCACAGCCCGCCCAGGTAACTCGGCGAGTTCACCTCCGCGCGCACCGCCGCTCGGTCGAGGAAGCCGTCGTCGGCCTCGATCCAGGCCAGCTGGTGGGGCTCGACGGCGACGCTGAGCTGGCCGGTGCGCTCGAACTCGACGTCCATCCCGTAGCGGCGGACCGTCTCCTCGATGCCGTCCAGGTTCTCCCTGCCGAGCCGGTCGAGCTGGTCGAGCTCGTCGGGCCAGCGCTGCCGCCCGTTCTCCTCGCCGTGGGTGAGGCTGGCCTCGCAGAAGCCGCCGTTGCGGCCGGACGCCGCCCAGCCGACCTCGTGGGCCTCCAGCAGCACCACCTGGCGGGACGGGTCCCGCTCCTTGGCGCGGATCGCCGTCCACAACCCGGCGTAGCCTCCCCCGACGACGACCAGGTCGGCTGCGCGCCCGCCCACGAGAGGGCGGTGGTCGACCCGGTGCAGGCCGTCCAGCCAGAAGACCGAGGGACGGCTCGTGGCGAGCGCCTGCGTCACCGTCCGCGCGGGCGGCCGACCACGCTCGAATGCCGTGGTGCGCTGCACTCCTCCACCTCCCCGGCAACCACTGCTGCGGCGCCTCTCGCCGTCCTGACAGGATCAACCTAGCGGAGCCCCGCGTCGATCGCGTTACGGAATACGCATCACTGGCCGGGCAGTGGCGACGAATACCGCTGGGCAGCCATGGCCTGTTCGCGGAAACCTCAACACCGACGCCCCGGCCTTGCGGCTCACGCCTGGTAGGTCTGGACCCCGGCCAGCCAGGTGCCGCGGACCACCGCCGTCCGGGCGAGCGCCGGATCGGCCGCCGTCACGTCCCGGTCCAGCCAGACCAGATCCGCGTCCCTCCCCACCGTGATCGAGCCGCGGAAGAGGTCGGTGAAGCCCTGGTAGGCGCCGGTCGCCGTGGCGGCGAGCAGGCCCTGCTCGAGGGGCAGCCGCTCGTGGGGCATCCAGCCGCCTGCGGGCAGGCCCGCGTCGTTCTGGCGGGTCGCGGCAACGGTCAACGCCTCCAGCGGGGAGTTCGTCGAGACCGGCCAGTCGCTCGCGATCGACACCCGCGCCCCGAGGGCGAGCAGGGTGGCCACCGGGTACTGGCGATCGGTGCGCGCCGGACCCAGCCGGGGCGCGGTCAGCTCGTCCATCAACGCGTCGCGCTGGGCCCAGTAGGTCTGCATCGCCGCCGTGACACCGAGGGACGCGAACCGCGCCAGGTCGGACGCCTCGGCGAGCTGCACGTGGGTGATCACCGGCCTGCGGTCGCGCTCCGGGTTGGTGCGGATCGCGTGCTCGATCGCGTCGAGGGCGTGCCGGACGGCCGCGTCCCCGATTGCATGGATGTGGGTCTGGAAGCCCAGCGCGTCGACGGCGGCGACGGCCAGCGCCAACTGGTCCGCGGGCCAGACCGCCCTGCCGTGGTCGTGGGTGTCGAGGTACGGCTCCAGCAGCTCGGCGGTGGCCGACTCGATCACTCCGTCGGCGAAGAACTTCACCGTCTCGCCGGTGAGCAGCCGTGGGGCGCCGCTCGCCCTGACCTCCTCCCGCTGGGCGACGAACCCGGCCAACTGGTCGCGCCAGCGGTCCGGCTCGGCCAGCCACGCGAGGTTGGTGCGGACGTTCAGCCGGCCGCTGTCGAGCAGCGCGAGGTAGGGACGGTGGCCGCCCGCCTCGACCCAGGCGTCCTGCATCCAGGTCACGCCGACCGCCGCCATGTCGGCGCAGGCCAGCCCCAGCGCGTCCGCCTTCTCCGCCGGGGTGGGCTCGGGCGCGAACCGGTCGACGAGGGTGTAGGCGGCGGGCTCGCGCAGCGTGCCGACCGGGCGGCCGTCGGCGAACCGGTCGATCAGGCCGGTCGCGGGGTCCGGGGTGGACGCGTCCACGCCGGCGATCTCCAGTGCCCGCGAGTTGCACCACACCGTGTGGTAGTCGTGGGCGCGCAGCAGGACGGGGCGATCGGCGACCGCCTCGTCCAGCCAGGCGGCGTGGAAGGATCCGCCCGGCGCCAGCGCGGGCTCGTAGCTGCCCCCGACGATCCAGTCCCGTTCGGGATGCGCGGCTGCGTGTCGTCCGACCTCCGCGACGATCGCCGCGACCGAGGTCAGGTGCGAGATGGACGGCCCGAGCTTCTCCATGCCTGCCTGCGGCGGATGGCAGTGGCCGTCGGAGAACGCGGGCAGCAGCAGGCCGCCGGAGAGGTCGACGATCTGGCCGGCGTCCCGGGCGGAGGCCGCCGCGCCGAGGGCGCTGATCCGTCCGTCGCTGACGGCCAGGGCGTCGGTGCGGAGCCCAGGGCCCAACCACACCGCGCCGTTGGTGAACAACAGCTCGACCCCCACGCGAACCACCCCTCTCCCCCGCGAGCGTGGCGGGGCAGGGCCAGCGTAGGGAGGCGGGGGCCCGTGCTGGCGGACGTCCGGCGCCGGGGGGTTGATCGCGTCGGGTCCGGTGAGGAGAGTGGAGACAGCGAGAAGGAGGCAGCACGTGCGAGAACTGAGACTGGTGGAGTTCCTGTCCGTCGACGGCGTGATGCAGGGCCTGGCGAACCCGGACGGCGACTTCGCGCACCCGGGCTGGGGGATGGACTACCCCGTGCAGCCGCCGAACGAGCCCGGCGTGGCGAACGCGACCACCGCCTACCTGTTCGGGAGGCGCACCTACGAGGAGTTGGCGGCCTTCTGGCCGGCCCAGCCCGACGACAACCCGATGGCCGCCCATCTGAACGCGACCCCGAAGTACCTGGTCAGCCGCACGGTGCCGGCGCCGACGTGGCAGCCCACCACCGTGATCGCCGACGACGTCCACGGCTCGGTGGCCTGGCTGAAGTCGGAGGGCCAGGGCGTGATCACCGTCCTGGGCAGCGGGCAGCTCGCCCGGTTCCTGATGGCGCACGATCTGGTCGACCGGCTCACGCTGTTCGTCCACCCGCTGCTGCTGGGCACCGGCACGGGCCTGTTCGGCGAGCTCCCGTCCCCCCGCCGTCTCCGCCTCGAGTCGGTCGCGCACTCCGCGCTCGGCACCCTCATTCTCGACTACCGCTTCCGCCACGACTGAGGCGGGGACGGGTGCGCGAGGGGCCCGTTCGACCGACTCCGGTGACACCGGCGTCGAGGAGGGCCGGCCCCGCTGGACGCCGATCGCTCTCTCGCCGCCCCGGCGCAGTGGGGTGGGATCCAGGATCAGGACCCGCGCGCTGCGGCAGCCAGTTGGACCGGCTGCATTCACGTCGCGGAGTCAGAACAGCAGATAGAGCCGCAGCGGGTCATCCCGAAAGGTCCGAAACCCGAGGCGCTCGTACCAATCGGCAACCTCGGGAGTCTTGGCGTCCACGAGCAAGGCCCTGCCACCAACCTGGCTCGCCGCGGCACGAGCGCGTTCGGCGGCATCGGCGACCAGCGCACGACCAAGCCCATGCCGCTGGTAACGTCCATCAACACCAAGGCGGGCAAGCAGTACTGCAGGTATCTGCTGCGGGGCGTTCCGATCCAGTCGTCCACCCGCTTCGCCGCGGTCCACCGATACCGGTGCAAGTGCGTAGAACCCCGCCAATGTCTCGTCGTCAAAGACACCCCACGTGACGGCGTCCCCGGTGGAGAGAGACCGGGTGGCTCGCGTGCGCAGCCACAGGTTCAACTCCTCGACACCGCAGTCGAACTGCCGGAGGTCGTCACCGGGCTCCAAGCGTCGGGGTGCGGAGAAGGTCACCGATCAGCCGCCCACGGCCGCGGCACCGCGCGCAAGGTCTCCCAACTCCCCTGATGATCCTCGGGGTGCTCGAGCGCCTCGACGAACCCATCCCAGGCCTGCGGCGAAAGGACGAAGCGTCGGGCGGCTTCGACGTCCCGGCGGGCATCGGCCAACGCCTGGGTGCGAATGTACTCACTGACTGTCCGGTTCGTCAGCTGTGCGGCCTCCACCAGGAGGACGCGCTCATCCTCCGTGGTACGGATGTCGATGCGCGCAGTTCGCCGCGGTGTCTCGGATACACCCATAGGCGAGATTGTACACACATCGTCCGGACGGTCGGTCGGAGATCGACGCCCGCACGGCCATCGTGACTCAGTTGTCGGTGGACGTGCCGATCAGGGGTTCCTCGGCGCTCCACGGGAAGGCGATCCACTCGTCGGTCCGCTTCCACACGTAGTCGCACTTCACCACCGACTGGGGCTTCTCGTAGAGCACGGCGGTGCGCGTCTCGGCGACGTGCTCGGCGCAGAAGTCGCGCACCATCCGCAGCGTCTCGCCGGTGTCCGCGACGTCGTCCACGATCAACGCGCGCTTGTCGGAGAGGTCCACGGCGGCAGGAACCGGCGGCAGCAGGACGGGCAGCGGCAGCCGGGTGTCGACGCCGGTGTAGAACTCCACGTTGATGATGTGCAGGTTCTTGATGCCCATGGCGTAGCTCATCGCGCCCGCGGGGAGCATGCCGCCGCGGGTGATCGACATGATCAGGTCGGGCCGGAAACCGGAGTCGACCACCTGCTGGGCGAGTTCACGGGCGGCCGAGCCGAAGGCCTGCCAGGTGAGTACTTCGCGGACCGGTTCACTCATGCGCGCATCCTTCCAGACGCCGAGCCCCTCGGGCCCGCGTGGCCCAGCCGCTGGAACCGGTGGTCCGGCCACGGGGTCGCCACGCTGGCCCGGACCGGCTTCAATGGGTGCCCATGATCGCCGTCCAGATCACCGTCCGGGGACGCGTCCAGGGCGTCGGGTTCCGCTGGTGGGCCATGGGCGAGGCCCGCTACCTGAACCTGTCCGGCTATGCGGAGAACAAGGCCGACGGAACCGTCGAGATCCGTGCGCAGGGCGAGGAGGAAGCCGTCGGCCGGATGATCCGGCTGGTCGTCGAGAACCCGTCCACCACGGCCCGGCCAGGACGCGTGGACGACGTCGACCTCCGCTGGGTGGACGTGATCGTGGGGCCGAGGGCCTTCGGCTACCGCTGAGAGAGCGTCCCGGCGACCGCGAACAGCAGCGGGAGCAGCGAGAGCGCCACCAGCACCCCGTTCAGCAGGAGGTGGTCGCGCAGGACCGCGATGAACTCCCGGATCACCGCGGGCGGCCAGTAGTAGCGGGCGGTGGGGGCACCGACGGCGTAGCCGGCCAGGCCGTGGCGACGCATCAGCAGCGCGGCCCGGAAAGCGTGGAAGTCGCTGGTGACCACGGCGATCGGCCCCGTGATCGCCCGGTCGGCGAGGAGGGCGGCGGTGTTGGCGAGGTTCTCCTCGGTGTTCCGGGAGCGGTCCTCGGCCAGCACGCATTCGGGGGGCAGGCCGTCCGAGACGAGGTACTCCGCCATGGCCGTCGCCTCCGCCACCGGCTCGTCCGGCCCCTGCCCGCCCGAGGTCACCATCACCCGCGGCGGGACGCCGCGCGCGGCGAGCCGCTCGAACACCTGACGTCCGCGGCGCAACCGACCGGCCAGCAGCGGCGGCACCCGCCCCTCGATGAGCCCCGAGCCGAGCACGACGACGGCGGCCACGGGCGCCCCGCGGCGCGCCATCAGGGCCGGATAGAGGCTCCCGTAGAGCAGGAAGGCCACGAAGGCGAAGCCGAGGTAGCCGGCCGGCAGACCGAGCAGCAGCAGCCAGGTGAACAGGGGCAGCGAGCTCGTCACCACCACGGCCACGACGCCACCTGTGTAGGCCAGCATGACCAGCCCGACCCCGATTCCGAGCAGCCGGGACACGCGCACGCCCTCCCTGCGCAGGAGGATGACCCCGCTCACCAGCAGGAAGCCCGCCAGCCCGACCACGGTTGCCAGCCCCAGCCCGATCACGACCACCAGGAAGATCGCCTCGGCGAACCCTCCCGCGCCGGAGAACGTGCCCAGGGCGAGCCCGAACCCGAGGGCGAGTGCCCACAGCACCGCGGCCAGGAAGTACAGCGCGGTACGGAACTTGCGCGGGTCGAGGGCGTAGCTGACCAGGAAGACGGCCAGGGGCAGGAACTCGGTGAGGGGAACCCCAGTCATGGCGCTACGGTCCGACGGTGGTGTTGTTGAAGGGCATGAACGGGGCGACCTGCGGAAAGACCCACCCGAACAGCACCGCGACCACGGCCACAGCCAGCAGCGCGGCCTGCACCACCTTCGCCGGGACCGGCCCGGGAAGGACCCGCCACAACCACCCGTAGAACGACATCACGACACCTGCAGCACGGCGGCCGGCACACCGTCGGCATGCGGATAGGACGCTTCCAGGGTGGCGTGGACCACGTACCGCTGCCGCGCGCTGAACTCGGGGTGACAACTGGTCATCGTCAGCCCCGCCACCGTGGCCGTCTCACCGGGCCGGTTGGGCACGGGCAGCAGCACCGACACCTGGTCGGGGGCGACGATCTCGTGGCCGGTGACCCGGTACACGAACCAGGTCGGGCCGGTCTCCACCAGCACCACGTCGCCGGCCTTCAGCTCCGCGATCCGGTTGAACGGCTTGCCGTAGGTGGTGCGGTGCCCGGCCATCGCGAAGTTGCCCACCTCGCCCGGCATCGCGGTGCCCACGTAGTGGCCGACACCGCGGTCCAGCACCGCCGCCGTCGTCCCCTCGTACAACGGGCGCGCATAGGACGCGCCGAAGCGCGGGATCCGCACGATCGCGTAGGCGTCCCCGAGCCTGACCTGCTTCGGCTGCACCCAGCCCGGACTGTCGAATCCGGCCTGCAGGGTGTCGACCACCTGGGCCGCATCCGCGTCCGAGGTCACGTCCGTCCACCACAACTGCCAGCCGACGAACAGCAGCAGCACCGCGCCCACGGTCACCAGCACCTCGCCGAGGAGACCGGCGGCACCGCGAAGCACCCGCATGCCGTCCCCTCTCCGCGTGCCGGCGTCCGCCCGGCTCCGCCCACAGGCTACCTGCCGCCGCTCCGCCGCCGGGGTGTCGGCCCGACCACGACGGGACCGCTTCGTGGTTCCCCACTCGGCACCGGGCAGGGCCGAGTCATAGTCTTCTCACAGGAAACTGCCAGCGGTTCCTCACCCGACGCTGAGAGAGTCACCCCTATGGCCATCACCGCACGAAGTGGACAGGAAGCACTCACCCGCCCGGACGGCACCGCGATCCGGGTTCTGACTGTCGATGACGAGACCAGCCTGACCGAGCTGCTCAGCATGGCGCTGCGCTACGAGGGTTGGGAGGTCTCCACCGCCGAGTCGGGCCTGTCCGCGGTCAAGACCGCGCGCGAGGTGCGTCCGGACGCCATCGTGCTCGACATGATGCTGCCCGACTTCGACGGCCTGGAGGTGATGCGTCGGATCCGGGCCGAGCAGCCCGACGTGCCGGTGATCTTCCTGACGGCCAAGGACGCCCTCGACGACCGGATCGGCGGGCTGACCGCCGGCGGCGACGACTACGTCACCAAGCCGTTCAGCCTGGAGGAGCTCGTCGCCCGGCTGCGCGCGCTGCTGCGCCGCTCGGGCGCGACCACTCTGCGCAACGAGTCGCAGCTTGTGGTCGGCGACCTCACCCTCGACGAGGACAGCCACGAGGTGACCCGGGCCGGGCAGGTGATCAACCTGACCGCCACCGAGTTCGAGTTGCTCCGCTACCTGATGCGCAACCCGCGACGCGTGCTCAGCAAGGCCCAGATCCTCGACCGGGTGTGGAACTACGACTTCGGGGGCCAGGCGAACGTCGTCGAGCTGTACATCTCCTACCTGCGCAAGAAGATCGACGCGGGTCGTGCCCCGATGATCCACACCATGCGGGGGGCCGGGTACGTGCTCAAGCCGGCGGCCGAATGACGGTACCCGCGCTGCCCGCGGCGGCCGGCGCCCCCTCCCCGATGGGCAAGGGGACGCTGAGCCGCCAACTGGTGCTGCGCACGACAGCGCTGGTCGCGCTGGTCACCGTGGGGCTGAGCCTGTTCACGGCACTCGCCATCTTCCAGATCCTGCAGAACCAGCTGGACGAGCAGCTCCAGGCGGCCGCGTCGCGCCCGCCCTGGCGCACCGGCACGGGCACGGGCTCCGGAGGCACCGGCGGGGGCCCGGCCGACCCGTCCGGGGCGGGCCTGATCCGGATGGATCTGATCAACGGCACCTGGTGGCTGAACCTGCCCGACGGCGTCACGAAGGATGCCGCCGCCGACCTGGTCAGCGTGGCCGGCGCACGCCCGTCCACCGTCACCGTGGAGGGCGCCGGCCTCTACCGGGTGATGCTCACGGCGAGCGGCGACTCCACCCGGCTCGTCGGCCTGCCCTACTCCGGGGTGACCGGGCCGATGACGAACGTCGTCGTGATGGCGGCGCTGCTGACCTCGGGCGCCATCCTGATCTCCTTCGTCGCCGCCCGGCGCGTGGTCGAGCAGAGCCTGCGTCCGCTCACCCGGCTCGCCGCCACCGCGACCCAGGTGTCGAACCTGCCGCTGGAGAGCGGCGAGGGCCACGTCCCCATCCGGGTCGCGCCGGGGGACGCCAACCCGGCGTCCGAGGTCGGGCGCGTGGGCCTGGCCTTCAACCACATGCTCGACAACGTCGAGCACGCGCTCGCGGCACGCCACCACAGCGAGACGAAGGTGCGCCAGTTCGTCGCGGACGCCTCGCACGAGCTGCGCAACCCGCTCGCGTCCATCCGCGGCTACGCCGAACTGACCCGGCGCGGCAGCGAGGAGCTGCCCGAGGACGCCGCCCACGCGCTCGGCCGGATCGAGGCCGAGTCCGAGCGGATGTCGGTGCTCGTCCAGGACCTCCTGCTGCTGGCCCGGCTCGACTCGGAGCCGACTCTCGACATCCGGCCGACCGACCTCACCGAGATCGTGCTCAACGCGGTCAGCGACGCGCGCGCGGCCAGCCCCGAGCACAGCTGGACGCTGGACCTGCCCGAAGAGCCGGTGACGGCCCTCGCCGACGCCCACGGCCTGCACCAGGTGGTGGCGAACCTGCTGGCGAACGCCCGCACCCACACCCCGGCGGGCACACGGGTGCAGACCTCACTGCGCTCCGAGGACGGCTGGGCGGTCATCTCGGTGACCGACAACGGTCCCGGCGTGCCGAGCGAGATCCAGGGATCGGTGTTCGAGCGGTTCACCCGTGCCGACGTGAGCAGGGTCCGCAAGGCGGGCGGCTCGTCCACCGGCCTCGGCCTGGCGATCGTTTCCGCCGTCGTCCACGCCCACGGCGGCCAGGTCGCCCTGGACAGCGAGCCCGGCCGCACCACGTTCTCGTTCCGGGTCCCGCTGGCCTGAGCACCCCCCACGCTCACAACAGGCTCACAGGGTGGGCCGATGGGAGTGCCAGCCCGGGCGGCTTGGCTAGGTCCATGACCGTGATCGAGACCCAGACGCCGGCCCCCGTGGCCGGGCCGGCCGACCCGACAGCGTCCCGCCGGTACTACGCCTACGCCGAGGACCGTCCCGACTGGGTGGCCCGGGGAACGGTGATCGCCCTCCTGGTGGCGACCGGCTTCCTCTACATCTGGGGCCTGTCCGCCTCCGGCTACGCGAACTCCTTCTACTCCGCCGCCGCGCAGGCGGGCTCCACGAACTGGACGGCCTGGTTCTTCGGCTCCCTGGACGGTGGCAACAGCATCACCGTCGACAAGCCGCCGGCCGCCATCTGGCTGATGGCGCTGTCGGTCCGCCTGTTCGGGCTCAGCTCGTGGAGCATCCTCGTCCCCGAGGCGCTGCTCGGCGTGGCCAGCGTCGGCGTCCTGTACGCGACCGTCCGCCGCACCCTCCTGACCCAGCGCAACGCCCCCGGTTCCACGCACCCGCTGACCCCGCGCAACGCCCACTGGGCGGCGCTGATCGGCGCCGTCGCCTTCGCCCTCACCCCTGTCGCCACCCTGATGTTCCGGTTCAACAACCCGGACGCACTGCTGGTCTTCACGATGGTGCTGGCGAGCTACTTCACCGTCCGGGCCGGCGAGCGCGCCTCCCGCGGCTGGCTGGCTGTGGCCGGAGTTGCGCTCGGCTTCGGCTTCCTCACCAAAATGATGCAGGCCTTCCTGGTCCTACCCGCGCTGGTCGTCGCGTACTGGATCGCCGCGCCCGCGTCCTGGAAGAAGCGCCTGGTCGACCTGCTGGTCGCCTTCGTCACGATGATCGCCTCGTTCGGCTGGTACGTCGCGGTGGTGGAACTGACGCCTGCGTCGCTGCGTCCCTACATCGGCGGCTCGCAGAACAACTCGCTGCTCGAGCTGATCCTCAGCTACAACGGCTTCGGCCGGCTGACCGGCGAGGAGACCGGCTCGGTGGGCAACAGCTCCAGCCGGTGGGGCGAGATCGGCATCCTGCGGATGTTCGAGGGCGTCTCCGGCGGCATGGTGTCCTGGCTGATCCCCGCCGCGCTCGTGCTCTGCGTCGGAGCACTGGGCTACGCCTTCGCGCACCGGAGGCTGGCACCGACGCGGGACGCGGACGGCAACCGCCGGCAGACCCCGTCGCAGGCACTGGCCGGCGGCATCGTGGTCTGGCTGGGCTGGCTGGTCGTGACCGCCCTGGTGTTCAGTTTCATGGCCGGCATCTACCACGACTACTACACGGTGGCGCTCGCACCGGCCATCGGCGGGGCGGTCGCCCTGGGCGGTGCCGGGCTCTGGGCGAACCGCGGACGCCTCGTCGCTCGCCTGGTGCTGGCCGCGGCCGTGGTCGGCACCGGGGTCTGGGCGGTCGTGCTGCTGCAGCAGGCCGGCTCGTGGTACTCGATCCTCGGTTGGGTGGTGCTGGGGCTGGCCACCGCCGCGGGAACCGGGCTCGCGGTCGGCAACCTGCTGCCGAAGGCGCTGACCACCGCCGCCCTGGTGGTCGGTGTGTTCGCCGGCCTCGCCGGTCCGTACGCCTACTCGGTCAACACCGCCTCCACCGCGCACACCGGCTCGATCGTCACCGCCGGTCCGGTCTCGAGCAACAGCTTCGGCGGCGGGCGCGGCGGCGGGCCCGGTGGTGGCGGGCCCGGTGGCGGCGGGTTCGGCGGTGGCACTGGGGCGGGACAACCCCCGGCCCGGGGCGGCTCATCGGCGTCCACCGGTTCGGCCGGGGGCCCGTCGACCTCCACCGGCGCCTCCTCGCGCACGTCCGAAGGCTCCGCCTCCGGCGGCCGCGGCGGCGGGATGGGCGGCCTGCTGAACGGCGCGTCGACGTCCACGGAGCTGACGAACCTGCTGCTGCAGGACTCCGGCTCGTACACCTGGGTGGCCGCGACGACCGGCTCCCAGAACGCGGCGAGCTACCAGCTGGCCACACAGCGGTCCGTGATGGCGATCGGCGGTTTCAACGGCTCCGATCCGTCCCCGACGCTCGAACAGTTCAAGGAGTACGTCGCCGAGGGGAGGATCCACTACTACATCGCGAACTCGATCGGTGCCAGCAACGGCGGATCCGACGTCGCCAGCCAGATCGCGGAATGGGTCGAGGACAACTACTCCTCGACGACCGTCGGCAGCACCACGGTCTACGACCTGACCCAGGCGAAGTGAGGTGACCACGATGAGCGCCCTTCCCGTCCCCGCGACCGACCGCGCCGCACGGCCCCGCACGGCGCTGGTCGACGTGATCATCCCCGTCTACAACGAGGAGGCCGACCTGGCCGCGTCCGTGCTGCGGCTGGAGGGCTACCTGTCGGAGAACTTCCCCTACGACTACCGGATCGTGATCGCCGACAACGCCTCGACCGACGGCACCTGGCCGATCGCCGAGCGTCTCGCGACCAGGAACGAGTCGGTGTGGGCGGTCCACCTCGACGCGAAGGGACGCGGGCGGGCGCTGCGCCAGGTCTGGCTGGCCTCCGACGCGGACGTGGTCGCCTACATGGACGTGGACCTGTCCACCGATCTGAAGGCGCTGCTGCCCCTGGTGGCGCCGCTGGTCAGCGGCCACTCCGATGTCGCGATCGGTACCCGGCTCGCCCGCGGCTCACGGGTGGCGCGCGGGCCGAAGCGGGAGTTCATCTCGCGCAGCTACAACCTGCTGCTGCGGACCACCCTCGGGGCGTCGTTCACCGACGCCCAGTGCGGCTTCAAGGCCGTCCGCAGAGACGTGGCTCGACAACTGCTGCCGCTGGTGGAGGACAACAACTGGTTCTTCGACACCGAGTTGCTGGTGCTCGCCGAGCGCGCGGGGCTGCGCATCCACGAGGTGCCGGTGGACTGGGTCGACGATCCGGGCACCACGGTCGACATCGTGGCGACGGCGACCGAGGACCTGCGCGGGATCTGGCGGCTGCTGCGCGGCCTGGCCGGCCGGCGGATCCCCCTGGACCGGGTGCGCGCGGAACTGGTGCGCCCGGACCTGCCCTCGACCGTGCCGGGGGTCCCGTCCGGCATGCTCGGCCAGCTGCTCCGGTTCGGTGCGGTCGGCGTGGCGAGCACGGTGGCGTACTTCGCGCTGTACCTGCTGCTGCGTCCACTGGGCGCGCAGGCCGCGAACCTGGTCGCCCTGCTGGTGACCGCGGTGGCCAACACCGCGGCCAACCGGCGGTTCACGTTCGGCATCAGCGGACGCGGCGGCGCCCTGCGCCACCATCTAGGCGGCCTGGCCGCGTTCGGCGTGGCGCTGGGGCTCACCAGCGGCTCGCTCTGGGCGCTGGCCACGTTCGCGCCCGGGGCCGGCCACCTGATCGAGGTGGTCGTCCTGGTGGCGGCCAACGCCGCGGCCACCCTGCTGCGCTTCGTCTCGTTGCGGCTGCTGATGCACCGCCGCCCCTGACCCCGTCCCCGCGGCCGCCGTGTCCCGCGGGTGGTCGGTCCCCGCCGCGGGGAGGGGGTCGAAGGACGCCAGCAGCGCCAGCTCCTCGGCGAGCCGGCCGCGGTCACGGTCGAGCCGGGAGTCGAAGCCGGGCCGCCACGACCGCACGTGCGCCGGCTGCAGGGCGATGACGAGGAGGGCCACGAGGCCTGCTGCGATGAGAAGTCCGGTCATGGCAGAAATCCTTTCAACATTGGATTTCGGCCACCAGTGGCAGAAACGTCGCCCTGCAAAGGAATAGTGCCACTATGCTGGCGTCCATGGCCCTGCACAGCGTCAGCGTGATCCTGATCGAGCCGATCTCGTTGTTCGAGTTCAGCGTCGCCGCCGAGGTGTTCGGCATCGACCGTAGCCAGGAGGGCATCGAGTTCGACTTTCAGGTGTGCGGCACGCGTCCGGGCGAGCCGTACGCGACCAAGCTCACCACCCCGCTGACGATCGTGCCGACCAGTTCCCTGAACGACGCCATCGGCAGCGACCTGGTGATCGTTGCACCCACCACGCCTCAGCCGGTCTACGACGAGGCCATCCTGGAGACGCTGCGCGCGGCCCACGCCGCCGGCTCGACGATCCTGAGCCTGTGCTCGGGCTCGTTCGCCCTCGGCGCGGCCGGCCTTCTGGACGGGCGGCCGTGCACCACTCACTGGATGTACGCCGAGGAGATGCGCCGCCGCTTCCCCGCGACGGCGGTGGATCCGAGCGTCCTGTTCGTGGACGCCGGCGACATCATCACCAGCGCGGGCACGGCGGCGGGCGTGGACGCCTGCCTGCACCTGGTCCGCAGAGAACTCGGCGCCGCGGTGGCGAGCACGATCGCCCGGCGGATGGTGGTGCCTCCGCAGCGGGACGGCGGCCAGCAGCAGTTCGTCGAGACCCCGATCCCGGCGTGCGAGTCCGACGGCCTCGCCGCGTTGCTGGAGTGGGCGGTGGCCCACCTCGCCGAGGACCACACGATCGCCTCCCTCGCCGGCCGCGCGACGATGAGCGAACGGACGTTCGCGCGTCGCTTCGCGTCCGAGACCGGCACCACCCCGCACAAGTGGCTCATCCAGCAGCGGGTGCTGGCCGCCCGCGACCTGCTCGAGCGCAGCGACCTCGCCGTCGAGCAGATCGCCGACCGGGTCGGGTTCAACTCGGCCGTCGTGCTGCGTGACCACTTCCGACGCGCGACCGGCCTGGCGCCGACGACCTATCGCCGGCGCTTCGGCCAGTAGCCGCG
>NZ_JASGES010000024.1:0-5318 GCF_047606205.1 Propionicimonas sp. | reverse complement strand
CACGGGATCGGCGACACGGGGGGCGGCGCCGGCTCGCCGGGTGTTCGCCGCCCCGGCCGCGGCACCGGCAGCGGACGCGAGTCGATGGGCAGGGATCGGCCCGGCGAGAAGGGCGAGTCCGGGTTGCGGTGGACGCGGGTGGGTCGCGGCGCCCACGGTGCAGCCGTTGCTGCCGCCCCCGGCCGACGCGGCCGGCGAACGCGTGGGTGGACGTGCCGGATCGGGGAGAGCCCTGCCATTCCGGCCGCTGTGGGGGCAGGCTCGTGCCATGGCTGATCACCTCGACCGGTGGCGACGGCAGTCGCCCTACTCCGACCCGGGCGGCTACGCGGATCTCCTGCTCGCCGTCCCCGACGACGTCGAGTCGTTGTGCGCGGCGTCGCGGAACACGATCGCCCACTACCGGGCCGAGCTCCCGGATCTGGCGGCGGAGCGCCGCGGCGAGATCGACAGCCGGTGGCTGGAGCGGATCCTCGCCCTCGACCAGGCCCGGCACCCGGCACCGCTGACGGCACCCAGGCAACCCGGGTCCCGGGTCGCGGGGTGCTGCCGCGACCACTCGCTGTTTCTCACCGGTGCCCTGCGCGCCCGGGGCGTCCCGGCCCGCAACGTGGTGGGCTTCGCCGGCTACTTCGCGCCCGGGTTCCACCACGACCACGTCGTCGTCGAGTACTGGGACTCGGAGCGCTGGGTGCGCACCGACCCCGAACTCACCCGGGACGGCTTCGACTTCGACGTCCGCGACATGCCCCGCGGGCCGGGCGCCCCGTTCGAGACCGCGGCCGAGGTCTGGCTGGGGCACCGCAGCGGCGTCCTCGACGCGGCCGGCTACGGCGTGGAGCCCTCGCTCCCGGAGCTGTGCGGGCCGGAGTTCGTCGGCGAGTACGTGGTGTTCCAGCTCGCCCATCGCTACGGCGACGAGCTCCTGCTGTGGGACATGTGGGCGGGTCCGCTCGAACCGGCGGTGCTGGACGGCCTGGCCGGGCTCCTGGTTCGGGCCGACGCGGGGGACGCCGCGGCCGAGGCGGAGCTGGCCGGGCGCTACGCGTCCGAGGCGGGGCTGCGTCCCGGACCGACGATCACCCGCACCTCCCCGTACGGCTACCCGCCGGTGCGTGAGCGGCTGGTCCGCCCGGGTCGGGCTGAACCTGCCGGTTAGGCTGTTCGCGTGGACCTGAGGGGGATGCGGAAGAGCTACGAGCGCGGCGAACTGGACGAGACGGACGCGGGCAGCGCCCCGCTGACCCTGTTCCGGCGCTGGCTCGACGACGCTGTCGCCGCGTCGGTGACCGAGCCGAGTGCGATGACGCTGGCCACGGTGGGCGAGGACGGGCGTCCCTCCACCCGGGTGGTGCTGCTGAAGTCGGCCGACGAGCGCGGTCTGGTGTTCTACACGAACTTCCACAGCCGGAAGGGACGCGAGTTGCAGGCGCACCCGGTCGCCGCGGTGCAGTTCCACTGGCCGGAGCTGGAGCGCGTGGTCCGCGTCGAGGGACGCGTCGAGCACACCTCCGCCGAGGAGTCGGATGCGTACTTCGCCATCCGTCCGCTCGATTCGCGGATCGGTGCCTGGGCGTCCCCGCAGAGCGAGGTGATCCCCAACCGTGCCGTTCTGCTCGCCAACGCGGCGAAGGCGTCGGCGAGCTACGGGCTCAACCCGCCTCGCCCGCCGCACTGGGGCGGCTACCGGCTGGTCCCCGACACCTGGGAGTTCTGGCAGGGACGCAGGTCCCGCCTGCACGACCGCGTCCGGTTCCGGCTCGCCGGCGAACGCTGGATCAGGGAGCGCCTCGCCCCCTAGGCGTACACCCTGGCACCGGAGACGGCCGCCAGCTGTTCGCGTGCCACCGTGCTGAAGCGCTCGGCGGCGATCGGTCCGGCGGCCTTCGGTACGGCGAGGAGGGACGTCCGCGTGCGCAGGATCACCATGTCGCGGTTCTCGCCGAGCGCGGTGATCCAGGACCACTCGAGGTGGTCCCAGGAGCCGGGGCGCTGGAGGTCCACTCCGCCGGCGCTCGCCCACACGCGGGTCGGCTCGAGCGGACGTGGATCGAGTGCCAGGTAGCCGCGCCGGGAGGATCGCTGAGCGAACTCGGCGGTGGCGGGGATGAGCAGCTGGGCCAGCCCCACGATCAGGACCGAACCCGCCAGGACCCCGAGCAGGACGGAGGGGGACCGGCCCGACCACGAAGTGGTGGACGCCGTCGTCAGGATCAGGAGCAGCAGTGCTCCGAGCGGGAGCGCGAAGTACGCCGCGGACGAGCGTCGACGTCGGCGCACCAGCCGTGCCAGCGTGCCGTCCCGGCGGTCCATCCAGACGAGGGCGTCGACCCACTGCTCCTCGGTGAGCACGAACTGCAGGGAGTCCTGTGGAGCGATGGTCGGCAGCACCGCGACCTGCCCGACGACCGTGCTCAGTCGTGACCGGAGCTCGGCCGCGAAGGCGGCCACATCGAGCGGGCCGGTCCGCCACGGGATCGCCAGCGACTCGACCGGTCCGGTGCGCACCAGGAGGTGGTCCGGTGTCTCCTCGATCCCGCCGATCACGGCCCAGTCGAGATGCGACGTGCCGCCGCCGGGGGAGTAGGCGCCCAGCCCGGTCGCGTCCAGCCAGATCCGGCGGGGCTGCCCGCTCTCGGCCAGGGCTTTCGTTGCGGCCCGGCGGAGGCCCGCCTCCACGTGGCGTCTGGCCCACGGCCCGCTGAGCAGCCCGACCAGGACGGCGACCGCCGCGGCCCCCAGCGCGCTCGGGACCACGGAGCCGGTGAGTTCCAGAGCGGGGCTGCCGAGCAGCCGGATCCCCACTGCCACCAGGAAGGCCGTCGTCGCACAGTGGATGCGCCTGTCGAGGACCAGGCGCCGCAGGTGGCTCCGCGCGGCCGGGGTGTGGGTGGACCCGGCGAGGACGTCCTCGACCGTGGCCTCGAACTGGAGCACGGCGGCAGGCTAGCGTCCCCGGCCGGGCCTCGGACGCCGAATCGATGGATCGGGTGCCCGTGGGACGATCCGGGGATGAGCTTCGAGTTGGCCTCCCGGTTCGCGGGCGTGACGAGTTCCCCGGTGCGCGACATCCTGTCTGTCGTCGGGCGCGGGGACGTCATCTCCTTCGCGGGCGGGATTCCGGACGGGTCCCTGTTCGAGGTGGACGACTTCCGGGCGGCCTTCGACCACGTCCTCGCCCACTCCGGACGCCGGGCGCTGCAGTACGCCACCACGCACGGCGAGCCCGAACTGCTCGAGCAGCTGGCCGCGCGGATGTCGCGCAGGCTTGCGACCACGCCCGATGACCTGCAGGTGACCAGCGGCTCGCAGGAGGGCATCTACCTGGTCGGTCAGACGCTGCTGGACCCGGGCGACGTCGTGCTGGTCGAGCAGCCCACCTACCTGGCCGCGGTCCAGGCCTTCGCCCTCGCCGGCGCGCGGCTGGTGGCCGTCGCCACCGACGAGTTCGGCGTCCTGCCCGACGCGCTGGACGCGGCGATCCTCGCCCACCGGCCCAAGTTCACCTACCTGATCCCGACCTTCCAGAACCCCACCGGGCGCTCGATGCCGCTCGATCGCCGGCGCGAGGTCGCGGAGGTGCTGGTGCGGACCGGCGTCCCGCTGCTGGAGGACGACCCGTACGGCGAGCTCCGGTTCGAGGGTGAGGAGGTGCCGCCGCTGGCGAGCCTGCCGGGGATGGGGGCGCAGACGGTGCTGTTGAACTCCGCCTCCAAGGTCATGGCGCCGGGCGTGCGGATCGGCTGGCTGCGCGCGGAGGGCCCGATCCTGCGCTCGATCGAGGTTGCCAAGCAGGCCGTCGGTCTCCAGAGCGCGGTCACCGACCAACTGGCCGTCGCCCACTACCTCGCCACCTGCGACCTGGACGCGCACATCGGGCGCGTGGTCAGGATCTACCGGCAGCGCAGGGATGCGATGGTCGAGGGGCTCGCGGCCCGGCTGCCCGCGGGAGCCGACGTGACCCGGCCGGAGGGCGGCATGTTCGTGTGGGTGCGTCTCGGCGGGGGCGTGGACACCGCGGTACACCTTCCGAGCGCCGTGGGTGCGGGTGTGGCCTACGTGCCGGGGTGGCCGTTCTTCGCGTCCGACCCCGATCGGTCGACGATGCGGCTGTCCTACGTGACGAACTCCCCCGAGGTGATCGGCGAGGGGCTGGACCGGCTGGCCGGCGTGCTGGGCTGGGCCGACTGAGCGCTCCCGCCCCAGGGGTAGTTGCGGTTTAAACTATCTGGGTCTAGAGTCGTAGTTGAAAGCGAAACTACTTCAGGAGGACCACCATGGCCACCTTCACGATCATCGGCACCGGCAACATGGGCAAGGCCATCGGCGGCATCCTCGCCGAGGGCGGCAGTGACGTCAGCTACGTCAGCCACGACCAGGTCGGAGCGGCGCCGCTGGGCGACGTGGTCGTGCTCGCCGTTCCGTACCCCGCGCTGGCCGGCATCGTCGAGGCGTACGGGAGCCAGTTCGACCAGAAGATCGTCGTCGACATCACCAACCCCCTGAACTTCGCCACCTTCGACTCCCTGGTGGTGCCGGAGGGAAGCTCCGCCGCCGCCGAGCTGCAGAAGACGCTGCCGTCGGCGAAGGTCCTGAAGGCGTTCAACACCACCTTCGCCGCCACGCTCGCGACCGGCCAGGTCGGGGGAGTCCCGACCACCGTGCTCGTCGCCGGCGAGGAGGACGCGGCCAAGAAGGTGCTGGTGGACGCGGTCGTGGCGGGGGGCGTGAAGGCGCTGGACGCCGGGTCGCTCGCCCGCGCGCACGAGCTGGAGGCACTCGGCTTCCTCCAGCTCACCCTCGCGGTGTCGGAGAAGGTGGCCTGGACCGGCGGCTTCGCCGTCGTCTGATCGTCGGCGGGTGACGCCTTCCCCTGCGCGGGCAGGCGATTCGTCCCGCGGCGTGCCACGGTCCGATCCGCCGGCCTCCTCCCGCGCGAGAAAGCGACTCGTGTCTCAAGCCCGATTCACCGACTCGGTTGGTCGAGCCTGCTGAGACCTGCTCGGTCGGTGGATCCGGGTCTAGGAGACTGCTGAACAATCATGTCCCGGCTGCGGCGCGCCGGATAGGGCGATCTGCTGCGGCCACACCATGGGGCACAGGGCCAGGATCACCCACAAGATGTGGCCTTGCCGCTCATCCCGCCCGGCACGTCCTCGCTCGGAACAGCATTGTTCAGCAGCCCCCTAGTCGGGAAGGTGTGCGCGCAGTTGTGCGACCAGGTCGTCGACGTCGGCCGCCCAGCGGGGGATGACGTGGGCCGCGTCCGGACCGGTGAGGACGAACACGTGCGCGTCCGTCTCGACCAGCCGCTCGAT